>NZ_JBLZWV010000008.1:0-92184 GCF_056098905.1 Pseudomonas sp. TSO6 | reverse complement strand
GACAATATCTGCGATGAAGCTGAAATTGCCGGGGGCGCTTCGCGCCCCATCGCGACACAAGGCCGCTCCTACAGGGACCGCACGCATGCCGGAACGAGCTGATCAGAAATCGTAACGCGCGCCAACCATCATGCTGCGCGACGGCCCGTAGAAGTTGAAGGTGGACGTCGACCCCACCCGCGACAGGTAGTCCCGGTCGAACAGGTTGTTGACGTTGAAGGTGGCCGTCAGCTTCGAGGTAACCGGGTACGACAGCATGGCGTCGACCGTGGCATAGCCCGGTGCATCGATACGCACGCCACCATTCTCGGAATAGAAGCTGCTCATCGCCGATACCCCGCCGCCAATGGCCAGGCCGGTCAGCGGGCCTTGGCTGATGGTGTACTTGCTCCACAGCGAAGCCTGGTTGCGCGGCATGATGAAGAAGGTGGTTTCGGCGTCACCCTTGAGGGTTTCGGTTTCCATCCAGGTGTAGCCGGCCAGCAACTCCCAGTTCGGCGTCAGCTTGCCGCTCACTTCCACTTCCGCGCCTTTGACGCGGGTCTTGCCGGAGGCAATCGAGAAATTGGTGTCTACACCATCCTCGTCATACTCGGTGGTGGCGCGGTTCTTGTCGGTCAGGCGGAATACCGAGAAACGGGTATTCAGGTCGCCGCCAAAGTAGCTGCTCTTGAGGCCGAATTCGTACTGCTCGCCTTCACGCGGCTTCAGCACCCGGCCGTTGCTGTCGGTGTCGGACTGCGGCTTGAACACCTGCGAGTAGCTGGCGTACAGCGCATGGTTCTCGGTCAGGTCGTAGACCAGGCCGCCATACGGCGTGAAGTGGCCGTCCACGCGCTTGCTGTCGTTGGTGCTGGCACCGCTGCTCAGGGTGGTGGTGTAGAAATCACCGCGGTACCAGCTGAAGCGGCCACCGGCGATCAGCGCCAGGCGCTCGATCGGGCGGAAGGTGACCTTGGAATACAGGCCGTATTCCTCTTCCTGCATGCCGGTCTCGGTGCTGTAGTTGGGCGACGGTTTGGCGAACTGCTTGGGCGAGTAGGTGTTGACGTTGATGGCGCCCAGGTTGGTGGTGCCGTTGAGGTACTCGGTGTCGTAGTTCTTGTAGTCGGTGCCGACCACAAACTCGCTGACCTGGCCAAGGGTTTCGAACGGCTGGCTGTAGCTGGCGTCCAGCGAGTAAGTGTCCTGGGTGAAGTCGCGCGCGCTGGCGCGCTCGGAGTTGGCACCGGTGGTGGCATTGGTGGCGGTGAAGGCGTAGAGGTAATTGGTGTCGCGGTGTGAACCACGCGCCGCGATACGGCCATAGCCGCCGTTGTCGAAGCGGTGGGTCAGCTCGGCGACCAGGTCGGTGGTCTTGCCGTCGAAGTAGTTCCAGTCCGCCCCCAGGAAACGGGAATGGCTGAAGTCGGGCACATCACCGGACAACGTTGCCGGGTAGCCATTGTGCGGTGTGATGTTCTTCACTTCGTGCATCAGGCCGAACGACAGCGTGGTGGCGTCGTCCAGGTCGACATCCAGCGCGCCGTAGTAGCTGTTACTGGTGTTGGCGTTGTAATCGACTTCGCCATTGGTGTCGTCACGGGACGCGACGAAACGCCCGCGCACGCGACCGGCGTCATCCAGCGGCCCGCTCAGGTCGATTTCTTCGTGGTTGGTGTCCCAGGTGCCATAGCTGCCTTCGACGTGGCCCTGGAACTCGGCAGTCGGGCGCTTGCGCACCATGTTGACGATGCCACCCAGCTCACTGGTGCTGCTGAACAGCCCCGCCGGGCCGCGCATGATTTCGACACGGTCGAACGCCGCCAGCGACGGTACGGTACCGAAGATGCTGGCCATCGGCGCCGGCAGGCCGTCAATGTTGAATTCGCTGTACTCATAGCCACGGGCGTAGATCGACGACCGGCCGCTGTCGTTGGTCAGGGTACGCAGGCCGGCGGTGTACTTGGCCAGGTCATCCAGGTGTACGAACTGGCGGTCTTTGACGTAGTCCTGGGTGTATACGGTGATCGATTGGGGGATGTCCTTCAGCGCTGCTGGCGTCTTGGTGCCCACGGTCGCGGCATCGACGCTGTAGCCACCGGTGGCTTCCGAGGGCAGCATGTCGTACAGGCGGTTGCCTTCGATGGTCAATGCCGGCAGGTCGAGCGAGGTGTCCTCGGCTGCCGCCTGGGTCGCTACCGTTTCGGCCAGTGCCGACACCGAAAACGGCGCCAGCAACCCCAGCACCAGCCAGCCCCGAGCCCGTCGCGAGCTCCCCACACCTTTGAAACCGTTCATGACACACCCTTCGCCCAAATGATAGTAATTCGCAAACGAAACAAGTTGCTTTTTGCGAACGATACCGGAGGGAAAACGGGGGCGCAGCAGGATTAACCTTCTTAACACACCCAGGCGTTGCCCTCCCTTGCTGGCAATGGGATGATTCGTAACTGATACAGGTTCTCATTCAAGGCTCCCCGTGCCCACCTCACTTCTCCTCGCCGAAGACGACGCAAGCCTGCGTCAGGACCTGGAACGCCATTTCCTCAAACGCGGTTTCCGGGTACACGCCTGCGCCACGGGTACCCAGGCCCTGGACGCCATTCGGCAAACACCGTTCGAACTGGTGTTGCTGGACATCATGCTGCCGGGTATCGATGGCCTCAGCCTGCTCGACGAGTTGCGCCGGCAGCAGGCGGTGCCGGTCATGCTGATGTCGGCGCTGGGCGCCGAGCAGGACCGCATCAGTGGCTTTACCCGTGGTGCCGACGACTACCTGCCCAAGCCCTTCAGCCTGGCGGAGCTGGACGCACGGGTCGATGCCTTGCTGCGGCGCGTGGCATTTGATCGCGGCACGGCGCTGCGTGCCGATGTCGGCGAAGTGATGCTGGACCACGACCGCCAGGACGTTATCCACAACGGCAATGCCGCTGGCCTCACCGCATCCGAATTCCGCTTGCTGGTGACGCTGCGGGCGCATCCCGGCGAAGCCTTGAGCAAACCCTTCCTGTACCAGACCGTGCTGCACCGGGCCTATACCCGCCTGGACCGGGGCCTGGACGTGCACGTGTGCAACCTGCGCCGCAAACTGGCCGACATCAGTGCCCAGCACCTGCAGATCCAGGCCGTGCGCGGGCAGGGGTATATCCTGGTCGACACGGAACAGCCCTGATGCGTCGGCACCCGTTGCTGTGGAAACTGGCCGTACTGCAGGTCAGCTTCTGCCTGTTGCTGATCTGGCTGATCTGGACCTGGGGCCTGTCGGTGGAGCGCAGCACCTATTTTCTGTCCCCGGCCGACCAGGATTACCTGGCGCGCTATGCGCAACAAGCTGAAGACGCCTGGAACCAGGGCGGTGCGGTAGGCGCCGAGGCCTGGCGCAGGCAACTGGAACAGGCCGAGGACACCTGGGTGGCGGTGATCGGCCCACACCTGCAAAGCCTCGGCACCACGCCGCTGAGCGCCGAGGAGGCCAGCCACCTGACCTTCATGCGCAAACTGGACTGGCCCATGAGCCGGCGCCTGCAGGATGAGCTGCCCTACGTGAGCATCGAATTCCCGCAACACCCCGGGCGCGGCCGCCTGGTGCTGCAACTGCCCGAACGCCTGCTGCCCACCGGCCTGACGCCATGGACCCATGTGATCACCCACGGCGTTGCACCTGCACTGCTCGCCCTGCTGCTGGGCCTGGCGTTGTACCGGCACTTGGTAGTGCCGCTGAACCGCCTGCGCGACCGCGCCGACGCCCTGCGTGCCGATGACCTCGACAGCCCCGCCCTGCCCCTGCTGGCACGCCGTGACGAGCTGGGTGAACTGGCACAGGCCTTCGAGCACATGGCCGGGCGCCTGCGCCAGAGCCTGGAGCAACAGCGCCTGCTGCTGCGCACGCTGTCTCACGAGCTGCGCACGCCCCTGGCACGGTTGCGCATCGCCCATGACAGCGACTTGCCGCCGCTGCAGTTGCGCGAGCGCCTGGACCGTGAAGTCGCCGACATGCAGAAGCTGCTGGAAGACACGCTGGACCTGGCCTGGATGGACACCGAACAGCCCAGCTTGCCGACCGAGCCGATACTGATGGTTTCCGTATGGGAGGCACTGTGCCAGGACGCCTGCTTCGAAAGTGGCTGGGACCGTGCACGCCTGCCGTGTTCGCTTGGTACCGATTGCCTGGTACAGGCCCATCTGGACAGCCTGGCCCAGGCCCTGGAAAACCTGATGCGCAATGCCATTCGCCACTCGCCGGCCGAGGGCCGGGTCAGCCTGGAGGGCTGGCGTGAAGGCGACTGCTGGCACCTGCACCTGAGCGACCAGGGCCCCGGCGTACCTGACGCCGACCTTGAACGCATCTTCAAGCCTTACCAGCGCCTGACCGACAGTGGCGCGGGCTTCGGCCTGGGCCTGGCCATCGCCCGCCGCGCCATCGAGCTGCAAGGCGGCCGCTTGTGGGCCAGCAATGGCCACCCTGGGCTGTGCCTGCACCTGACCTTGCCGATGGCCAGGGACTGTTTAGAAAGTTAATGCGCTTTACGCTCAATCAGGACTGATTATCATCTGGGCGTTCCAGCCTTGCGTTCCTCGCAAAGCCCTGACGAGACGCCTGATGAGCAAGATGATCCTGACGCTGGCTTTGGCACTGGCCCTTGCAGCCCCCATTGCCCTGGCACAGCCCGAGCGCAACCAGAAGATGGACACCTCGCTGCTGCAGCGTCAGGACCTGGCCTACCGCTTCACCCAGCTCGACCTGGACTCGGCCGATGGCCAGCGTCATTACCGTTTGTGGGTCGGTACGCCGAACCGCCCGGCGCCAGCATCGGGGTACCCGGTACTGTGGATGCTCGACGGCAATGCTGCGCTCGGCGCGCTGAACAGCCAGCAACTGGCCAAACTGGCCGCCGGCCAGGCGCCCTTGCTGGTGGCCGTGGGGTACCAGACCGGGCAGCGTATCGAGCGGGCGGGGCGGACTTATGACTATACCCCGGCGTTGCCTGGGCAGGCCGAGCAGCGTGACCCGCTGACCGGCCTGCCCAGTGGTGGCGTGGATGCATTTCTTGACCTGCTGACCGAGCGCATGCGGCCGATGGTGGCCGGGCTGGCCCCTATCGACCTGCAGCGACAGACGCTGTGGGGCCATTCCTACGGCGGGCTGGCCGTGCTGCATGCGCTGTTCACCCGCCCCGGGGCGTTCAGTGACTACGCGGCGGCCAGCCCTTCGCTGTGGTGGCATGACGGGGCAATCGTGCATGAGGCGCAGGGGCTTGAACAACGCTTGGGCAACACCCCGGCGCGGCTGCTACTGATGCGCGGCAGCGAGGAGCCTGCCAACCCCAGGGCGCAGGTAAAGGGCGATGTCGAGAGACCTGCGCGCGAACTGGCAGCGGACCTGGCCAAGGTAAAAGGCCTGCAGGTGCGTTTCGAACGGTTCGAGGGGCTGGACCATGGGCAAATGCTGGGGGCATCGTTGAAGACGGTGATCGAGCAGCTGGCCAGATAACGCCCTATTCGGCTCCGGCCTGCTGCGCCCTCTTGTCATCAGGGGTAGGTGTACTTGAGCAGGTACTGGCTCAGGTCGCGGAAGGCATCCCTGGAAATTCGGGGTACCAGGTCGGTGCTCCGGCCAAGGGTCTTGCAGCAGGCCATGACCATCTGTTGGCGCACCGGCTCATCAAGCATGCCGGCATGCACGACCTGGAAGAATTGCAGGTAGGCGCCAGAGTCGTTGCCTTCAGGGCTGCGCCGGATTTCAACCGGTGTGTCATGGTAAGGCGCCCGGAAAAAGGGCTGGCCATCGTAGTCCGGCTGCGGGGTCAACACACCAGGGGCATCACAGGTGCTGTGGCACAGCACCTTGCTCTGCTGATCCGTTTCGAAACCACGTTCATAAAGCGTGACCTGCGAGCCAGGGGCCTGCGTACAGGCGTGTTCGAAAGCGTTCAGGATTTTTTTGGCATTCGCCTGTGAGGCCTGGATCTGCGACAACGCCACGAATCGCTCGATTTCGCCCTTGGCGACGCTCTTCACGCCGCGGTCGAGGGTCGCCCAATGGCTGAATTCCACCTTGCAGGCGATCATGTGAATCTCGAAGCGGTAACCCGCCTCTACGGCCGCAGGCGGGAAGCCGGCGAATGCTTCGTCGTCCAGGGCCGATTCCATGATGATGTTGTAGCGGTTGGCGAAGGCGTACCCAAATACCTTGCCGCTCAGTGCCCTGATGAAGGCTTCGGTGTGCTCGTACACATGCAGCACACCGTGCTCGCTCATTTCGGTGTAGTGCGGGTGCATTTTGCGAAATTCGGGCAAGTACAGCCGCACATGGTTCGGGTAGCGCTCGCTGGGTAGCAACTGCTTCTCCAGCAAGTAGGTCTTGCCCGACCCTTGCGCACCGGCAACGATGAGCATTTTCGGGGTTGGGCCACTTTCAGGCCCATCAGCTTCGCGCGCCTTGTCGAACAGTGCATGGTCGAGTTGGGCGAAGGCATCATCGACGTCGCTGTCAGTGAACGGGTAAAGCGTGGCCATATCTGCAATCCTCAGGTGTCTGTCCCAGGTGGGCTGCGCGACACTCTAGGAATTCCCCCGGCGCACTGTGTGGTAGTTAGTTAAGGGACTGCTCGCTACCCCTTCACACACACAACCTGGCGCAGGGTATGAACCACCTCTACAAGCGCCTGCTGGGCACGCATCACCGCGTCGATGTCTTTGTACGCCATCGGGATCTCGTCGATGACGTCCTTGTCCTTGCGGCACTCCACATGCGCCGTAGCCCGCCGTTGGTCCTCGACGGTAAAGCGGCTTTTGGCCTTGGTCCGGCTCATCACCCGGCCGGCGCCATGGCTGCACGAACAGAACGACTCCTCGTTGCCCAGCCCACGCACGATGAAGCTCTTGGCCCCCATCGAGCCCGGGATGATGCCCAGTTCCCCCTTCTGTGCCGACACCGCCCCTTTGCGCGTGACCAGCACTTCGCGGCCAAAATGCTGCTCACGCTGCACGTAGTTGTGGTGGCAGTTCACCGCTTCCAGGCTGGCCTCGAACGGTTTGCCCAGCGCCTTGCGAGCAGCGCCGACCACGGCCAGCAGCATCAGCTCGCGGTTCTGCCGGGCGTACTCCTGCGCCCACTCCACCGCTTCGACATAGTCGGCGAAATGGCGGCTGCCTTCTTCGAAGTACGCCAGGTCCTTGTCCGGCAGGTTGGCGAGGTGCTGGCGCATGTCGGCCTGGGCCAGCTCGATGAACAGGTTGCCGATGGCATTGCCCACACCGCGCGAGCCGCTGTGCAGCATGAACCAGACGCGGTCGGCCTCATCCAGGCACACTTCGATGAAGTGGTTGCCACCGCCCAGGGTGCCCAGGTGGTGGCGGTTATTGGTCTTTTCCAGCCGCGGGTATTTGTCGGTAATGGCCTTGAACCGCCCGGCCAGCTGGTCCCAGGCCTTGTCAGTCTTGGCCGGCACATCGGCCCAGGCGCCCTGGTCACGTTTGCCAAAGGTCTTGCCATGCGGCACCGCCTGCTCGATTGCACTGCGCAGGCCATGCAGGTTGTCTGGCAGGTCACGGGCGTGCAGCGAGGTGCGCGCGGCGATCATGCCGCAGCCGATGTCCACGCCAACCGCAGCGGGGATGATCGCGCCGACCGTGGGGATCACGCTGCCGATGGTCGAGCCTTTGCCCAGGTGCACGTCGGGCATCACCGCCAGGTGCTTGAAGATGAACGGCATCCTGGCCGTGTTCAGCAGTTGTTGGCGGGCCTCGTCTTCGACTGGCACGCCATCGGTCCACAGCTTGACCGGCTTGCCACCGGCGACCTGGAGAATATCCATGGGCTTGTTCCTCGAATGCATGACGGCATGATACCGCCAAAGGTCGTAGAGCCGTGGGTTGCCAGCGGGGTGGCAAGGTGCTGTATGCTTGGGCGGTCTTCAGGGCGGGGTGCAAGTCCCCACCGGCGGTAAATCGAAAGATGAGCCCGCGAGCGCCCCGGCCATGCCGGGGGTCAGCAGATCTGGTGCAACTCCAGAGCCGACGGTCATAGTCCGGATGAAAGAAGGCGTCAGGCAGGGGCCATCCGGGCGCCCCTGCGCGCGCATTTTGTTCGCCCCGAGACGTTCATCGATCATTCACGAGGAGCGTTTCATGTCCACCCGTAACCATCCGCAATTCCCCGCTGTTTCCGCCGCCATCGCCGCCTTCCAGGCCGGGCGCCCTGTGCTGCTGCTTGACGATGACGACCGCGAGGACGAAGCGGACATCATTGCCGCTGCCGAAAACATAACACTGCAGACCATGGCCATGATGATCCGCGACTGCAGCGGCATCGTCTGCCTGTGCCTGGACGAAGCCACCGTCGACGCATTGCAACTGGCGCCAATGGTGCAGAACAACCAGGCCCGCCACGGCACTGGCTTCACGGTCACCATCGAGGCTGCAGAAGGCATCACCACCGGGGTTTCTGCCCAGGACCGCATCACCACCATTGGCGCGGCACTGCGGTCCAGCGCCGAACAGCGCCATATCGTCAGCCCGGGGCATGTGTTCCCGCTGCGCGCCCGCAATGGCGGGGTGCTGACCCGCCGTGGGCACACCGAAGGCTCGGTGGACCTGGCGCGCCTGGCCGGCCTGCGCCCCGCGGCGGTGCTGTGCGAGCTGATGAACCCCGATGGCAGCATGGCGCGTGGCGAGCAGGTGGCGGTTTATGCGCGCCAGTACAACTTGCCGGTGCTGACCATCGAGGAGTTGGCGCGGTACCGTGAGGCGATGCTGGAACGGGAAGCAGAGCCGGCCTGATAGAGCTCCTTGGGGCTATTCGCGGGCTTGCCCGCTCCCACAGGGTCCGCGCCGGGTTCAGAACCGGTGCAATACCTGTGGGGGTTTACCCGCGAAGAGGCCCGCAAATCCAACCGCATCACCCCGGAAGTTTGCTCCCCCCGCCCCGCTCTGCTAGTGTCGCGCCGTTCTGAATGCCACCGAGAAAGTCGCCATGGCCCGCAAAAAAGCCTCCCTCGATTTCGAGCAATCCCTCGCAGACCTGCAAGCACTGGTCGAGCGCCTGGAGAACGGCGAGTTGTCGCTGGAAGAGTCGCTGGCCGCCTTCGAGCAAGGCATCGCCCTGACCCGTGATTGCCAGGGTGCCCTGGCCCAGGCCGAACAGAAGGTGCAAATCCTCCTGGAACGCGACGGCGAACTGGCCGCGCAGCCCTTCGACGCGGAGCCGGAAGCATGATTGGCACTTACCAGGTCAGCTGCCAGGCTCGGGTCGACGCTGCCCTCGAACCGCTGTTCGTTGCCCCGTCCAAAGAGCTGGAACGCCTTTACGCCGCCATGCGCTACAGCGTGATGAACGGCGGCAAGCGCGTACGCCCGCTGCTGGCCTACGCCGCCTGCGAAGCCTTGGGCGCCCCGGCCGAACAGGCCAACGGCGCGGCCTGCGCGGTCGAACTGATCCACGCCTACTCGCTGGTGCATGACGACCTGCCAGCCATGGACGACGACGACCTGCGTCGCGGCCAACCCACTACCCACAAAGCATTTGACGAAGCCTGCGCCATCCTGGCGGGCGACGGCTTGCAGAGCCTGGCATTCAGTGCCCTGCTCGACCCAGGCCTGAGCCCGCAGGCCGACAGCATTCGCCTGGCCATGGTCCAGGCCCTTGCCAAGGCTGCCGGCCCGGCAGGCATGGTCGGCGGCCAGGCCATCGACCTCGGTTCGGTGGGCCTGAAGCTGGACCAGCAGGCACTGGAGTTCATGCACCGGCACAAGACCGGCGCACTGATTGAAGCCAGCGTACGCCTCGGCGCCCTGGCCAGCGCCCGTGCCGAACAGGCGCAGCTGGATGCCCTGCAGGTTTATGCACAGGCCATCGGCCTGGCATTCCAGGTGCAGGACGACATCCTCGACGTGGAGAGCGACACCGTCACCCTGGGCAAACGCCAGGGTGCCGACATAGCTCGTGACAAACCGACCTACCCGGCCCTGCTGGGCCTGGAAGCGGCCAAGGCCTATGCAATCGAACTGCGCGACCAGGCGCTGATCGCACTGCAAGGCTTCGGTGAAACGGCCGAACCGCTGCGGGCCTTGGCGTGTTACATCGTCGAACGCCGTAACTGATTGATTGGGGCCGCTGCGCGCCCCATCGCCGGCAAGCCACCTCCCACAGGTACATCAGCGGCCTGTGATCTGTGAAGGTCCTGTGGGAGCTGGCTTGCCGGCGATGGGCTGCAAAGCAGCCTCGTGCGACACCCGTCTGAATGGGCAGTATTTCCTACAATGGGGTAAACTGCCGCGTCTTCACACACCTATAACGACTCGCCTGATGCCCACGACGTTTCAAGAGATCCCCCGCGAACGCCCGGTCACGCCGTTGCTAGACCGCGCTGACACGCCTGCCGGCCTGCGCCGGCTGGCCGAAGCCGACCTGGAGACCCTGGCCGACGAACTGCGCCAGGAACTGCTCTACACCGTGGGACAGACCGGTGGGCATTTTGGCGCCGGTCTGGGCGTGATCGAGCTGACCATCGCCCTGCACTACGTGTTCGACACCCCGGACGACCGGCTGGTGTGGGACGTGGGCCACCAGGCCTACCCGCACAAGATCCTCACCGGGCGCCGTAACCGCATGCTCAGCCTGCGCCAGAAGGACGGCATCGCCGCTTTCCCGCGCCGCAGCGAGAGCGAGTACGACACCTTTGGCGTCGGCCACTCCAGCACCTCGATCAGCGCCGCACTGGGCATGGCCATTGCCGCCCGTCTGCAGAACAGCGCACGCAAGTCGATTGCGGTGATCGGGGACGGCGCGCTGACTGCCGGCATGGCCTTCGAGGCGTTGAACCACGCCCAGGAAGTCAACGCCGACATGCTGGTGATCCTCAACGACAACGACATGTCGATTTCGCGCAATGTCGGCGGCCTGTCCAACTACCTGGCCAAGATCCTCTCCAGCCGCACCTACGCGAGCATGCGCGAAGGCAGCAAGAAGGTGCTGTCGCGCCTGCCAGGCGCCTGGGAAATCGCCCGCCGCACCGAGGAATACGCCAAGGGCATGTTGGTGCCGGGCACGCTGTTCGAAGAACTGGGCTGGAACTACATCGGCCCCATCGACGGCCACGACCTGCCGACCATGATCGCCACCCTGCGCAACATGCGTGACCTGAAGGGCCCACAGTTCCTGCACGTGGTGACCAAGAAGGGCAAGGGCTTCGCCCCGGCCGAGGTCGACCCGATCGGCTACCACGCCATCACCAAGCTGGAGCCGGCCGACAAGCCTGCCGCGCCGAAGAAAGTCAGCGGCCCGAAATACTCTGCCGTGTTCGGCCAGTGGCTGTGCGACATGGCCGCCGCCGACAACCGCCTGGTGGGCATTACCCCGGCGATGAAGGAAGGCTCCGACTTGGTCGACTTCAGCGAGCGCTACCCGGAACGCTACTTCGACGTGGCGATCGCCGAGCAGCACGCCGTTACCCTGGCGGCCGGCATGGCCTGCGAGGGCAGCAAGCCGGTGGTGGCGATCTACTCCACGTTCCTGCAGCGTGCCTACGACCAGCTGATCCACGACGTGGCCGTGCAGAACCTCGATGTGCTGTTTGCCATCGACCGCGCCGGCCTGGTTGGCGAAGACGGCCCGACCCATGCGGGCAGCTACGACCTGTCGTACCTGCGCTGCATTCCGGGCATGCTGGTGATGACCCCGAGCGACGAGAACGAGCTGCGCAAGATGCTCAGCACCGGCCACCTGTACAACGGCCCGGCAGCCGTGCGCTACCCGCGTGGCACCGGCCCGAATGCGCCGATCAGCGGCGACCTGGAGCCACTGGAAATCGGCAAGGGCGTAGTTCGCCGCCAAGGCGAGAACGTCGCCCTGCTGGTGTTTGGCGTGCAGTTGGCCGAGGCTATGCAGGTGGCCGAGCAGATCAACGCCACGGTGGTCGACATGCGCTTCGTCAAGCCGCTGGACGAGGCCCTGGTGCTGGAACTGGCTGGCAGCCACGCGCTGCTGGTGACCATTGAAGAGAACGCCATCATGGGTGGCGCGGGTGCTGCGGTGGGTGAGTTCCTGGCCAGCCAGGCAGTGCTCAAGCCGCTGCTGCACCTGGGCTTGCCCGACATCTACGTCGAACATGCCAAGCCTGCACAGATGCTGGCTGAGTGCGGGCTGGATGCGGCCGGGATCGAAGCTTCGGTGAAGGCCCGCATGGCCAGGCTCGGCTTGTAATCCCCCGGGGCCGCTCTGCGGCCCATCGCGACACAAGGCCGCTCCCACATTGACCACACCGCTCCCCAGGCTTGCGCAATACCTGTGGGAGCTGGCTTGCCGGCGATGGGGCCCTGACAGGCCGCACAACACAATCGCCCAAAGACTCGCCCACCTGTAGGAGCGGCCTTGTGTCGCGATCGAGGGCGCAGCCCTCGCAAAATGGTACTGCCCATGAAAGCCCCAAGCTTTGCCACATTGCTCTGCCTCCCCCTCCCGCTGCTGGCCGCCGAGCGCGACGACGCCCTCAAGCTCCCCGACGTGCTGATCAGCGCCAGCCGCCAGGTCGAGTCGCGCACCGCCACCAGTGCTGCCAACACCGTCTTCACCCGCACTGACATCGACCGCCTGCAACCCACCAGCGTCACCGACCTGCTCAGCCGCGTGCCCGGCGTGCAAGTGGCGCCTACCGGTGGCCGCGGCAGCCTGCCCGGCATCTTCATCCGTGGCACCAAGGCCGCCCAAAGCCTGGTACTGGTGGATGGTGTGCGCATTGCCAACGCCACCTCCGGCGACAGCGGCCTGCAGTTTCTCGACGTCGACCAGATCGAGCGGGTGGAAGTGCTGCGCGGCTCGCGCTCAGCGGTGTACGGCAGCGATGCCATTGGCGGGGTAATCCAGATCTTCACCCGGCGTAGCAACGGCCCCGGCCTGCAGCCGCGGCTGCGAATGGCCGGCGGCAGCAACCAGACATTCCAGCGCAGCCTGGGGCTTTCGGGCGGCAACGACGCGACCCGCTTCAACCTTGGCGCCAGCCTGGATGAAACGGCCGGCATCGACTCGACCGGGCCGTCATTCGCCAGCGATGGCGACCACGACGCTTACCGCAACAAGGCATTCAACCTGAGCCTGAGCCACACCTTCGGTGAGCGCTTCGAGGCCGGGCTGAACCTGCTCGACAGCCGTGGCCGCAGCGAGTACGACAACCCGTTCGGCGGCTTCGACCCGGTCACCTTCGAAAGCTTCGGCCAACAGCCCTACACCGATTTCAGCGTCAGCAGCCTGGGCAGCTACTTCGATGCCCAGCTCACCGACGCCTGGCATTCCCGGCTGGAACTGGCCCACAGCGAAAACCGCGACGACAAGCGCGACAAGCTCAGCGCCGAACGCTTCGTGTTCAACACCTACCGTGATCAGGTCACCTGGCAGAACGACCTGGCCCTGGGCGAGCGGAACAGCCTGCTGCTGGGTGGCGACTGGTACGAAGACCGTGTGCACGCCAGCACCGACTTCACCGAAGACAGCCGCTGGAACCGCGCCGTCTTTGTCCAGCACCGCTACCAGGGCGAACGGTTTTCCACCGAAGTGGGTATGCGCCATGACCGTAACCAGCAGTTCGGCGGCCAGACTACCTGGAGCGGCAGCCTGACCGTACCGTTGAACGCACAGAATGATGTGCTGCTGTCCTACAGCGAAGGCTTTCGGGCGCCAACCTTCAACGACCTGTACTACCCCCAGTTCAGCAACCCGGACCTGGACCCCGAGCACTCCAGAAGCTACGAGCTGCAATGGCGCAGCCAGCTGACTGCGGACAGCCGCCTGGAAGCCTCGCTGTACCGCACCGACCTGCGCGATGCGATCGTGTTCGGCCAGGACTCTATACCCCGCAACGTTGCCTCGGCCCGTATCAACGGCTTCGAAATGGCCTTGGCGCAACAATGGGGCGCCTGGCACAGCCAACTGGGCCTGGCACTGATCGACCCTCGTGACCGTGACAGCGGCCACACCCTCGCCCGCCGTGCACGCCGCACGCTAAGCCTGGACCTGGACCGTGAACTCGGGCGTTTCACCGTGGGCGCAGGCTGGCAAGCGGTCAGCGGCAGCTATGACGATGAGGCCAACCGCAACCGCATCGGCGGCTATGGCCTGCTCGGTTTGCGCGGTAGCTGGGCAGCCACTGACGAACTGAAACTGGAAGCAAAGCTGGATAACCTGCTGGACCACACTCACAGCCGTGCCCTGTACAGCTACGAGGGTGCCTACCACCCCTACCGCGAAGAAGGCCGCACGCTGTTGTTCAGCGTTACCTGGACGCCGGCGCTTTAGCCGCGAGCAACGCGCACAAGCGTGCGGTGGCTTCGATCATCTGCCCGCTGGGCCGCTCCAGACCTTTGTCGGGCACCACCAGCAAGCGGCCATCGGCAACCGCACGCAATTGCGGCCAGGCCTTCCAGCTCGCCAGTTGCGCTGGATCGCCAGCCAGGATGACCTGTGGGTTGCGCAGCAGCACAGACTCCACATTCACCTGCGGTGCCGGCTGGTTGAGGTCGGCGAACACATTGCGCGCCCCGCACACTGCCAAGGCATCGCTCACCACCTGCCGGCCACCCAGGGTGTACAACGGCTGGTCCCACACCTGGTAGAACACCTGCAATGGCTCGTCACGCCGGTACTGCTCACGTAACTGCTGCAGCCGCTCTCGCAGGGCCTTGGCGTACTGATGGCCTTGTTCGGCACGGCCAATACGCTCGGCGATGGCTTCGATCTGCGCGATCAACTGGTCGATATCATGGGGTTCTGCACTGAAGGTGGCGATGCCCAGGCGCTTGAGCTGGTCACGCTGGGCAGGTGGCACGCTGCCCGGCCAGAGCAACAACAGCTCGGGGCGCAGGCTGAGCAGGCGCTCCATGTTCAGTTGCCCTTGGCGCCCAACCGACGGCAGGTCGCGCAGCGCTGCTGGCCGCTCGCCACCGTCGAGCACCCCCACCAGCAGATCGTCGGCCCGCAGTTCGAGCATGATTTCAGTCATCGAGGGCGCCAGGCTGACCACCCGCAGGGGGTCAGCGGCCAGCGCGGTGCAGGCGAACAGCGCCAGCAGGCCTGGCAGCAGGCGCATCAGCCGAGCTGGCGTGGAATGCGATAGAGGTACAGCACCACCACGGTAGACAGTGCCAGCAGGATTTGCGGCACTGCCTCAAGGCCGACCAGCACCGACAGTGCGGCGACCCAGGCCGGGAAGCAGGCGTACAACATGGCCATGCGCCGTATCCGGGCCAGTTCGATCCAGGCAGCGGGCTCTTCACCCGTGCCGAGCACCTTGGAGGTGGCGATCAGTGCGCGCTTGTAGGCGCCGAAGCGCGGCAGGCTGAGGAACATGGTCGCCGCGCCGGCGATGAACAGTGGCATGGCCAGCACCGGGATCAGCGCGTCACCACTACCAAAGGCCCAGGTCATGACCGGCAGCGGCACCAGGCCCAGGGCCAGGTACTGCCACCAGGCCAGTGCCAGGCGCCGCTTGACCTCGGCTCGGGTCACGCCTGAGGCGCCTCGCCCTGGTGTTCATTGCCCAGCATGTGGCCGAGTTTGCCGGCCTTGGTCGCGAGGTACAGGCGATTGTGCGGGTTGTGACCGGTGTGCAGCGGCACACGCTCGGCAACCACGATATTCATGTCGGTCAGCGCTTTGACCTTGCGCGGGTTATTGGTCATCAGGCGCAGGGCCTTCACACCCAGATGCTCCAGCATCGGCAAGCACATGGCGTAGTCGCGCTGGTCGGCGGCAAAGCCCAGGCGTTCATTGGCTTCGACGGTATCGGCGCCACCATCCTGCAGCTCGTAGGCGCGGATCTTGTTCAGCAGGCCGATGCCACGGCCTTCCTGACGCAGGTACAGCAGTACCCCACGGCCTTCACGGGCGATGGCTTGTAGCGCGGCTTCCAACTGCGAACCGCAGTCGCAGCGCTGGCTGAACAAGGCATCGCCGGTCAGGCACTCGGAGTGCAGGCGCCCCAGCACCGGCTGGCCGTCCGCAATGTCACCCAGGCTGAGCACTACGTGCTCGCGGCCAGTGGCTTCGTCAAGGAAGCCATGCATGGTGAAGGTCGCGAATGGCGTCGGGAGTTTAGAGGCGGCAACAAAGACGACGGGCACGTTGTGCTCCTGGAATAAGTTGGAAATTTCTCGTGGAGCGATTGTATCAGCCGGTTGCAGGCTGTGGGCGGGCTGAATACAGCGGGTTAAGATCGAAAAGTTCGATGCTTAGGTTAACCAGGCTCGGCCCTATCGCCGGCAAGCCAGCTCCCACAGGTACTGCACAGGATTCGAAGCTGTGGTGATCCTGTGGGAGCAACTGTCTTGCTCAACTTCTAGAAGCTGGCGCGATCCCTGTGGGAGCTGGCTTGCCGGCGATGGGGTGCAAAGCGCCCCTGCTTCAATGCGGTTTGCTGTCTGCAGTGAACGGATACGGCTGTTTCCAGTGCTCGAAAATCGGCTTCAGCTCGCCGCTGCGCACCAGTTCGTCCATGCGCTTGTCGAACAGGTCACACAGCGCCTTCGCCTGGCCGTTGCGGGCAAACGCCAGGTACAGCGGCAGCTCGGCCACATGGGTACGACGGAAGCGCTCGGGCTGGGATGACTGGCTCAGGACATAATCGACTTCGGTCTGTGCATCGATGTAGAAGTCCACCCGGTCATGCTCGAGCATCGGCAGAATGCCTTCGCGACGCTGAATTTCACGGTATTCATGCACATCTGGCAGGTAGCTGCCGTAGTCGTAGCCGCGCACCCAGGCCAGGCGATACTTGCCCACATTCTGCGCAGTAGGCGCAGGTTTGCTGGCCAGCCCCAGGGCGTAGATGTGGTCCATGTCGAAGTGCCAGCGCGGGTACAGGTTGTCGGCATTCTCTTGCTTGTACGAGCCCACCCAGGCATCGGCTTCGCCACGTTTGACCAGCCCGACTGCACGGCTGTAGGGCGCGCTCTGCGGCACCACCTTGACCCCTGCCGGCTCGAACACCTTGCGCAGCACGTCCCAGGCCACCCCGGTACCGTCAGCGTTGGTGTAATCGAGCCACTCCTCACTGACCAGGTGGATCTGCTTCGGCACGCCTTCAGCAGCCGCCACCCATGGGGCAACGCTCAGCAGCATTGCCAACAGCAACGTCCTTATGGCCATTCACGCGCTCCCTGTTCAGGCAACCGCCCACACCAGAACCTGCATGCCCAGCCAGGCAAACACGCCGGCCAGGATATCGTCGAGCATGATGCCGACGCCCCCGTGCACATGGCGGTCGATCCAGCGGATGGGCCATGGCTTGAGGATGTCGAAGAAGCGGAACATCAGGAACCCTGCCAGCAGCCACTGCCAGCCTTCTGGCACCAGCCAGAGGGTGATCCACATGCCGACGATCTCATCCCAGACAATGCCTTCATGGTCGTGTACGCGCAAGTCATTGGCGACTTTGCCGCACAACCAGAAGCCAAACAGCATGCTCACGCCCAGCAATAGCCAGTAGCCCCAGTCAGGCAACATCTGCCACAACGGGATGAACGGTATGGCCACCAGCGAGCCCCAGGTACCCGGGGCCTTGGGCAAGGTGCCAGAACCAAAGCCAAACGCGATGAAGTGCCACGGGTTGCGCCAGACCGAAGGCGGAACGAACTCCGCAGGCACCTGATTGGGGTGATCGGTCACGGTGTCTCCCTAAAGTGTTGATAGCCCCGCTGAACGGGGGTGATGTCCCGGCCCTGCACGTCGCGCAAGGTCACGCCCTTCCCTTCGAGCACACGGCCAATGGTATGCACCTCGACGAGGCCGAGGCCAGCCAGAGGCGCCAGCGCCTCAGGCGGCAGCGTGAAGGCCAGCACGTAGTCGTCGCCACCGGTAAGGGCTGCCTGCACTGCCGCTTGGCGGCCGAGAAACGCCTCTACAGCAGGAGACACCGGCACCTGGGCCAGGTTCACCTCCAGTGCTACGCCGGACGCCTTGGCGATATGCCCGCAATCTGCGAGCAGGCCGTCGGAAATGTCCAGCGCCGCCGAGGCCCGGCCACGCAGCAGCGTGCCGAGGGTGAGCTGCGGCATTGGCGACCAGTAATGGGCCAGCAGCGGCTCGGCCTGCTCGGCAGGTGCCTCGCGTTCTCCCAGCACCAGCGGCAGCGCGCCGGCCGCCTTGCCCAGCACACCACCGACGCACAGCAGGTCGCCTGGGCGCGCACCGCTACGGCGCAACGCCTGGCCTGCCGGCACGCGGCCAAACACGGTGACGGTGATGCTCAGCGGGCCCCGGGTGGTGTCACCCCCGATCAGGCTCATGCGGCAACGGTGGGCCATGCGGCTGAGGCCGTCGGCATACGCCGCCAGCCAGTCAGGGCCAACGTCCGGCAGGGTCAGGGCGAGGGTGAAGCCGATCGCAGTCGCGCCCATGGCGGCCAGGTCACTGGCGGCCACGGCCAACGAACGCTGGCCAAGCAGCAGCGGGTCGCAGACAGCGGGAAAATGCACCCCGGCGACCAGGGTGTCGGTCGACACCGCCAGTTGCTCACCGGGGGGAAGGGCTAGCAGGGCGCAGTCGTCGCCGATACCCAGGGCCACGCCCTCGCCGCCCTGCGCACAAGGCGCGGCGGCGAAGTAATGGTTGATCAGCTCGAACTCACCCATGGCTCTACAGCGCCAGAATCAGCGCTTGTTCGCCTTGACTTCGGCTTCACGCAGCGACGGTGCCAGCTTGTCCAGCACGCCGTTGACGAACTTGTGGCCATCGGTGGCACCGAAGACCTTCGCCAGCTCGACACCTTCGTTGATCACCACGCGGTACGGCACGTCGACGCGCTTGATGAACTCCCAGGTGGACAGACGCAGCACGGCCAACTCGACCGGGTCGAGCTCTTCCAGCGTCATGGTCATGCAAGGCACCAGCGCCTTGTCGATTTCGCCCTTGATTGCCGGAACCCCATGCAGGATTTCACGGAAATAGGCACCGTCGACGTCGGTGAAATCGTTATCCACCCGGAACTGCGCTTCGATCTCGTTCAGCGAATGCTGCGCCATGTGCCACTGGTACAGTGCCTGGGTCGCGAGCTTGCGGGCTTCGCGGCGCTTGGCGCTTTTCGAGGGCTTGCCGGCATCCGCAGGTTTTGGATCGCGCGGGTTGAAACGATCGCTTTCGTCGCTAATCACTTGGCCTCCAACTGCGCCAGCAGGCTGACCATTTCCAGTGCGGACAGGGCAGCTTCAGCACCTTTGTTGCCGGCTTTGGTGCCGGAACGCTCGATGGCTTGTTCGATGGAGTCGACGGTCAGTACGCCGAATGCCACCGGAACACCGAACTCCATAGACACCTGGGCCAGGCCCTTGGTGCATTCGCCCGCCACGTATTCGAAGTGCGGGGTACCACCACGGATCACGGCGCCCAGAGCGATGATCGCGTCGTAGGCGCCTTGCTGGGCGACCTTCTGTGCTACCAGCGGGATTTCAAATGCGCCCGGGGCACGGATGATGGTGATGTCGCTTTCGCTGACACCGTGGCGTACCAGGGCATCAACGGCACCGCTTACCAGGCTTTCAACGACGAAGCTGTTGAAGCGGCCAACCACCAAAGCATAGCGACCTTTGGGGGCGATGAAGGTACCTTCGATGGTCTTCAGGGTCATTCCGATATTCTCATCTTCAAGAGCGAGGCCGCATACAAGCGGCCTCGACAGGGGTCTGGACTCGAGCAGAGGGCGTCAATGCCGCCTCAAGTCACTCGGAGGGCACGTATTCTACAACTTCCAGATCGAATCCGGATATCGCGTTGAACTTCATCGGCGAACTCATCAGGCGCATCTTGCGCACACCAAGGTCGCGCAGGATCTGCGAACCGGCACCCACGGTGCTGTAGGTGGTCGGTGCCTTGGCCGGTGCATCGCCTGCGCTTTCGCGGATGTGCGCCAGCAGCACGTCGCCATCCAGCGGGTGGCCCAGCAGCAGTACCACGCCGCTGCCGGCTTCGGCCACGGCGGCCATGGCAGCACGCAGGCTCCAGCGGCCTGGCTGCTTGACCAGCAGCAGGTCGCGCAGCGGGTCCATGTTGTGCACACGCACCAGGGTCGGCTCTTCGGCGCAGATCTTGCCCAGGGTCAGGGCCAGGTGCACGTCGCCTTCCACCGCGTCGCGGTAGGTGACCAGGTTGAACTCGCCCAGCTCGCTTTCCACCGGCTGCTCGGAAACACGCTGCACGGTGCGCTCGTGAATCATGCGGTAGTGGATCAGGTCGGCAATGGTGCCGATCTTCAGGCCGTGCTCGGCGGCGAACACTTCCAGCTCGGCGCGGCGCGACATGGTGCCGTCGTCGTTCATCACTTCGCAGATCACGCCGCTTGGCTCGAAACCGGCCATGCGCGCCAGGTCGCAGGCAGCTTCGGTGTGGCCGGCGCGGGCCAGGGTACCGCCCGGCTGGGCCATCAGCGGGAAGATGTGGCCAGGGCTGACGATATCTTCGGCCTTGGCGTCCTTCGCTGCGGCGGCCTGCACGGTGCGTGCACGGTCGGCGGCGGAAATGCCAGTGGTGACGCCTTCGGCGGCTTCGATCGACACGGTGAACTTGGTGCCGAAGCCCGAGCCATTGCGCGGCGCCATCAGCGGCAGCTTCAGCGTTTCGCAACGCTCGCGGGTCATCGGCATGCAGATCAGGCCACGGGCGTGCTTGGCCATGAAGTTGATGTGCTCGGGCAGGCAGCATTCGGCTGCCATGATGATGTCACCTTCGTTCTCGCGGTCTTCGTCATCCATGAGGATGACCATTTTGCCCTGGCGGATGTCTTCGACCAGTTCTTCGATGCTGTTGAGCGCCACGCGGCACCCCCTTCTCAATCAGGATTTCAAGAAGCCGTTGGCGGCCAGGAAGCTTTCGGTAATGCCACTGCCCTTGCTCGGTTCGGCAGCCTTGTCACCCAGCAGCAAGCGCTCCAGATAACGGGCCAGCAGGTCGACCTCAAGGTTTACCCGACGCCCTGCGCGGTAGTCGGCCATGATGGTTTCGGACAGGGTGTGCGGGACAATGGTCAGCTCGAACTCGGCGCCATTGACCTCATTGACCGTCAGGCTGGTGCCGTCGACGGTGATCGAACCCTTGTGGGCGATGTACTTGGCCAGCTCCTTGGGTGCACGCACACGGAACTGGATGGCGCGGGCGTTATCGCTGCGCGAGATGATTTCGCCGACGCCGTCGACATGGCCGCTGACCAGGTGCCCACCCAGGCGGGTGGTGGGGGTCAGGGCTTTCTCCAGGTTGACCTTGCTGCCGCTCTTGAGGTCGATGAACGCGGTGCGTTTGAGGGTTTCGACGCTGACGTCGGCCCAGAAGCCATTGCCCGGCAGTTCGACGGCGGTCAGGCATACCCCGTTGACGGCGATGCTGTCCCCCAGCTTGACGTCACCCAGGTCGAGCTTGCCGGTTTCGACGTAGACGCGCACGTCACCACCCTTGGGGGTGAGGCTGCGGATGGTGCCGATGGATTCGATGATGCCGGTAAACATGGGGTCTTCCTCAAAAACGGTTTGCACGGGGCAAGCCCGGCATTATACGCCGGGTGCCGGCAGGGGGATGGCCGTGACCCGCCAGTCATCGCCCACTGCGCGCATTTCGGTAATTTTCAATCGCGGCGCTTCACTCATCTTGTCCAGCGGCCAGGTCAGCAACGGGCGGGCCTGGGAGCCGAGGAAGGTGCCGGCGACGAACAGCTGATATTCGTCCACCAGGCCTTGGCGGGCAAAGGCACCGACCAGGCCTGCACCGGCTTCCAGCAGGATTTCGTTGACGCCTCGGGCCGCCAGGGCCTGCAGCAGCGCCGGCAGGTCGACCTGGCCATTGTCACCGGGCAGGCTCAACAATTCGTGGCCGGCAGCGGCATAGTGTGGGTCATCTGCGACAGCGGTCACCACCAGTGCCGGGCCGGCCTGGAAGAACGGCGCATCCAGCGGCAGGCGCAGGCAGCCATCGACCAGTACACGCAGCGGCGTACGGCTGAGAGCCAAGGCTGTGGTTTCGGCATCCAGGCCCAGCTCGGTGCCACGCACGGTCATGCGGGCGTTGTCGGCCAGCACGCTGGCAGCGCTGGTCAGCACCACGCTGGAGCGGGCGCGCAGGCGCTGTACCGCCGAACGGGCAGCCGGGCCGGTAATCCACTGGCTTTCGCCACTGGCCATGGCGGTGCGGCCGTCCAGGCTCATGGCCAACTTGGCGCGCACGAACGGCAGGCCAGTTTCCATGCGCTTGAGAAAGCCCGGGTTGAGTGCGCGGGCCTCGGCTTCGAGCACGCCACTGGCCACCTCGATACCGGCCTCGGCCAGGCGCCGAAGGCCTTGCCCCGCCACTTGCGGGTTAGGGTCCTGCATGGCTGCCACCACCCGCGCCACACCGGCCTTGACCAGCGCCTCGGCACACGGCGGGGTGCGCCCATGGTGGCTGCACGGCTCAAGGGTAACGTAGGCACAGGCGCCACGGGCACGCTCACCGGCCTGGCGCAGGGCATGCACTTCGGCATGCGGCTCGCCGGCGCGCACGTGCCAGCCTTCGCCGACCACTTCGCCATCGCGCACGATCACGCAGCCTACGCGCGGATTCGGGTGGGTGGTGTACAGGCCCTTGCGCGCCAGCTCCAGCGCGCGGGCCATGTAGTGGGCGTCAAGGATGGCGGCTTGGCTGGGCATGTTCACTCTTTGGCCGGCTCACGGGCCAGGCGGTCGATTTCTTCGCGGAACTCGTCCAGGTCCTGGAAGCGCCGGTACACCGAGGCAAAGCGGATATAGGCCACCTCGTCGAGCTTGCGCAGCTCGGCCATGACCATTTCACCCACCACCAGCGATTTGACTTCGCGCTCGCCAGTGGCACGCAGGCGGCTCTTGATGTGGGCCAGCGCCGCTTCCAGGCGCTCGACGCTGACCGGGCGCTTTTCCAGGGCCCGTTGCATGCCGGCGCGCAGCTTGTCTTCGTCGAAAGGCTGGCGCGTGCCGTCCTGCTTGATCAGCCGGGGCAGCACCAGTTCGGCGGTTTCGAAGGTGGTGAAGCGCTCGCCACAGGCCACGCATTCGCGGCGGCGGCGCACCTGCTCGCCCTCGGCAACGAGGCGAGAGTCGATGACCTTGGTGTCGTTGGCACCGCAAAAGGGACAGTGCATGGTGGCAGGCAACAAAAAAAGGGAGGGCCATGGTAGCGCATTGCACTGGCAAGACAAGCCAAAGGGGTTAACATCCATGGGAAATCTGCCCGTTAAGGACTCCCCCATGCACTACCGAGCGCTCGTCGTGCTGTGCTGCGCCGCCCTGCTCGCCGCTTGCGGCAGCGACAGGCCGAAGACCGATACACCCCCGGCGGCCACGCCAACCCGCTCGGCCAAACCGGCCGAAGTATTGGGCCCGTTGCCGGCCTACCAGCGCGAACTGAGCGGCACCTTGCTGGAAATCCCGGCCGGTGCCGACGTGGAACTGGCCTTGCTGGTCATCGACGAACGCGACCGCCCGCAACGCCTGCTGGCCAGCAGCAACCTGACCGGCACCGGGCAAGCGTTGCCCTACCACCTTCGCTTCAACCCCGAGGCCTTCCCGGCCGGCGCGCGGGTCGAGCTGCGTGGCCGCGCCAGCCGTTCCGGCCAGTTGATCATGCACCTGCCGCCGGTACGTATCAGCCAGGCCCAGACCCAGGCCACCGGCCCGCTGCGTTTCGAGAAGGCACCTTAAGTGGCGCCACTGGCCCTGCAACAGGCTCTCAGCGGCCTGATCGGCGAAGCGCGCCTGATCGTCAGCGAGCTGCCCGGCTGTGACCTGAAGCTGTGGTTGATCGACGACCAGAACATGGACCGCGCCTTCAGCAGCGACGAAACCCGGCGCATTCTTGAAGAGCCGCCCTACTGGAGCTTTTGCTGGGCCAGTGGCCTGGCCATGGCCCGCTACCTGGCCGAACGCCCGGAATGGGTGGCCGGCAAGCGCGTGCTGGACTTTGGCGCCGGCTCCGGTATCGCCGGCATTGCCGCCGCGCGCGCCGGGGCACTGGAAGTGGTGGCCTGCGACCTCGACCCGCTGGCCCTGGATGCCTGCCGCGCCAACGCCGCGCTGAACGGGGTAGAGCTCAGTTACAGCAGCGACTTCTTTGCCGAGGACGACCGCTTCGACCTGATCCTGGTCGCCGATGTGCTGTACGACCGCGCCAACCTGCCGCTGCTGGATGCCTTCCTCAGCCGCGGCCGTCAGGCGCTGGTGGCCGACTCGCGGGTACGCGACTTCAGCCACCCGTTGTACCAGCAGTTGGGCGTGCTCGAAGCGCTGACCCTGCCGGACCTTGCCGAACCACACGAATTCCGCAGGGTCAGCCTGTACCACGCCAGCCGCGACGCCTTATAGTGGTGCCATTCACGAGTTTGCGAGAGTCGCGATGACCCAAGACACGCCTTACATTTTCGACGCTACCGATGCCACCTTTCAGCAACTGGTGATCGAGAACTCTTTCCACAAGCCGGTGCTGGTGGACTTCTGGGCCGAGTGGTGCGCGCCGTGCAAGGCACTGATGCCGTTGCTGGCCAAGATCACCGAGGGTTACCAGGGCGAGTTGCTGCTGGCCAAGATCAACTGCGACGTGGAGCAACAGGTGGTTGCCCAGTTCGGTATCCGCAGCCTGCCGACCGTAGTGCTGTTCAAGGACGGCCAGCCGGTGGACGGTTTTGCCGGGGCTCAGCCGGAATCGGCGATTCGCGCCATGCTCGAGCCACACGTGCAGATGCCCGCCGCCCCCACCGCTTCGCCACTGGAGCAGGCCAAGGCGCTGTTTGCCGAAAGCCGCTTTGCCGAAGCCGAAGCGCTGTTGCAGGCGCTGCTGGGTGAAGACAACAGCAATGCAGAGGCGTTGATCCTGTACGCCCGCTGCCTGGCCGAGCGCGGTGAACTGGGCGAGGCCCAGGTGGTGCTGGATGCGGTCAAGACCGACGAGCACAAGGCCGCCTTGGCCGGCGCCAAGGCTCAGCTGACCTTCCTGCGCCAGGCCGCCAGCCTGCCGGAAGTGGCCGACCTGAAAACCCGCCTGGCGCAGAACCCGCAAGACGATGAAGCGGCTTACCAGCTGAGCATCCAGCAGTTGGCGCGCCAACAGTACGAGGCGGCGCTGGATGGGCTGCTGAAGCTGTTCCAGCGTAACCGTGGTTACGAGAACGGCTTGCCGCAGAAGGCGATGCTGCAGGTGTTCGAGTTGCTGGGTGGGGATCACCCGCTGGTGGGCGTTTATCGCCGCAAGCTGTCGGCGGCGATGTTCTGACCTGATGGCATTTGCGAGGGCTTCGCCCTCGTTCGCGGGCACGCCCGCTCCCACAGGTGCTGCACAGCTCCCAAGTGCGGTGAAATCCTGTGGGTGCGGGCCCGCCCGCGAACGAGGCCAGAACAGGCAATACCAATTCACCCAACCCAGTGATAGACCGGCGCATCCACGCCACTTTCAACCTTCACCTCACTGCTGTGCCGCAAGCGCACCAGCAGCCGTTTGCCCGCTGCCGTGCTTCCCGCCAGCCCTTCCAGCCGGTCCAGCAACTCCGGCCCGCTCATCTGCCCGGCAAGGCGCAGCACATCACGCGCTGCAGTCCATTGCCCGTCATCCTGGCGCGGTGCCGCAACAGTAGACGTCGCAGCACCCTGTGCCACAGCAGGCACCTCGATTGGCTTACCCAGTTGCGCCCACTCTTCAGGCGCCAGCTCGATGGTCAGGTCCACCGGCCAGTCACCAATCTGTCCACGAATTCTCATGATGCATTCCTTGAGCCCAGGTCAATGCAGCCATGCTACCGCAACATGAAACCTTAGCCACGCAGGCTGGCGGCGCGCAGAAAAGTTGTTATAACATAACCCAATCTTCCAGCCCGCCCCGGAGTCGTCCATGCGTCGCCTGCTGCTCGCCCTGCCCTTCGCCTTGCTGCCACTGGCCGTGGCCCATGCCCACGATGACCATGATCATGACCACGCCCACGGCACGCTCGGCGCCCACGAGCATGGCGTGGCCAAGCTCAACGTCGTGCTTGATGACAACACCCTGGAGCTGGAGCTGGACAGCCCGGCAATGAACCTGGTGGGCTTCGAGCATGCCGCCAGCAGCGATGCAGACAAGGCCAAGGTCGCCGCCGTGCGCCAGCAACTCGAACAACCCCTCAAGCTGTTCGGCCTTTCTGCAGCAGCGAACTGCAAGGAAGAACAGCAGGAGCTGGAAAGCCCGCTGTTCGGTGATGCCCTGAAAGCCGACGACGAGGGTGACGAACACGCGCACGGCCACCAGCACAGCGACATCGGTGCCCATTACCAGCTCGCCTGTGCCAACCCCGACAAACTGGCACAGGTGGACCTGGCGCCACTGTTCAAGGCTTTCCCGGCCACCCAGAAAATCAACGTGCAACTGATCGGCCCCAACGGCCAGAAAGGCGTGGAAACCACGCCGGCCAAGGCAGCGGTCGCCTTCTGAATGGGCCAGCCGTTGATCAAACTGCATGACCTGGTGTTCGGCTGGCCAGGTCAGCCGCCGTTGCTGGATATTCCGGCATTCCACCTGGACGCGGGTGAAGCCCTGTTCCTCAAGGGCCCCAGCGGCAGTGGCAAGACCACCTTGCTGGGCCTGCTCGGCGGGGTGAACGTGCCGGCCCAGGGCCGCATCCAGTTGCTTGGCCAGGACCTCGGCAAATTGGGCCAGGGCGCCCGCGACCGCTTTCGGGTCGATCACACCGGTTACATCTTCCAGCAGTTCAACCTGCTGCCGTTTCTCTCTGTACGTGAAAACGTCGAGCTGCCCTGCCGCTTCTCGCACAGCCGCAAGGCCCGCGCCGAGCAGCGCCATGGCAGTGTCGACCAGGCGGCCGGCACGCTGCTGGCCCACCTGGGCCTGGGCGACCCCGCCCTGCTCGCCCGCCGCGCCGACAGCCTGTCGATCGGCCAGCAACAGCGGGTCGCCGCCGCACGCGCCCTGATCGGCCAGCCAGAACTGGTGATTGCCGACGAACCGACCTCGGCGCTGGATGCCGACACACGCGAAGCGTTCATCCGCCTGCTGTTCGATGAATGCCGCGCAGCCGGTGCCAGCCTGCTGTTCGTCAGCCACGACCAGAGCCTGGCACCACTGTTCGACCGTCACCTTTCCCTGGCCGACCTCAACCGCGCCGCCAAGCCCCGGGAGGCCTGATGTACCTGCTCCGCCTTGCCCTGGCCAGCCTGGCCAACCGCCGCTTCACCGCCTTTCTCACCGCCTTCGCCATCGCCCTGTCAGTGTGCCTGCTGCTGGCGGTGGAACGTGTTCGCACAGAAGCGCGCGCCAGCTTCGCCAGCACCATCAGCGGCACCGACCTGATCGTCGGCGCCCGCTCCGGTTCGGTGAACCTGCTGCTGTATTCGGTGTTCCGCATTGGCAACGCTACCAACAACATCCGCTGGGACAGCTTCGAGCACTATGCACAGGACCCGCGCGTGAAGTGGGCGATCCCGATCTCGCTGGGCGACTCGCACCGCGGCTACCGAGTGATGGGCACCACGACGGATTACTTCAGCCATTACCAGTACGGCCGCCGCCAGCATCTGGAAATGAGCCAAGGGCGTGAGTTTGCCAGCGACCCGTTCGAGGTGGTGCTCGGCGCCGAAGTGGCCGAGGCGCTGCACTACAAACTGGGTGACAAGCTGGTGCTGGCCCACGGCGTGGCAGCCATCAGCCTGGTCAAGCATGACGACAAGCCGTTCACCGTGGTCGGTGTGCTCAAGCGCACCGGCACACCGGTCGACCGCACCCTGCATATCGGCCTGGGCGGTATGGAGGCCATCCATATCGACTGGCACAACGGCGTACCGGCCCGAGGCGCCGGGCGCATCAGCGCCGAGCAGGCACGCACGATGGACCTGCAACCTGCCGCCATTACCGCGTTCATGCTGGGCCTGAACAACAAGATCGCGACCTTTAGCCTGCAGCGCGAGATCAACGAGTACCGCAGCGAGCCGTTGCTGGCAATCCTGCCAGGCGTGGCCCTGCAAGAGCTGTGGAGCCTGATGGGCACGGCGGAACAAGCGTTGTTCGTGGTGTCGCTGTTCGTGGTGCTGACCGGCTTGATCGGCATGCTGACGGCGATTCTCACCAGCCTCAACGAGCGCCGCCGGGAGATGGCGATCTTGCGTTCGGTCGGGGCCAGGCCGTGGCATATCGCGGGGCTGCTGGTACTGGAGGCGCTGTCACTGGCGGCGGTCGGGATCGTGGCCGGGCTTGGCTTGCTGTATGCGGGGATTGCCCTGGCGCAGGGGTACGTGCAGGCCAACTATGGCTTGTATCTGCCACTGGCCCTGCCGAGTGCTCATGAATGGACCTTGCTGGCTATCATCCTGGGGGCGGCGTTGCTGATGGGCAGCGTGCCGGCGTGGCGGGCCTATCGGCAGTCGCTGGCCGATGGCCTGTCCATACACCTCTGAGTGCGCGTAATGATCAGACACCTCACCGCCTGCTTCGCGGGCACGCCCGCTCCCACAGGGAGCCCCGCAGGCTTCGAACCTTGTGCAGGACCTGTAGGAGCGGGCATGCCCGCGAAGAGGCCGGCAATGCGCATGCTGCTGACCCTGCTGTTGCTGGTAGCAATGCCGCTATGGGCCGCCGAACCCAAGGAGCTGGACTGGCCGGCCTTGATCCCCGAAGGCGCCCCGGTCATCCCGCCACAACTGGCGCCGCTGCATGACATGTCACAGCTCAGCAACGCCCTGTCTGCGGAGTCAGCGCCAGCCGCGCGCCAGCAAGGCCCCGATGCCCCAGTGGTGAAGGGCCTCGACGGCCAGCAGGTCAAGCTGCCGGGCTACATCGTGCCGCTGGAGGTAAGCGAAGAAGGCCGCACCACCGAGTTCCTGCTGGTCCCTTACTACGGTGCGTGCATCCACGTGCCACCCCCGCCGTCGAACCAGATCGTGCATATTTTCAGCGAGATGGGCGTGCGCGTCGAAGACCTCTACCAGCCGTACTGGATCGAGGGAAAGATGCAAGTTAGAGCCTCCAGCAGCGAACTGGCCGACGCCGGCTACCAGATGGAAGCCGAGAAAATATACGTTTATGAGCTGAGATGAGAACTGTTTCGAATTCGTGAAGACGCTTCTTTGAGCTGGGTCAAACTTTCTGTTTAAACAGCTCCGTACCATTGGACTACTCGATTAATAACGTCCTTTGGGAGCTTCCATGAACAAGTCCTTGCTCGGCGCCTCGCTTGTGGCCCTTGCGCTCGCCGCCCCTGCCGCCCACGCCTACCAGGCGGGGGACATGATCCTGCGCGCAGGCGCCATCACCACCGCCCCGAACGAAAGCAGCGGCGACCTGAAGTTCGACGGCAACAAGGTGTCGGGCACCAAGGCGACCCTGGACAGCGACACCCAGCTGGGCCTGACCTTTGCCTACATGCTCACCGACCACATTGGCCTGGAACTGCTGGCAGCCACCCCGTTCAAGCACACCGTCGGCGTTAAAGGCCTGGGCGGCGGGCTGGACGGCAAGCTGGCAGACATCAAGCAACTGCCACCGACCCTGTCGCTGCAGTACTACCCGATGGAGCCGAATTCGCGCTTCCAGCCGTACGCCGGCGTGGGGATCAACTACACCCTGTTCTTCGACGAAGACCTGAGCAGCGCACGTAAGCAACAAGGCTTCAGCAACCTCAAGCTGCAGGATTCGGTAGGTATTGCCGGCCAACTGGGTATGGACTACATGCTGACCGAAAACCTGCTGGTCAACGCCTCGGTCTGGTACGTCGACATCGACACCAAAGCCAGTGTCAACGGCCCGACCGCGCTGGGCTACAGCAAGACCAAGGTCGACGTCGATGTCGACCCGTGGGTGTACATGGTCGGCCTTGGCTACAAGTTCTGACCTGAACACTGCAGGGCGGCTTCGGCCGCCCTCGCGCGTTGCAGCCATAGCCAGTAGCCCAGCGCTGCCGCACTGAAGGCCATGCCAAGCCCACATACCGCAGCCCACCCCCAACGGGCATGCACCCAACTCGCAAGCACCGCCCCCAGCCCGCTGCCAAGCGAATAGCAGCACATGTAGGCGCCGATCAATCGGCTAGCCATCGCACCACGCCCTGCAAGCAACAGGCTCTGGTTGGTGACATGCACCGCCTGCACGGCAAAGTCCAGCATCAGCACGCCTAGCACAAAGGCCATCAGCGACTGCCCGACAAAAGCTGTGGGCAACCACGACAGCGTCAGCAGCGCCAGCGCCAGCCCGGTGGTGCGCTCTCCCAGCCCCTGGTCGGCCAAGCGACCGGCGCGCGCAGCCGCCAAAGTACCCGCAACACCTGCCAGGCCGAACAGGCCAATCTCGGTATGGCTCAACGCCAATGGCGCGGCGCTGAGGGGCATGACCATGGCACTCCACAGCACGCTGAACGCAGCGAAGATCAATACGCCAAACACGCCGCGCTGGCGCAGCAGCCTGTCTTCCCGATACAAACGGAACTGGGACACGATCAACGCCCGGTAGCCAGGCCGGTGTACGAGCGGCTGCCCACCGGGCAGGCTGCGCCACAGAACCAGGGCCAGCAGCGTCAGCAGCCCTGCGGCAACCAGATACACACTGCGCCAACCGGCCAAGTCAGCAAGCCCACCTGCCACCAGGCGCGCCAATAGAATCCCCAGCACCACGCCACTGGTGACGGTGCCCACGGCCTGCCCCTGCTCACCGGGTGAAGCCAGGCTGGCCGCATGCGCCACCATTATCTGCACCATGACGGCCATCAGCCCGGTGATGGCCAAGGCCAGCAGCAACATCGCCCAGTTGGGCGCCATGCCGACGCCGACCAGCGCCAGGGCAGAAAACAGCAACTGGCCCAGCAACAGGCGCTTGCGGTCGATCAGGTCCCCCAGTGGCACGATCAGTAGCAGCCCCAGGGCATAGCCTGCCTGGGTCACGCCGACTACCCAGCCAATTTGCTGCTGCACCACACCCAGGTCGGCGGCCATCGATTCAAGTAAAGGTTGGGCGAAGTACACTGTCGCCACCGCCATGGCGCTGGTGATGGCAAGCAGCAGGGTTAGCCCGCGTGTCAGCGCAGATGTCATCGGTCAGGCCTCGTCAATTTGGTTTCGATTTGAAACCACCCCTGGCTATTTAGCAAATGTGGTTTTAATCTGCAACCAGACAATCAGGAAAGGCCCACCCCATGCTCGATGAAAACAATGCCCAATGCCCGGTGGCCCGAGCCCTGGAGGTATTGGGTGATCGCTGGGCACTGATGATCCTGCGCGATGCCTTCGATGGCCTGCGGCGGTTCAGTGAGTTTCAGAAGAACCTGGGGCTGGCGAAGAACATCCTCGCCTCACGGCTCAAGCTGCTGGTGGAAAGCGGGTTGCTGATGACACAGCCGGCATCGGATGGCAGTGCCTACAAGGAATATGTGCTGACCGAGAAAGGGCGGTCGGTGTTTCCGGTGGTGGTTGGCTTGAGGCAGTGGGGGGAGCGGTATCTGTTTGAGGCGGGGGAAGCGCGTTCTGAATTGGTGGAGGGTGTTACGGGGCAGGCGCTTGAGACTTTGCAGGTGCGGGCTGTGGATGGGCGGGTACTGGGGGCCGAGGATTGCCTGCGCAGGGTTGTGCGGCATGGGTGATTTTTAGGGCTGCTGCGCAGCCCATCGCGACACAAGGCCGCTCCCACAGTGACAGTAAGTCCATTGGCTTTACGCGGTCGTTGTAGGAGCGGCCTTGTGCCGCGAAAGGGCCGCAAAGCGGCCCCAGCGCTATCAGCTTTTACCCAGTAGCCGCGCCAGACCTTCAACCATCGGCGTCGCCTGCAGAAACTCGAACCGCGCCAGCAACCGCTGGTTGTCCGCCCGCGAATGGCGAATATCACCCGAACGCGCCGCCACATGGCTGATCGCCGGCAAGCTGCCCACCACCTTCTCAAGCGCCACCAGCAACTGGTTCAGCGAGGTGGCCTGGTTGAGGCCGATGTTCACCGCCCCCTCCTCGACCTGGGGCTGCTCCAGTGCCTGCACCATTACCTGCACCAGGTCGCCCACGTAAAGGAAGTCGCGGGTCTGCTCGCCATCGCCGAAGATGGTGATCGGCAAGCCCTGCACTGCGCGCTCGCAGAAGATGCTGATTACCCCGGAATACGGCGAGGACGGGTCCTGGCGTGGCCCGAAGATATTGAAGAAGCGGAACACCACCGGCTCCAGGCCATGCTGACGGCGGTAGAAGTCCAGGTACTGCTCACTGGCCAGCTTGTCCACGGCGTAGGGCGTCAGCGGCGCCTTGGGCGTGTCTTCGGCAATCGATTCACCCTCGCCATTGTTGCCGTACACCGCCGCACTGGAGGCAAACAGCACCCGGCGCAGACCATGCACGCGCATGGCTTCGCACACATTAAGGGTGCCAATGAAGTTGCTTTGGTGGGTACGCACCGGGTCTTCGACCGAGGCCTGCACCGAGGCCACCGCCGCCAGATGCACCACGGCACTGCAGCCTGCCGCAGCCTGCGTGACCAGCCCGGCGTCGGCCACATCGCCTTCAATCAGCTCTAGCCGTGGGTGGTCAACCTGCAGGTTGCTGCGCCGGCCGGTGGAGAAGTCGTCGAGAATGCGTACGGCGTAGCCTTTGTCCAACAACGCATCGCACAGGTGGGAGCCAATGAAGCCGGCACCGCCGGTGATCAGGATGGGGGCGTCAGCCATGGCGGTAGAACCGGTCCAGTAGAGGCGGCAGGCCGGCGCGCCAGGCGCGCGGCTTGATGCCGAAGGTATGAAGGATTTTCTTGCAGGCCAGTACAGCGTTCTGCGGCTCTTCGCTGGCATCCGGCCGTGCCGCATGGGCCTGCGGTGTCGGCGCCTGCACCGCCAGTTGGCGGTATTGGCCTGCTTCGGTAAGGATAGCCTGGCCCAGCGCCAGCGGCGTGGTCGCCTCGTTGCCGGCGTAATGGTAAGTGCCCCACAGCGGCGCACTGCAATCGAGCTGCTTGAGCACCGACAGAATCACCCGTGCGGCATCGTCGACCGGTGTCGGGTTGCCACGCCGGTCATCGGCCAGCAGCAGCTCTTGCGGCTGCTCTGCACGGGTCAGGAAGCGGCCCAGCGAGCCGTCGATGCTCTCGTCTAGCAACCAGCCGAAGCGCAGCAGCACATGCTGCGGGCAGGTTGCGCGCACACTCTGTTCGATGCGCCACAAAGCCTGGCCACGCAGGCCAAGCGGTACTGGCTCATCCTTTTCGCTGTAGGCGGTGGCCCGCGAACCATCGAATACCCGGTAGCTGGATGGCTGCACCAGGGTGATCTGGTGGTGCTGGCACAGCTCTGCCAGCCGCTCCACTGCCCGCTCCTGTTGAGCCAGGCGTTGCTCGCTGACCGACTCGGCCTGGAACCAGTCGAAGTAATAGGCCAGGTTGACCAAGGCGTCGGGGCGGTGATCGTCGAGCAACTGAGTGAGGTTGGCCGGCGTCCAGCCGTTCTCGGGCGGGCGCGGTGCCAGGAAAGCAATGTCCTCCTCGGCCCCAAGACGAATCAGCGCTTGCCCGAGGGCATTGCCACCACCCAACAGCATTAGGCGCATACGCATAGAGTCAGCAGATCCGAGAGGTTGATGAAGGAAAGGGGCATTTTGCGGTTTCCGGGCGGGGAAGTCCAACGTCGAGCCTCGCCAAGGCCTCAGGGGAGTCGTGGATCTGGAGTTTCACTGCACGACACAGCCGACAGAGAAAAATCCTACGACGCATCAGGAAAGAGCTGGCTTCCCCGCAGAGGCGTAACTGCATTGAATAGTTGACTCTCTTGCTTGCCAGGCGGGGAGCCTCCTGACAACAAGTACAAGGAACGTTCAATGCCCCATCCCGAAGCCGCATACCTGGATTTCCGCCCGGACCAAAGTCGGGCCATAGCCCTTGCAAGTCAAACCATTGCGGACTTGGGCGGACCGGAAGCCAAGGGTGCAGCATTTGAAGCTCGTGCCTTCGCCGATCAGCTCGAAAAAGGCTTGGATGAAAAACAACGTTCGCTGCTGCAGCGCTTCGACGAAGGCAACGTGTCAACCTTGATGTTCAGGCAAATGCGTTGTGCCGACGAGCCGATACCTGAACACCTACCCGAAATCTGCGACCTGGCGCAAAGCCCTCGCTGCCTATACCTCGCTTCACGAAATCAACTGCTGCTGGAACTCGCGCGTCATCGCAGTTTCGCTTTTGATATCGACAATGAAGGCAAACAGGTCCGCCTGGTTGGTAACTTCAAGGGAGGTGGCCGTATCCCACGCCCCAACGAAGCCCCCTGCCTGGCAGTGGAAACCAGCTCACATGCCGGCTTGTACTTGGGACCGCACACTGAAGCCCCGTACAACTGCTCAACAATCGCCAGAAACGGTCACTCCCCGGCCCCCTCCGCGCTTATCCTCACTGCCCGCTGGAATCCCGCCAATGAGCCTACGCATGTGTTCCCGCTCAGGGAAATCATCGAATGCTTGAGCAGCCTGGATACACTTGCGCTGACTTCAAGGTCTTTCGACTTTACGCGCAGTGACTGTTTCGCTAAAGGCAAGGGCAATGCGGGTAAAGAAGTTTCAATACTTCAGTTCGAGCCCAATGGTGGTTTCTCAATTCGTTACAACAGCTACCGCTTCCGCCTGAGTGATCGTGCTTGCAACGCAGCCGCGCGTGCTTTCACTACATTTCAAAAAAAGCTCGATAACGCACAACCGCTGGCGTTCGTCCTCCAGCCTGATAGCGCATTGTTGATCAACAACAGCCGAGCCTTGCACGGTCGCGACAGGGTCCAGGACAACCGGCGCCTGCTCATCCGTCAATTCGGATACTCCCCTTAGCAGAACCGCTGGTTCTCGTTGAAGACCCCCTTCTGGTTCGTGGTTAATCACTGAGAAAAACGATGATCGAATTCGATTTGACGCTTGTTCTGATACTCGCGCTCGTTGCACTCATGGCCGGCTTTTTCGATGCGATCGCCGGAGGCGGAGGCTTGATCACGCTCCCGGTGCTATTTATCGCCGGTATAGAGCCCTTGGCAGCAATTGCCACGAATAAAGTCCAAGCCGCTTCGGCTACCGTTTCGGCTACATGCGCTTTCGCCCGAAAAGGCATGATCGACTGGAGGCGAGGCAGCCCAATGGCGGTGATGTCGTTTATTGGAGGGGCCTTGGGGGCCTTGTCCATAACCTACGTGCCCAAAAGCTTTTTGCAGGCATGTGTCCCACCCTTGCTGATCCTGATAGCAATCTACTTTGCCTTTAGTCCAAAGCCGAATGAGCAAACGCGTAAGGCGAAGTTATCGAGTAGCCTGTTCTGCGTAACGGTTGCGCCAATCATTGGGTTTTATGATGGTATCTTCGGCCCTGGCGTCGGCTCGTTCTTCATGCTGGCCTGCGTAGTGCTACTAGGCCAACAGCTGATACAAGCCGTGTGCACCAGCAAGCTTTTGAACGCAGCCTGCAACCTGGGCGCGTTGTCAGTATTTTTACTCAGCGGAGCGATCATCTGGCCGCTGGCGCTGGCAATGGCGATTGCCGCCTTTCTGGGCGCACAATTAGGTGCGCGCTGCGCAGTTCGTTTCGGCTCTCGCCTCATAAAGCCGCTGCTGGTCAGTGTCTGCATCATCATGGCATTCAAACTACTGCTCGACACGGGCAATCCACTCGGCGAGTGGCTCGATCAGTTTTTCTAGAGGGCGCCATGCACTTGCAAAAGGGATCTTCTCAGCGTCTGAAATGGCAATTTGACGAACCCGCCCCGGGCAAAGAACTGTTTATCAACGAAGCGTTTGGGAACTACCAGCAACAGGCCCGGTTGCTGGTACCTGATACCGAGCGCGCAGCGCCGGCATTGGTGCTGGGTGGCGCGCGCTCGGACTTTACCCGGCTCAACCCACTGCTCTATCGCTTGCAAGCCGCTGGCATCGGGTCGCTCACCGGCAATCTTTCTGGTCACAGCCTCGCCAGCGAGCCAGGCGCAGTGGCAGCGTCACTGGCTACCAACCTCGAAGAGGCACAGCGCTTTCATACGCATATCGCAGCTCGATGCCAAACACTGATCGGCCACAGCCTGGGCGCTGCAATCACGCTGAAACTTGCAGCACGGTTGCCGAAAGTGAACCGCATCGTGTTGATCTGCCCGGCAGTTTATCCAGATGATGCTCACCGGGCGCCGTTTGGCCCGGCATTCACCACAGCCATCAGCAAACCCTACGGCTTTCTGGACAGCGACAGCTACGCCTTCCTCAAGCAGTTCCAAGGCAGAGTGCTGATGGTGATTGGCGAGTATGACGGGCTCAACTCACAACGATTCGGCAAAGGCCCAGGGACCAGTGCAGGTAGCCTGTGGCTGGCCGGTGCCGAGCGCTACAGCCCGATTCCCGAAGAAGTTACCCAGGCCCTGATGCAATCAGTTCCAGCAGCGCGTTTGCAATGCCTGTTTCTTACCGACTGCGACCATGGCATCGCTTCCCACTTACGCAGTACCCCAGCGATTGCGGATCAGGTTGCCAGCGCCGTGGCGGGATTCATCCTCGAAGACGCCTGACTTGTTGAGCATTACTCGATCTCGAACAAACTGTTGCGCAACGGCCCCACACTCAACCGCTCACGCACATCATCATCTATACGTGGGTCATCCGGCCGGTACAGTTTTACCTGACGATAAGCATTGATGCGATTGATCTCCTCGCCCAGGTACTCCCACACCACCCGGGTGCAGGCCGGGTTGCGCCGGTCGCCGCTGGAAACCCCGGCCTTGAGGCCGTTCAGGCGGGTGATGCGGCTTTTGAAGCTGGGGATGAGAATGGTCTGGCTCATTTCGTTGAAGGTGAGCGACTCGTAGTCGATGAGGAACACCCGGTCCTGCAGCTGAAACGCCGCGCCCAGGTAGCGGCAGCGCACCTCGGCATGCTGATCCGTGGCACTGGAACGCTCCTGGCGCTCCTGGCGCTCGAACAGGAAACGGCCGCGCTCTTCCCACAGGTGCACCAGCGAGACCAGGATCGTGCCCGGCACCGACATGCAGTTGGAATACTCGAAGTAATAACCGCAATAGCGCGACAGGTTGCCCGCATGATCATGCAGCGGGCGGAACAGTTCGCTGATCGGGTCGCTGGGCTGCTCGGCCAAGGTGGACACGCGAGCGCCGATCAGCCGGGCGAACTGCTCGGCCGGCAGGTTCAGTTCGTAATCCTCGACCCCGAAAAAATCGCCAATGCGCTTGAGGTTGAACGCCGTCGGACGGCTCTGCCCGCTCAGGTACTTGTTGAACTGCGCGCGGTTGATAGAGAGCTGCCGGCAAACTTCGGAGATAGAGCGGTAGTGGCTGCAGGCCAGCTTGAGGTTGGTGGCGAAATGATCGCTCATGTGCGGAACCCAGGTGACGCGAATGACGCCATTGTAGCATCAACTAGCATCAAGTCAGAGCAACCCGCGAAATTGTAACGACTCTTGTCATGGCCAACCATTCGCCCCAACGAATAGCGGTGCGCCTGCCGTCCGCTGGTCATTCCACACGAAGAATAAGAATCGAGGTCATTTTCCAATGCTCGAAGTACTCAACGATTTCCTTTCGGGGAAACTCCTCATCGTGCTGATCGTAGGGCTGGGTAGCTACTTCACTATCCGTTCGCGTTTCGTTCAGTTCCGCCATTTCGGCCACATGTTCACCGTTTTCAAGGAATCGCTGCGTGGCCAGGCAGGCCAGCTGAGCTCCTTCCAGGCCCTGATGCTGAGCCTGGCCGGCCGCGTTGGCGCCGGTAACATTGCCGGTGTCGGTATCGCGGTGACCCTGGGTGGCCCGGGCGCCGTGTTCTGGATGTGGGTCACCGCACTGGTGGGCATGTCCAGCAGCTTCTTCGAATGCACCCTGGCCCAGGTCTACAAGCGCGCCGACGGCGACGGCCTGTACCGTGGCGGCCCGGCCTACTACATCCAGCACGGCCTGAAGCGCAAAAGCATGGCCATCGTGTTCTCGGTCCTGCTGCTGGTCACCTACGGCTTCGCCTTCATCGGCCTGCAGTCGTACACCGTCACCCACTCGCTGCAGAACGCCTTTGACTTTGCCCCAAGCCAGACCGGTATCGTCCTGGCAGTGCTGCTGGCCATCACCTTCATCGGCGGCATCAAGCGCATCGCCGCAGTGTCGGACCTGCTGGTACCGATCAAGACCTTGGCCTACATCGGCGTGACCCTGTACGTGATCGGCACCCAGATCGAACACGTGCCAGCCATGCTGGAAACCATCTTCAAGAGCGCCTTCGGCCTCGACCCGGCGTTTGGCGGCCTGCTGGGCAGCGCCATCGTCATGGGTGTGAAGCGTGGTGTGTTCGCCAACGAAGCCGGCCTGGGCAGTGCGCCGAACGTCGCCGCCGTGGCAGCCGTGAAACACCCGGGCGCCCAGGGCGTGGTCCAGGCCTTCAGTGTGTTCCTCGATACCTTCGTGATCTGCACCTGCACCGCGCTGCTGATCCTGCTGTCGGGCTTCTACACCCCGGGCTTCGAGGGTGACGGCATTGTCCTGACCCAGAACTCGCTGGCCGCCGTGGTCGGTGACTGGGGCCGTGTGTTCGTCAGCGTGGCGCTGTCGCTGTTCGTGTTCACCTGCATCCTCTACAACTACTACCTGGGCGAGAACAGCCTGCAGTTCCTCACCCGTAACCGCGTGGTGCTGATGGTGTTCCGTGGCCTGGTGCTGGCACTGGTGGTGTGGGGCTCGATGCAAGACCTGTCGACCGTGTTCGCCTTCGCCGACATCACCATGACCTGCCTGGCCTTCGTCAACCTGGTGGCCCTGGCCCTGCTGTTCAAGGTCGGCCTGCGCGTGATGCGCGACTACGACGACCAGCGCAGAGCCGGTATCGGCCAGCCTGTGTTCGACTCGAGCAAGTTCGCCGACCTGGACCTGGACCGCAATGCCTGGCCTGCCAACCCACAGGTGGAAACAGCCGCTGACAAAGCAGCCGTCCAGGCTCAGCCGCAGCGCTGATATCCTCCCCTGCCCAGCCGCCCCTTCCGCGGGCGGCTTTTCTTTCTCGGCTCACCGCTACGGATGTTTTCCATGCGTGCAGTAAAGAATCTTCTCGTTCTCTATACCGGTGGCACCATCGGCATGCTCGAAACCCCGGAAGGCCTGGCGCCGGCCGGTGGCTTCGAAGCGCGGATGCGTGAACACTTTGCCAAGATGGCCGATGCCCCCCAGGTGCACTGGTCGCTTCAGGAGCTGAACCCGCTGCTCGACAGCGCCAATATGCAACAGCACAACTGGCTGGCGATGCGCGATGCCATCGTCGAAGCCGTGGATGTGGCAGGCCATGATGGCGTGCTGGTATTGCATGGCACCGACAGCATGGCTTACAGCGCCGCGGCGTTGTCGTTTTTGCTGCTGGGCCTCCCAGTCCCGGTGCTGCTGACCGGCTCGATGCTGCCGGCAGGTGCCGCAGACAGCGATGCCTGGGCCAACCTGTGCGGTGCGCTGCGCCAGTTCGAACAAGGGCTGGAGAATGGCGTGCAGCTGTACTTCCACGATCAGCTGCTGCATGGCTGCCGGGCGTCGAAGCTGCGCAGCGAGGCGTTCGATGCCTTTGCTGCGTTGCCGCGCCATCGCGACGGCGAGCGGGCCGGGGCGACTCCCGCCGAGCTTGGCTACAAGCACCCGCGCCAGCCGGTCAACCTGGCGATAGTGCCGGTGTTCCCCGGGCTGCAGGCCGGGCACTTGCAGGCCTTGATCGACAGTGGTGTGCAGGGTTTGCTGCTGGAGTGCTACGGCAGCGGTACCGGGCCGTCGGATGACCAGGCGCTGCTGAATGTGCTGCGGGCGGCGCGCCAGCGTGGCGTGATGTTGGCAGCGATCAGCCAGTGCCCTGAGGGTTCGGTGGTGTTCGATACCTATGCGGCGGGTAACCGCTTGCGTGGGGCCGGGCTGGTCAGTGGCGGTGGCATGACCCGTGAGGCGGCGCTGGGCAAGATGGTTGCGCTGCTGGGGGCGGGGTTGGATGTGGATACTGCAGAACAGTGGTTTGCCCTGGATCTGTGTGGGGAGCGGGCTTAGGCTTCACCCTTCAGGGCCTCTTCGCGGGTGAACACGCTCCCACAGGTCCCGTGCAAGTCCCAAGCGCTGTGAAGCGCCCCGTAGAGCCCCGACAGGCGAATGAAAATGGCGGAAGGCAGCGGGAGTCGAACCTGCCCGGGAACGGCTGCCGTCCCCAACCGGGTTTGAAGCCCGGCCGCGCCACCGGGCGCGATTGCCTTCCTTGAACTCAGTGCCTGGCCTGTTGCTGGGCCAGGGCGCTGTCGGCGCGGATGTGACGCTGGTCGGCCACCCTCCGGGTCAGGCCGATGCGGTCGAAATATTCCAGAATCTGCACACTGCGCTTGCGACCGATGCCCAACATATCGCGAAACGCGGCCACCTGCACTATCGGCGTTTCGCTGGCCTGCCCCAGCAACAGCTCTGCCATGCGCTGTAGCGTCGCCTCTGGGTAGAACAGGTCACGCACCACCTGGTGCACCACACCAAGCCTAGCCAGCTTGCGCAGCAGCAGGCGCACTTCGGCTTCGGCGCAATTCTCCTCAGTTGCCAGCGTCCTGACCCAGGGCGGATCGTATTGTCCCGCCAGCAACTTCGGCTGCAAGCGCGCCCACAACGCACTGTCGGCTTCGCTCAACTGCACCTTGTGATCGGGCAAATGCAGCCAGGGCCCGCTGCTGGCGATGGCGCCGTCATCGAGCAGTTCATCCAGCAGGCTGACGAAAGCCGGCCGCTCCAGCGGCAAGGCCGCAAAGCGACGCAGGCGGTCACGGTCCGGGCCCAGTTGGTCAGGCTCTTGCTCATGAAAACGCGCCAAGTGCTCCAGCACCTGTTGCTTCAGCGCCTGCCACTGGGCGTTGGCGAACAGCAGCTGCCCCTGCCGCGTGGCCACCACCAATACCCCTTCTGGCAACTGCCAGGTTGCGCGCAGGCGATTGAACTGCCGCTCAAGCCGCTGGGGATCGATGCCACCGGGAGCGCTGGCGAGCAGCGCAGGCAGGGCCTGTTCCAGGTCGTCGGCATCCCGCAGCACCTGCAGCTGGCGCAGGCGCTCATCGCTGCGGCGCTGCCGGCTTGGCGCGAACGGGTCGAGTACTTTGCCGCCCCCCAAGGTGCGCTGGGCACGCTGGTCACGCAGCACCAGGCGATCGCCGTGCACGGCCTGCAACGGCGCATTGAGCAGCAGCTGGGCGAACATGCGCTGGCCCGCTGCCAAGGACTCACCTTCGAGCAAGGCCACCCGGGCCGTTACATCCTGGGTGCCGAGGTGCACGTGTACAGCGCTGAAATGTTCAAATGCGCGGGGCTCGCCCGGCAGCAGGTTCAGCTCGATATCCACCCGCACGCTGGGCGCATACAGCCACTCGGGCACCAGCCAGTCACCCCGATGCACCTGCTCCATCGCCAGCCGTTCGGCCGTGATATTCAACGCCACGCGCTGGCCTGCCTCGGCCACCAGCGCGGCCTGGTTCTGCGCATGCAGGCCACGCACCCGCACCGGTTTGCCGGCCTTGCCCAGCAACAAGGTGTCGCCGGCACTGACCCGCCCGGCCAGCGCCGTGCCCGTGACCACCACGCCGGCACCGGTAACCGCGAAAGCGCGGTCGACGGCCAGGCGAAAACCGCCACCAGCGCTGCGCTTGCGCACCGCTGCCTCGGCCTCCAGCAAGGCCTGACGCAGCGCGTCTATGCCTTCCCCGTTGATGCTGGAGACGGGAAACTGCCGCGCACCGGCATACGGCCCGGGCGCCAGCAGTTCGCTGACTTGCGCCCGCACTTCGGCCAGGCGCGCCAGCTCGACCCGGTCACACTTGCTGATCGCCACCAAGGCCTGAGGAATGCCCAACAGCTCGATGATCGCCAGGTGCTCGCGGGTCTGCGGCATGACCCCGTCGTCGGCAGCCACCACCAACAACACCAGGTCGATACCGTGGGCACCGGCCAGCATGTTGTGGATAAAGCGCTCGTGGCCCGGCACGTCGATGAAGCCAGTCAGCGGTGCGCCTTCGGCCAACGCCGCGTAGCGATACCCCAGATCGATGGTCATGCCGCGGGCACGCTCCTCCTGGCGCTGGTCGCCGGCCTGCCCGGTCAACGCCTGCAGCAGTGCGGTCTTGCCGTGGTCGATATGGCCGGCGGTACCGACGATCACTGCACCGGCCCCAGTTGCAGGGCGGGCAACTGCGCCAGCCACTGGAGCTCGTCATCCAGTTGGCGCAGGTCCAGCCACAGGGCGTCGTCATCGATACGGCCAAGTACCGGCACCGGCAGTTCACGCATTGCCCGTTCCAGCACATGCAGGCTGCGTCCTCGCAACTTCTTCGACACCTGCGGGCGCAGGCACAGGGCTGCACTGGGCAAGCGCGCCACCGGCTGGCTGCCACTGCCGATCATGCCCAGCGCGGGCTCCACGCTGACAGCCCATTGCTCACCGAGGTGAGCCTTTAGCCCTGGGGCCAGGCGCTCGGCCTGGGCCTGTATCTCGGCCTGGCTGCGGGTCAACAGACGCAGGCTGGGCAGGCGCTCGGCCAGGCGGTCGGGGTTACGGTACAGCGCCAGCACCGCTTCGAGTGCAGCGAGGGTGATCTTGTCGACGCGCAGCGCACGCTTGAGCGGGTTTTTCTTGATCCTGGCAATCAAGTCCTTGCGACCGACGATGATCCCGGCTTGCGGCCCGCCCAGCAGTTTGTCGCCACTGAAGGTGACGATATCGGCGCCGTCAGCCAGCGCCTGACGCACCGTCGGCTCAGCGGGCAAGCCCCAGCGGGTAAGGTCTAGCAGGCTGCCACTGCCCAGATCTTCGAGCAGCGGCAGCTCATGTTGGTGGGCGATGCGCGCCAGCTCGGCCGTGGGCACTTGGGTGGTGAAGCCCTGGATGCTGTAGTTGCTGCAATGCACGCGCATCAGCAGGCCGGTACGTGGGCCGATGGCAGCTTCGTAGTCGCGGGCGTGGGTGCGGTTGGTGGTGCCGATCTCGTGCAGTTTCACACCAGCACGGGCCATGATGTCGGGGATACGAAAGGCACCGCCGATCTCGATCAGCTCGCCGCGGGAGATGATGCCCTCCTTGCGCGCGCCCAGGCTGTTGAGCGCCAGCAGCACAGCGGCGGCATTATTGTTGACTACGGTGACGGCTTCGGCGCCGGTCAACTCGCGGATCAAACCTTCGATCAAATCGTCACGGTCGCCGCGCTTACCGGTAGCCAGGTCGAATTCCAGATTGAGGGGATAGCGGGCGGCGGTTTGCATGGCCTCGATCGCTTCTTCGGGCAACAGGGCGCGACCGAGGTTGGTGTGCAGTACGGTGCCGGTGAGGTTGAACACGCGCCGGACCTGGCTGCGCTGCTGAACGGCCAGGCGTTCGCCGGTGCGGCCCAAGAGGATTTCGGGGGCCAGTTCGGCGGGGGTGAGTTCACCGTTGCGGGCGGGGGCGCGCAGGTCGTCGAGCAGCTGGCGCAGGGTGGACAGGACCGCGTCGCGGCCGTGGCGGTCGATCAGTGCGAGGCCGGCCGGGTGGCGCAGGAGGGTGTCGATGGAAGGCAGGCGTAGGGTGTCGCTGGCGAGGCTTGAAGACATGCGGTACTACCTTGGCTGATCCGGTGTCTGTACTGGCCTCTTCGCGGGTGAACCCGCTCCCACAGGGTCCGGGCTGCACTCAAGGCTTGCGCAGTACCTGTGGGAGCGGGTTTACCCGCGAAGAAGGCAACTCGGTGTTCCAGTGTAGACACTCACCCACTACCCGGCGCGAGCATCAGGTTGGGCGCCAGGCGATGGAAGCCCTCCTCGTCCAGGCGCATATCCAGCACCAGGCTGGCCAGGTCGTCGGCCAGCGGCTCGGCCGCCGCGTCGTTTTCCAGATAATTCTGCTTCAGGTACGTATTGCACCACGGGCAGCACTCCGCTCGCAGCGGTGCCTTGCCCGGCGCATGGCGGTCATCTTCCAGGCTGGTATAGCGCAAGTCCTTGCTCGACTCGCAGTACACACACTTGACCCGCACCACATGCCATTCACAGGCACACAGCGAACAGGCCAGATAGCGCAAGCCATTGTGCTTGCCGCGGTTACGCACCACCCCGGCCATTGCCGGCGAACCGCACGCCGGACACTGGGCCAGGCTACCGGCGGGTTTGAGCTCAGGCGCCGGCAGCGCCAGCAACCAACTGGACCAGGCCGCCTGCAACGCAGCGCCCAAAAACGGCACCAACGCCGCAGGCACCGCGTCGTACTGGCCCGCCAGCAAGGCGATGCCCCAGCCCTTGCGCTGATGGTCATCACTGCTGCGCAGCACCTGCAATGCTTCACCCAACGGGCCGCCTGGAGCGCCGCTGCAGTGCTCCAGCAGGGCCTGCAACCAGACAAGCCAAGGCGCTTCACGCACCAGGCTGTCGGCCGCCAGCGGTGGCAAGCCATGACTTATGCACAGGCGTTGACGCTCCTCTGCCACCGGCATACCACCGGGCGGGTTATCCACAAGCTGCTGCTGGATGCGGCACAACTGCGCGATCAGCCGCAGATAGTCGCCAAGGGCATTGCCATCGGCCAGTTGCTCAAGGCGCGCAGCGCGCAGTTCGAACAGATTGGCGGGGGGCAGATGCAGGAACGGCGGCGCTACCGCCGATGCCTCGATCTGCCCGGGTTCAAGTATCGTGCTCAAGCGCTCATCCTTCTTTTCGTCCGTGATTGCCTGGCGTCTTGTCGCCGGTCACTTCGCGGTACCACAACGCATGGTGCTTGCGCGCCCAGGCACGGCTGACCCAGCCATGCAGCATGGCGCCGATCGAGCCCTTGATCCAGATGCCGGCGTAGATGTGCACGATGATGCTGAGGATCAGCACGAAGCCCGCCAGTGCGTGGGCAAGCGATGCCAGGCGAATCGAGCCTATATCAAAGAAGTGACTGAAATAGGCCCGCCAGATCACCACGCCGCTGATCAACAACACCAGCATGCACAGCAATAGCGTCCAGAACAGCAGTTTCTGCCCGGCGTTGTATTTACCAATGGGGGGCACGCCTTCTTCGCGGTTGACCATCACCCGATCAATGCGACGCAACCACAGGCGGTCGTTGGCGGTTATGAAGTTGGCGCGCCAGAAGCGGAACACCAGGCCGAGGAAAAACACGAACATCGCCACACCCATGAACGGGTGCAGGATGCGCGTCCACGGCCCACCGCCGAACAGATGGCTTAACCAGAACAGCGCCGGGTGAAACAGCGCCAGCCCGGAAAGCCCGGCCATGAAGAACAGGATGGCGACAATCCAGTGGTTGGTCCGCTCGTTGGCGTTGTAGCGCAGGATGGGTTTGTTGTCGTTCATGGCCGCTGCTCCCCTTGCCCACCGGGCTGCTTCGGATCGTAGACATGCACCGCCGGGTCTACCTGGTGCACGCTGTCATCGGGCGGCGCGGGGTGCTCGTCCTCCTCTACCCGCTGCGGGCCAACCCGCACGTAGTGGAAGAACCCGGCCAATACCGCCGCGCCCATGGCCAGCAGCGCCAGCGGTTTGGTGAAGCCCTTCCACAGCCCCACAAGCGGGCTGATCACCGGCTGGTCCGGCAGGCCGGCGTACAGCTTCGGCGTGTCGGCATGGTGCAGCACGTACATCACATGGGTGCCGCCAACGCCATCCGGGTCGTACAAACCGGCCTTGTCGTAGCCGCGCGACTTCAGGTCGACGATGCGCTCGGCGGCGTGCACCTTCATCTCGTCCTTGCTGCCGAACACGATCGCCCCGGTCGGGCAGGTTTTCACGCAGGCCGGCTCCAGTCCCACGCTCACACGGTCGGAACACAGCGTGCACTTGTACGCCTTGTGGTCCTTCTGCGAGATGCGCGGGATGTTGAACGGGCAGCCGGTGATGCAGTAACCGCAACCGATGCAGTGGTCCTGGTTGAAGTCGACGATGCCGTTGGCGTGCTTGATGATCGCCCCCGGGCTCGGGCAGGCTTTCAGGCAACCTGGGTCGGCGCAGTGCATGCAACCATCCTTGCGGATCAGCCACTCCAGGTTGCCGTCGTCGCGCTCGTGCTCGGTGAAGCGCATCAGGGTCCAGGTCTCGGCAGTGAGGTCCTGGGGGTTGTCGTAGGTGCCGTGGTTGTGGCCGACCTCGTCACGCAGTTCGTTCCACTCCGAACACGCCACCTGGCAGGCCTTGCAGCCGATGCACTTGGTGGTATCGATCAGCTTGGCGACTTCCTGCTGCTGGCGTACCGAAGGCGGTACGGTGGTGGTGGCCGAGCGGGCGATGATGTCTTGGCTGGCCATCAGAGTTTCTCCACTTTGACGAGGAACGACTTGGACTCCGGCGTCTGCGTGTTTCCATCACCCAGGAATGGCACCAGGGTGTTGGTCAGGTAGCCATGCCGCGTGGCGCCGGTGAAGCCCCAGTGCAACGGGATGCCGATCTGGTGCACGGTCTGGTTGTTGACCTGCAGCGGGCGAATCCGCTTGGTCACTACCGCCACCGCATCGATATGCCCGCGCTTGCTCGACACCCGCACCCGGTCGCCGGCCTTGATGCCTTTCTCCTTGGCGAGTACCTCGCCGATCTCGACGAACTGCTCCGGCTGGGCAATGGCGTTGAGCCGGCAATGCTTGCTCCAGAAGTGGAAGTGCTCGGTGAGCCGGTAGGTGGTCGCCGCATAGGGGAACTCGTCGTGGGTGCCGAGGGTGTCCCACACCGAGTCGAAGATGCGCCCGGCCGGGTTGCTGACCACCTTCTTGTTCTGCGGGTGCAGCGGGTTGATGCCAATCGGCGTTTCGAATGGCTCGTAATGCTCGGGGAACGGGCCTTCGGCCATCTTGTCGATGGCGAAGAAGCGCGCCACGCCTTCAGGGTTCATGATGAACGGGTTCATCCCCGCTTCCGGTGGCGAGTCGACCTTGAAGTCAGGCACGTCGGTGCCGGTCCAGGCCTTGCCGTTCCACCACACCAGGCGCTTTTTCTCCGGGTCCCACGGCTTGCCTTGCGGGTCGCTGGAGGCACGGTTGTAGAGGATGCGGCGGTTGGCCGGCCAGGCCCAGGCCCAGTTCTGCACCTGATGCATGCCGTAGGGGTCGCTGTTGTCACGACGAGCCATCTGGTTGCCCTGCTCGGTCCAGCTGCCGGCGAAGATCCAGCAGCCGGACGCGGTGCTGCCATCGTCCTTCAATTGCCCGAAGCCCGACAGCTGCTGGCCGGCTTTGAGCGTGGCGCCGGTGGCGTCGGTAAGGTCGGTGACTGCCCAGCCGTTCATCTCCTTGGCCAGCTCCTCCGGGGATGGCTCTTCAGGAATCTTGTACGGCCAGCTGATGTTCATCATCGCGTCAGGGTAGGCACCGCCCTCGGCCTGGTAGCGTTGGCGCATGCGCAGGAACAGCTCGCTCATGATCTGCACGTCGGTACGGGTCTCACCCGGGCCGTCGGCGCCCTTCCAGTGCCATTGCAGCCAGCGGCTGCTGTTGACCAGCGAGCCATCCTCCTCGGCGAAGCAGGTGGTGGGCAGGCGGATCACTTCGGTCTGGATACTGGCCGTATCGACATCGTTGAATGGCCCGGCGTTGCGCCAGAACTCCGAGGTTTCGGTAGCCAGCGGGTCCATGATCACCAGCCACTTGAGCTTGCCCAATGCCGCAGTCACGCGGTTCTTGTCCGGCAGCGCAGCGATCGGGTTGAAGCCTTGGCAGACGTAGCCGTTGACCTTGCCTTGGCTCATCATCTCGAACATGCGCAGCACGTCATAGGCAGGCACGTCGAGCTTGGGCAGCCAGTCATAACCCCAGTTGTTTTCTGCCGTGGCGTTGGCGCCATACCATGCCTTCATCAGGCTGACGTGGAACTTGCCGTAGTTCTGCCAGTACGACAGTTGCCCCGGGCGCAGCGGTTTGGATGCGCGCTTGTCGATGTAGGTGGCGTAGTCCTGCTCGGCATCCCCAGCCAGGGTCAGGTAACCCGGCAGCGAGTTCGACAGCAGGCCGAGGTCGGTCAGGCCCTGGATGTTGGAATGCCCACGCAGTGCGTTGACCCCGCCACCTGGCATGCCGACGTTGCCCAGCAACAGCTGGACCATGGCCGCGCTGCGGATGATCTGCGCACCGATGGAGTGTTGCGTCCAGCCCAGTGCATAGAGAATCGTCATGGTCTTGCCCGGTACCGAGCAGGTGGCGATCTCTTCCCAGACCTTCATCATGGCGTCCTGTGGCATGCCACAGATCATGCTCGCCAGCTCAGGGGTGTAGCGGCTGTAATGCTGCTTCATCAGCTGGAACACGCAACGCGGGTGCTGCAGGGTCGGGTCGACCTTGGCAAAACCGTCCTCACCCAGCTCGTAACCCCAACCGGATTTGTCGGCATACACGCGCTTGGCCTCGTCGTAGCCGCTGAACAGCCCGTCCTCGAAGCCATAGCTCTCTTTGACGATGAACGACACGTCGGTGTAGTTGCGCACGTATTCGTGCTGGATCTTGTCGGTGCTCAGCAGGTAATTGATCAGCCCGCCAATGAAGGCGATGTCGGTACCGGTGCGGATCGGCGCGTAGTAGTCCGCCACCGAAGCGGTACGGGTAAACCGTGGGTCGACCACAATCAGCCGCGCCTTGTTGTGCGCCTTGGCCTCGGTCACCCATTTGAAGCCGCACGGATGCGCTTCTGCTGCGTTGCCACCCATCACCAGGACCAGATTCGCGTTGGCGATATCGGACCAGTGGTTGGTCATGGCGCCACGGCCGTACGTCGGGGCAAGACTTGCCACCGTCGGGCCATGTCAGACACGTGCCTGGTTATCGAACCCCAGCATGCCTGTTGCGCGGACGACCTTGTGGGTCAGGTAGCCAGCCTCGCTGGAGGCGGCGGAGGCAGCAAGAAAACCGGTGGTAAGCCAGCGGTTGACGGTTTGCCCCTGGGCGTTCTTCTCGATGAAGTTGGCGTCGCGGTCCTGCTTCATCAGGTCGGCGACGCGGTCGAGCGCCTCGTCCCAGCTGACCCGCACCCACTCCTTGCTACCCGGCTTGCGTACCTCGGGGTACTGCAGGCGGCTTGGGCTGTGGATAAAGTCCAGCAGGCCGGCGCCCTTCGGGCACAGAGTGCCGCGGTTGACCGGGTGGTCGGCGTCACCTTCGATATGGATGATGCTCTGTTTTACGTTTTTTCCCGCATCGCCCTGGCTGTACAGGATCAGGCCACAGCCGACAGAGCAGTAAGGGCAGGTGTTACGGGCTTCTTTCGTGTGCGCCAGCTTGAAGTGACGCACCTGCTCGGCGAATGCCGGCGTCGGGGCCATGCCCAACGCCGCCAGGCTCGAGCCTCCAAGGCCGACGGCGGCGACCTTGAAGAATTGCCGACGGTTGAGGTCCATCGTGCACTCCTGATCAGGTGGTGGACGCGCGGAACATGGCCGGCGCCTCTTGGTAGTCACGGTGGCGGTTTTGACGGCCGCCAACAGGTAAGACTAGTCAAGAATCCCAAACGTGCGATGACTTGGGTCAGGGGCGATGCAGTTGGTGCATGGCTTGTGGTTGCCTGAGTACCTAGCGGCCCACTTCATTGCCTGACATGTAACTAAAAGCAAAAAAACCACCTGCCAGGCAGTAGCCCCACGCCAACTTCAGAAACGGACTACATCCAAGAGTGACTGTTGCTTGCTAGCGTCGCGAAAAATCCTAGGGATGGTGCTCACATGAACAAGAACTTCAGCCGCGTCACACTCTTGATGGCCTCGCTATTAATGGCAGCACCGTCGCTGGCGGCCCCTCCGAAAACCAGCCCTACGTCCCCCATCACTTCCGAAGCTGCTCGAACAATGGCCGCCAACGCCGAGCGCGCAGCCCGTGCCCACGGTTATGCCATCGTCATAAGCATCGTCGACAGCCATGGCAACCTGAAGCACTTCCACCGCATGGACGGCACCAGCAGCGGCAGCATCCAGGTCGCGCAACTCAAGGCCTCGACTTCTGCCCGCTTCCCACTTTCCTCCAGCTCGCTGGCGGACCGCAGCGCCTCACTACCAGCCAATCCCTACGCGTCCTTGCCAGGCTTCACCCTGTTGGGCGGCGGTTTGCCGATCATCGACGGCGACGGCCAGCATATCGGTGGCATCGGCATCAGCGGCGCAACGCCAGAGCTGGACGCGCAGTTTGCCCAGACAGCGCTGGATGGCGATGCCTGAGCTCACGCATAAAAAAACCCAAGGCAGCTGCCCTGGGTTTCTGGTTTTGCTTGACGCCTGACCGCTCGAATCAGAACGGAATATCGTCATCGAAGCTGTCGAAGTCAGCGGCCGGCTGCGGTGCAGGCTGCTGGGGCGCTGGGCGCTGAGGGGCCTGTTGCGGGCGCTGGGCCTGCTGGCGAGGCGGTGCCTGGTTGTACTGTTGCTGCTGGCCGCCACCCTGGTTGTAGTTGCCGCCACCCTGGTTGTACGGGTCGCCGCCTTGCTGCTGGCCTTGCGGACGGCCGCCAAGCAGCTGCATGGTGCCGTTGATGTCGACGATGATCTCGGTGGTGTAGCGCTTGATACCGTCTTTTTCCCACTCGCGGGTCTGCAGCTTGCCTTCGATGTAGCACTGCGAACCCTTGCGCAGATACTCGCCGGCAATTTCGGCAACCTTGCCGAACAGCGACACACGGTGCCACTCGGTACGCTCGACCTTCTGGCCCGACTGCTTGTCGGTCCACTGCTCGCTGGTGGCCAGGCTCAGGTTGGTCACGGCGTTACCGTTGGGCAGGTAGCGGACTTCGGGATCCTGGCCACAGGTGCCGACCAGAATGACTTTGTTAACCCCACGGGCCATAACGTTCTCCTAGGCTTCGCACGCCGAAGAGGCCGGGTTAACCAGGCGCTCGAGGGTCGTACGGTCCAAAATTTTCGTATCCAGTTTGATATAGATGGCGGCTTCCTCAGCCACCACAACGGCGTCGGTCACACCCGGCACGGCCATCAGGCGCTCGGTCAGGCCGGCTTCCCGGACTGCCTCTGGCGTCAGCGGCATGCGCAGGCTGGTCACATAGGGCGGCTCGTTCATGCGAAGCGCGACGACCAGCCAGATGGCACACAGTACCGCGCAACCGAGGAACACCATGTTCAGCCCGCCGTGCTGGAACAACCAGCCACCGAGGATTCCTCCCAAGGCAGCGCCAAGGAACTGGCTGGTGGAATAAACCCCCATTGCCGTCCCCTTGCCACCGGCAGGCGACACCTTGCTGACCAGCGAAGGCAGCGAAGCCTCCAGCAGGTTGAATGCGGTAAAGAATACCACGGTGCCAATCACCAGTCCGCGCAAACCGTCAGCCCACTCCCAGAAGTATATCTCTGTCAGCAGCAGGACACTGACCGCACCGGCCAACACACGTTTCATCTTGCGCTTCTTTTCGCCGTAGATGATGAACGGGACCATTGCAAAAAATGAGATGAACAACGCGGTCAGGTACACCCACCAGTGTTGCTCTTTGGGCAGGCCCCCGCGCTCGACGAAGGCCAGTGGCAATGCGACGAAGCTGGCCATGAGAATGGCGTGCAGAACAAAAATGCCCACGTCCAGGCGCAGAAGGTCCGGATGGCGCAGGGTCGGGCCGATGGCCTGGCGCGCTACACCCGACTCGCGGTGCTGCAGGATGCTGTGCGAGTTGGGCACGACAAACGCGACCAACAGGATGCCGACCAGGGCAAGACCCGCCGTGGCCAGGAACAATCCTGACAAACCAAAGGCACTTGTCAGCAATGGGCCGACGACCATGGCGACCGCGAACGACAGGCCGATGCTCATGCCGATCATAGCCATGGCCTTGGTCCGGTGTTGCTCGCGAGTGAGGTCGGACAGCAGCGCCATGACTGCGGCAGAAATCGCCCCCGCGCCCTGCAGGATACGCCCGGCGATCACCCCCCAGATGGAATCGGCCTGGGCCGCCAGCACGCTGCCCAGGGCAAAGATCACCAGCCCCAGGTAAATCACCGGCCGACGGCCGATGCGGTCGGAAATCATGCCGAACGGGATCTGCAATACCGCCTGGGTCAGGCCATAGGCACCGATGGCCAGGCCGATCAGCGCTGGCGTGGCGCCGGCCAGGTCCATGCCGTAGGTGGCCAGCACCGGCAAGACCATGAACATGCCCAGCATACGAAAGGCAAAGACCAGGGCAAGGCCGCCAGCGGCGCGGGTTTCGCCGCCACTCATGCGCTCGTTGTGGGTGTCGTGCATGGATTAACCTCGTGTGAACCGGCGGCGATTCTATCAGTCCGACAGCTTGACGGCATCTACGCGACGCTTTGCCGCGTCATACTGGCGCGCCGTATACTTCCTTGTTTATGCCCGCCAAGCGAGGCCGCAGTGGACAAGATCCTGATTCGTGGGGCACGTACCCACAACCTGAAGAACATCGACCTGACCCTGCCCCGGGACAAGCTGATCGTGATCACCGGCCTGTCCGGTTCCGGCAAGTCGTCCCTGGCGTTCGATACCTTGTACGCCGAAGGCCAGCGCCGCTACGTGGAGTCGCTGTCGGCCTACGCCCGGCAGTTCCTGTCGATGATGGAAAAGCCCGACGTCGACACCATCGAAGGCCTGTCGCCGGCCATTTCCATCGAGCAGAAATCGACCTCGCACAACCCACGCTCCACGGTGGGCACCATCACCGAAATCTACGACTATCTGCGCCTGCTGTATGCCCGCGTCGGCACCCCTCGTTGCCCGGACCACGATATCCCGCTGGAGGCGCAAACGATCAGCCAGATGGTGGACTTGGTGCTGGAGCGCCCGGAAGGCAGCAAGCTGATGCTGCTGGCACCGGTGGTGCGCGAGCGCAAGGGTGAGCACCTGGCGGTGTTCGACGAGCTGCGCGCCCAGGGCTTCGTCCGCGCACGGGTAAACGGCAAGCTTTACGAGCTTGATGAACTGCCGAAGCTGGACAAGCAGAAGAAGCACAGCATCGATGTAGTGGTAGACCGTTTCAAGGTCCGCGCCGACCTGCAGCAGCGCCTGGCCGAATCGTTCGAGACCGCACTCAAGCTGGCTGACGGCATCGCCCTGGTAGCGCCAATGGACGACGAAGAAGGCGAAGAGATGATTTTCTCCGCCCGCTTCGCCTGCCCGGTCTGCGGCCATGCCATCAGCGAGCTGGAACCGAAGCTGTTCTCCTTCAACAACCCGGCTGGCGCCTGCCCGACCTGTGATGGCCTGGGGGTCAAACAGTTCTTCGACACCAAGCGCCTGGTCAATGCCGAACTCACCTTGGCCGAAGGCGCGATCCGTGGCTGGGACCGGCGCAACGTGTACTACTTCCAGATGCTTGGCTCGCTGGCTGCGCATTACGGCTTCAGCCTGGAAGAACCGTTCGGCGAGCTGTCGGCCGAGCACCAGAAGGTCATCCTGCAAGGCAGTGGCAAGCAGACTGTCGACTTCAAGTACCTCAACGACCGTGGCGACATCGTCAAGCGCTCGCACCCGTTCGAAGGCATCGTGCCAAACCTTGAGCGCCGCTACCGCGAGACCGAATCGGCCACTGTGCGTGAAGAGCTGGCGAAGTTCCTCGGCACCCAGCCCTGCCCGGATTGCCGCGGTACCCGCCTGCGCCGCGAGGCGCGGCATGTATGGGTAGGCGAAAAGACCCTGCCGGCGGTGACCAACCTGCCGATCGGTGAAGCCAGCAACTATTTCGGCGAGCTGACCCTCACCGGCCGCCGTGGCGAGATTGCCTCAAAAATTCTCAAGGAAATCTGCGAACGCCTGCAGTTCCTGGTCAACGTCGGGCTCGACTACCTCACCCTCGACCGCAGCGCCGATACCCTGTCCGGTGGCGAAGCGCAGCGTATCCGCCTGGCCAGCCAGATCGGCGCCGGTCTGGTCGGGGTGATGTACATCCTCGATGAACCGTCCATCGGCCTTCATCAACGCGACAACGACCGCCTGCTGGCCACCCTCAACCACCTGCGCGACCTGGGTAACACGGTGATTGTGGTGGAGCATGACGAGGACGCCATTCGCCTGGCCGACTACGTGGTCGACATTGGCCCGGGTGCCGGGGTGCACGGCGGCCAGATCGTCGCCGAGGGCACGCCGCAGGAGGTCATGGACCACCCAGACTCGCTGACCGGCAAGTACCTGTCCGGGCGCAAGAAGATCGTCGTGCCGGCCAAGCGCACACCGCGCAACAAGAAGCTGCAGCTAAAGCTCAAAGGCGCGCGCGGCAACAACCTGCAGAACGTCGACCTGGAAGTCCCGATCGGCCTGCTGACCTGTGTAACCGGGGTATCCGGCTCGGGCAAGTCGACGCTGATCAACAACACCCTGTTCCCGCTGGCAGCCACTGCCCTCAATGGTGCAAGCACCCTGGAAGCGGCCCCGCACAGCAGCATGGACGGCTTGCAGCACCTGGACAAGGTGGTGGATATCGACCAGAGCCCGATCGGCCGCACCCCGCGCTCGAACCCGGCCACCTACACCGGCATCTTCACGCCGATCCGCGAGCTGTTCTCCGGCGTGCCGGAATCGCGCTCACGCGGCTACGGCCCGGGGCGCTTCTCGTTCAACGTCAAGGGTGGCCGCTGCGAGGCTTGCCAGGGCGACGGCCTGATCAAGGTGGAGATGCACTTCCTGCCAGACATCTACGTGCCGTGCGACGTGTGCAAGAGCAAGCGCTACAACCGCGAAACCCTGGAGATCAAGTACAAGGGCAAGAACATCCACGAGGTGCTGGAAATGACCATCGAGGATGCCCGCGAGTTCTTCGACGCGGTACCGGCGCTGGCGCGCAAGCTGCAAACGCTGATGGATGTGGGGCTTTCGTACATCAAGCTGGGGCAGTCGGCGACCACACTGTCTGGCGGTGAAGCGCAGCGGGTAAAGCTGTCACGCGAGCTATCCAAGCGCGATACCGGCAAGACCCTGTACATCCTCGATGAACCGACCACAGGCCTGCACTTTGCTGATATCCAGCAGCTGCTGGACGTACTTCATCGCCTGCGCGACCACGGCAACACCGTGGTGGTGATCGAGCACAACCTGGATGTGATCAAGACCGCCGACTGGTTGGTAGACCTGGGGCCGGAGGGTGGCTCCAAAGGTGGCCAGATCATTGCCTGCGGTACACCTGAAGAGCTGAGCGGGATGAAACAATCGTATACCGGGCATTACCTGAAACCGCTGCTGGAGCGGGATCGGGCCTGAGTGTTGCGACTGCAATGAAAAAGCCCCTGGTACCGTTGGTGCCAGGGGCTTTTTTGAGTCTGTGGATAACTTACATCTGCGACTGCAGGTAGTTTTCCAGGCCAATGGCCTTGATCAACCCTTGCTGCTTCTCCAGCCAGTAGGTGTGATCTTCTTCGGTATCCGCCAATTGCGCACGGAGGATGTCACGGCTCACGTAGTCCTTGTGCAGCTCACACAGCTCGATGCCTTTGCACAGGGCGCCACGCACTTTGTACTCGAGCTTGAGGTCAGCCTCGATCATTTCCGGCACGGTGCTGCCAACCTCGAGGTCGTCCGCACGCATGTCGGGGGTGCCTTCGAGCATGAGGATGCGACGCATCAGGGCATCGGCGTGCTGCGTCTCTTCTTCCATCTCGTGGTTGATGCGCTCGTAGAGCTTGGACAGGCCCCAGTCTTCGTACATGCGCGAATGAATGAAGTACTGGTCGCGTGCCGCCAGTTCGCCCTTCAGCAGCGTGACGAGGTAGTTGATTACATCTGGGTGGCCTTGCATCGCCCTGGTTCTCCATGTGAAAACGTCTATGCCACATAGTGTGAACCAGCTTTTGCCTGCGGTCACTGAAAAACCCGCAATCAGAAGCAAAAAATCGGTTAAACAGTAGTGATATTCATTGAAAAACCGCCCAAATGAGGGCGGTTCTGCTTATCACTTAGAGTCAGGCCAGATTGATGCCCAACGCCTTGGCAATCCCTTCGCCATAGGCCGGGTCAGCCTTGAAGAAGTACTGCAACTGGCGCTGGATCACGTCTTCGCTGACACCTGCCATGGTCCCGGCGATGTTGCTGATCAGCAGCGCCTTCTGCGCCTCGCTCATCAGGCGGAACAACGCACCGGCGTGGCTGAAGTAGTCGGTGTCCTCACGGTGATCGTAACGGTCTGCCGAACCGTTCAGGGCCAGCGCGGGTTCAGCATGGCGTGGCGACTGCTTCGGTGCCTCAGCGTAGCTGTTGGGCTCGTAGTTCGGCGCACTGCCGTAACTGCCAGTGGCCATGGAGCCGTCGCGCTGGTAGCTGTTGACTGCGCAGCGTGGGGCATTCACCGGCAACTGCTGGTGGTTGGTGCCCACACGGTAGCGGTGTGCGTCTGCGTAGGCGAATACACGGCCCTGCAGCATGCGGTCCGGCGACAGGCCAACCCCTGGCACCATGTTGCTCGGCCCGAACGCAGCCTGCTCGACTTCGGCGAAGTAGTTGAGCGGGTTACGGTTGAGCTCCAGCACGCCCACCTCTATCAACGGATAATCCTTCTGCGACCAGGTCTTGGTGACGTCGAAGGGGTTCTCGTCGCGGCTGGCAGCCTCGGCTTCGCTCATCACCTGGATGCATACGGTCCAGCGCGGGAAGTCGCCACGTTCAATAGCTTCGAACAGGTCGCGCTGGGCGTAGTCCGGATCAGTACCCGCCAGGCGTGCAGCATCTGCCGGCGCGAGGTTCTTGATACCTTGCTGGGTCTTGAAATGCCATTTGACCCAGGTACGCTCGCCCTTGGCGTTGATCAAGCTGTACGTGTGGCTGCCGAAGCCGTGCATATGGCGATAGCCGTCCGGAATACCACGGTCCGAGAACAGGATGGTGACCTGGTGCAGCGCCTCGGGCGAGTGCGACCAGAAATCCCACATCATCTGGGCGTTCTTCAGGTTGGATTGCGGATGGCGCTTCTGGGTGTGGATGAAGTCCGGGAACTTCAGCGGGTCGCGAATGAAGAACACTGGCGTGTTGTTACCCACGATGTCCCAATTGCCTTCCTCGGTGTAGAACTTGACGGCAAAGCCACGAGGATCGCGCTCGGTGTCTGCAGAGCCACGTTCGCCGCCGACAGTGGAGAACCGCAGGAAGGTTTCTGTTTGCTTGCCGACCTGCTCAAACAGCTTGGCGCTGGTGTAGTGGGTTATATCGCGGTTGACGGTAAAGGTGCCGTAGGCGCCCGAGCCTTTGGCGTGCACGCGGCGCTCAGGAATGTTCTCGCGGTTGAAATGGGCGAGCTTCTCGATCAGGTGGAAGTCATCGAGCAACAGCGGGCCACGCGGGCCGGCGGAACGGGAGTTCTGGTTGTCGGCTACTGGTGCACCGCTGGCGGTGGTAAGAATCTTGCTCATGGGCTCTCCTTATCGGTCTTCAAGCGCCGGCTAATCGGCTTGGAGAGAGTATTGCCGAGCAAGGTTACAGGGACAAATTCATTACATGACTTGTATCAATAGAAATTAACAATACAGGCAGACACAAAAAACCGGGCACTAGGCCCGGTTCTTTGTAGCAGACAGAACGTCTTACTCAGCAGCTTCTACAGCACCGCCGACCGGACGATCAACCAGCTCGACGTACGCCATAGGCGCGTTGTCGCCAGCGCGGAAACCGCACTTCAGGATGCGCAGGTAGCCGCCCTGACGGGTGGCGTAACGCTTGCCCAGGTCGTTGAACAGTTTGCCAACAGCGGACTTCGAACGGGTACGGTCGAAGGCCAGACGACGGTTAGCAACGCTGTCTTCCTTGGCCAGGGTGATCAGCGGCTCGGCAACGCGGCGCAGTTCCTTGGCTTTCGGCAGGGTGGTTTTGATCAGCTCGTGCTCGATCAACGACACTGCCATGTTCTGGAACATAGCCTTGCGGTGAGAGCTGGTACGGCTCAGGTGACGTCCACTTTTACGATGACGCATGATTCATTCCTTACCAAACACTACGTTCGGTGATTACGACGATCAGGCGGTCGCCTTGTCGTCTTTCTTAAGACTTGCAGGCGGCCAGTTGTCGAGGCGCATGCCGAGAGACAGACCACGAGAGGCCAGGACGTCCTTGATTTCAGTCAGGGACTTCTTGCCCAGGTTAGGAGTCTTCAACAGCTCTACTTCGGTACGCTGAATCAGGTCGCCGATGTAGTAGATGTTCTCCGCCTTGAGGCAGTTGGCCGAACGTACAGTCAGTTCCAGGTCGTCAACCGGACGCAGCAGGATCGGATCGATCTCGTCTTCCTGCTCGACTACGACAGGCTCACTGTCACCTTTGAGGTCGACGAACGCGGCCAGCTGCTGTTGCAGGATGGTCGCAGCGCGGCGGATAGCCTCTTCAGGATCCAGGGTGCCGTTGGTTTCCAGATCAATGACCAGCTTGTCCAAGTTGGTACGCTGTTCAACACGGGCGTTTTCGACCACATAGGCGATACGACGCACCGGGCTGAACGAAGCGTCCAACTGCAGACGGCCAATGCTACGGCTTTCGTCTTCGTCGGTTTGACGGGAGTCGGCCGGCTCGTAACCGCGACCACGAGCTACAGTGAGCTTCATGTTCAGGGCGCCGTTCGACGCCAGGTTCGCGATTACGTGATCGGGGTTGACGATCTCGACATCGTGATCCAGCTGAATATCGGCAGCGGTAACCACCCCCGAACCCTTTTTCGACAAGGTCAGCGTAACTTCGTCACGACCGTGCAGTTTGATAGCCAGGCCTTTCAGGTTCAACAGGATTTCAATTACGTCTTCCTGTACACCTTCGATCGCGGAGTACTCGTGGAGTACGCCATCGATCTCGGCCTCGACTACTGCACAGCCAGGCATGGAGGACAACAGGATGCGGCGCAGCGCGTTGCCCAGGGTATGGCCGAAACCACGCTCGAGAGGCTCGAGCGTAATCTTGGCGCGGGTCGGACTGACTACCTGCACATCAATGTGGCGGGGAGTCAGGAACTCATTTACCGAAATCTGCATGGATGCACCTATTTTCTAGCCCTTACTTGGAGTAGAGCTCGACAATCAGGTTTTCGTTGATGTCGGCAGACAGGTCGCTGCGAGCAGGAACGTTCTTGAAAACGCCCGACTTTTTAGCAGCATCCACGTCAACCCACTCAACGCGGCCACGCTGGGCGCACAGTTCAAGGGCTTGAACAATGCGCAGCTGGGCCAGCGACTTCTCGCGGACCGCGACCACGTCACCCGGACGAACTTGGTAGGATGGAATGTTTACAGTCTTACCGTTGACGCTGATCGCTTTGTGCGAAACCAGCTGACGGGATTCGGAACGAGTCGAACCGAAGCCCATACGGTAGACGACGTTATCCAGACGGCACTCGAGCAGTTGCAGCAGGTTCTCACCGGTTGCGCCTTTTTTCGAGGCTGCAGCTTGGTAGTAACCGCGGAACTGACGCTCCAGAACACCGTAGATACGACGGACTTTTTGTTTCTCGCGCAGCTGGGTACCGTAGTCGGACTGACGGCCACGGCGCTGGCCGTGGATACCTGGGGCTGCTTCGATGTTGCACTTCGATTCCAGAGCGCGAACGCCGCTCTTCAGGAACAGATCGGTGCCTTCACGACGAGACAGTTTGCATTTTGGACCAATGTAACGTGCCATTCTTCTGTCTCCTGATTACACGCGACGCTTCTTCGGCGGACGGCACCCGTTATGCGGGATTGGCGTCACGTCGGTGATGCTGGCGATCTTGTAGCCGCAGCTGTTCAGTGCACGAACGGCGGATTCACGACCCGGACCTGGACCCTTGACGTTGACGTCGAGGTTCTTCAGGCCGTATTCCAGCGCAGCTTGACCAGCACGTTCAGCAGCAATCTGGGCTGCGAACGGAGTGGATTTGCGCGAACCACGGAAACCCGAACCACCGGAGGTCGCCCAGGACAAAGCATTGCCCTGACGGTCGGTGATGGTCACGATGGTGTTGTTGAAAGAAGCGTGGATGTGGGCGATGCCATCAACCACTGTCTTTTTGACTTTCTTACGAGGACGAGCAGCAGGTTTTGCCATGTCTATATTCCTGGGCGGTTACTTGCGGATCGGCTTACGCGGGCCCTTACGGGTGCGTGCGTTGGTCTTGGTGCGCTGACCGCGAACCGGCAGACCTTTACGATGACGCAGGCCGCGGTAGCAACCCAGGTCCATCAAGCGTTTGATCTTCATGTTGATGTCACGACGCAGGTCACCTTCGGTGGTGAACTTCGCAACTTCGCCACGCAGGGTTTCGATTTGCTCGTCGCTCAGATCCTTGATCTTAGCGGCTGGGTTTACACCAGCGTCTGCACAAATCTTCTGTGCAGTTGTGCGACCGACACCATAGATGTAGGTCAGCGAGATAACAGTATGCTTGTTATCTGGAATGTTGACGCCTGCAATACGGGCCATTCAGTGGGACTCCAATTGACAGCTACCTACGCCCCGGAAGCCAAGAAATAGGGCGCGAGATAATATCGCTGTAGAAACGAATAATCAACCCAGCAGCACACTAGCTGCTGGGTTTGAAGCAACGATCACACTCAGCCTTGGCGCTGTTTGTGACGCGGTTCTGCGCTGCAGATCACTCGAACGACGCCTTCGCGACGGATGATCTTGCAGTTACGGCACAGCTTTTTCACCGATGCACGAACTTTCATTACCGACTCCTCGAACCTTAGGGGCGTATCAGCGCAGCAGACCGCTGCCGCCGTAGCCTTTCAGGTTGGCTTTCTTCATCAGGGATTCGTACTGGTGCGAAACGAGGTGCGATTGTACTTGGGACATGAAGTCCATCACAACCACTACCACAATCAGCAACGAGGTCCCGCCAAGGTAGAACGGCACATTTGCTGCCACCACCAGGAACTGGGGCAGAAGGCAGACGGCCATCATGTATAGAGCACCGAACATGGTCAAACGAGTCAGAACGCCATCAATGTAGCGTGCAGACTGCTCACCAGGACGGATACCCGGAATAAAGGCACCGGACTTCTTCAGGTTTTCCGCTACGTCTTTCGGGTTGAACATCAACGCTGTGTAGAAGAAGCAGAAGAAAATGATCCCTGCACTAAACAGCAAAATGTTCAACGGCTGACCAGGAGCGATCGACTGCGAGATGTCCTGCAGCCAGCCCATACCTTCGGACTGACCGAACCAGGCACCCAGCGAAGCCGGGAACAGCAAAATGCTGCTCGCGAAAATGGCCGGGATAACCCCCGCCATGTTCACTTTCAGCGGCAAGTGGCTGGTCTGCGCAGCAAAGACCTTACGGCCCTGCTGACGCTTGGCGTAGTGAACGGCGATACGACGCTGACCACGCTCAATGAACACCACAAAACCGATAATCGCTACTGCCAGCAAACCGATTGCGACCAGGGCGAAAATGTTGATATCGCCTGTGCGTGCAGACTCGAAAGACTGCCCGATTGCTCTCGGAAGACCGGCAACGATACCTGCGAAGATCAACATCGAGATACCGTTGCCCACACCGCGCTCGGTGATCTGCTCGCCCAGCCACATCATGAACATCGCGCCTGCCACGAAAGTGGAGACGGCAACGACATGGAAGCCCAGGCCCGCAGAAAACGCCACGCCCTGGTTGGCCAGGCCAATGGACATGCCAATGGCTTGAACCAGTGCCAGGATAACGGTGCCGTAGCGGGTGTACTGGCTGATCTTGCGACGGCCAGCTTCACCTTCCTTCTTCAACTGCTCCAGTTGCGGGCTGACCGCGGTCATCAGCTGCATGATGATCGATGCCGAAATGTACGGCATGATCCCCAGTGCAAAGATGCTCATGCGCTCAAGCGCGCCACCGGAAAACATGTTGAACAAGCTAAGAATGGTCCCCTCATTCTGCCGAAACAGATCCGCCAGACGGTCCGGATTGATGCCAGGAACCGGGATATGCGCACCTATCCGATAGACGATGATCGCCATGAACAGAAAGCGCAGACGAGCCCAGAGTTCCGACATCCCGCCCTTACCGAGCGAAGAGAGAGCACCTTGCTTAGCCATTTATTCCTCGAATTTGCCGCCAGCTGCTTCGATAGCCGCACGCGCACCCTTGGTGGCTGCGATGCCCTTGATGGTGACTGCGCGAGTAACTTCGCCAGACAGCATGATTTTCACACGCTGAATGTGCTGGTTGATCACGTTGGCATCCTTCAAGGATTGCACGGAGATCACGTCGCCTTCCACTTTGGCCAGCTCGGACAGACGCACTTCTGCGCGGTCCATGGCTTTCAGGGAAACGAAGCCGAATTTCGGCAGACGACGGTGCAGCGGCTGTTGACCGCCTTCGAAGCCCGGAGCGATCGAACCACCCGAACGGGAGGTCTGACCTTTGTGGCCACGGCCGCCGGTCTTACCCAGACCGCTACCGATACCACGACCCGGACGATGCTTTTCGCGACGGGAACCCGGCGCTGGACTCAGATCATTGAGTTTCATCGATTAACCCTCGACGCGCAGCATGTAGTAAGCCTTGTTGATCATCCCGCGATTCTCGGGAGTATCCAGGACTTCTACAGTGTGACCGATGCGACGCAGACCCAGGCCCTTAACACACAGTTTGTGGTTAGGCAGACGACCCGAGACGCTCTTGATCAGCGTTACTTTTACGGTTGCCATGATCAGAAGATCTCCTCGACGCTCTTGCCGCGCTTGGCAGCAATGGATTCAGGAGATTGCATGGCTTTCAGACCCTTGAAAGTGGCGTAAACCACGTTCACTGGGTTGGTCGAACCGTAGCACTTGGCCAGAACGTTCTGAACACCAGCAACTTCCAGGACAGCACGCATTGCGCCACCAGCGATGATACCGGTACCTTCCGAGGCAGGCTGCATGTAAACCTTCGAGGCGCCGTGGGCAGCCTTGGTGGCGTACTGCAGGGTGGTGCCCTTCAGGTCTACCTGGATCATGTTGCGGCGAGCAGCTTCCATGGCCTTCTGAATCGCAGCAGGTACTTCGCGCGATTTGCCACGGCCGAAGCCCACACGACCTTTACCATCACCAACCACGGTCAACGCGGTGAAGGTGAAGATACGGCCGCCTTTTACGGTCTTGGCAACGCGGTTAACCTGAACCAGCTTCTCGATGTAGCCTTCGTCGCGCTTTTGATCGTTATTTGCCATAACTTAGAACTCCAGCCCGCCTTCACGAGCAGCATCAGCCAGCGCTTTGACGCGGCCATGGTACTTGAAGCCGGAACGGTCAAAGGCAACTTGAGATACACCGGCGGCTTTCGCACGCTCAGCTACCAGCTTGCCAACCTTAGTGGCCGCGTCGATGTTGCCAGTGGCGCCATCACGCAGGTCTTTGTCCAAGGTCGAGGCGCTTGCCAGAACCTTGCTGCCGTCGGCCGAAATGACCTGGGCATAGATGTGCTGCGAGGAGCGGAACACGCACAGGCGCACGACTTCGAGTTCGTGCATCTTGAGACGTGCTTTGCGAGCGCGACGCAGTCGAATAACTTTTTTGTCGGTCATTTACTAGGCCCTACTTCTTCTTGGCTTCTTTACGACGGACTACTTCGTCCGCGTAACGCACACCTTTGCCTTTGTAAGGCTCTGGCGGACGGAAGTCGCGGATTTCAGCGGCCACCTGACCTACCAGCTGCTTGTCGATACCCTTGATCAGGATGTCGGTCTGGCTAGGCGTTTCAGCGGTGATACCGGCTGGCAGTTCGTAGTCCACTGGGTGAGAGAAGCCCAGGGCCAGGTTCAGGACGGTGCCTTTAGCCTGTGCCTTGTAACCAACACCGACCAGCTGGAGCTTACGCTCGAAGCCTTGGCTTACGCCCTGGACCATGTTGTTAACCAGAGCGCGGGTGGTACCGGCCATGGCACGAGCTTGCTGGTCACCATTGCGAGCGACGAAACGCAGCTCACCAGACTCTTCGGTAACTTCAACAGACGAGTGAACGTTCAGTTCGAGAGTGCCCTTGGCACCCTTCACCGAAAGCTGCTGACCTGCGAATTTGACTTCGACACCGGACGGCAGCTTAACGGGGTTCTTAGCGACGCGAGACATGTCTATCCCCCCTTAGAACACTGTGCACAGAACTTCGCCGCCGACACCGGCAGCGCGCGCAGCGCGATCAGTCATCACACCTTTGTTGGTGGAGACAATAGACACGCCCAGACCGCCACGTACTTTCGGCAGATCGGTGACGGCCTTGTACTGGCGCAGGCCTGGACGGCTGGAGCGCTTCAGTTCCTCGATGACCGGACGGCCTTCGAAGTACTTCAGTTCGATCGACAGGGAAGGCTTGGCTTCACCAGTTACCTGGTAGCCAGCGATGTAACCTTCGTCCTTCAGAACTTTGGCAACCGCGACCTTCAGGGTAGAAGAAGGCATGCTTACGACGGACTTTTCAGCCATCTGGGCATTACGGATGCGAGTTAGCATGTCCGCTAACGGGTCCTGCATACTCATGGGCTAGATGCTCCTGATACAAGAATTATTAGCCTTGCGGCTATGACAACCACCTGAGCGGATTGGGTAAAAAACCCAGGCTCGGGTGAGCCGGTCATTCTAGACACAAGGCAGAAACGAAACAAGCCCCATATAGGGGCTTGTTTCTTGGCGAGGTCACCGGCGGTCGGAAGATTGCTCCCCTTCCACCGGGATCACACCGACAGCGATTACCAGGAGGCCTTGACCAGACCTGGTACGTCGCCGCGCATTGCAGCTTGACGCAGCATGTTACGGCCCAGGCCGAACTTACGGTATACACCGTGAGGACGACCGGTCAGGCGGCAACGGTTGCGCAGGCGCGAGGCGCTAGCGTCACGTGGCTGCTTCTGCAGAGCGACAACGGCAGCGAAACGCTCTTCTGGAGAGGCATTAACGTTGACGATGGTCGCTTTCAGCTCAGCACGCTTCTTAGCGAACTTGGCTACCGTCAGCTGACGCTTCAGCTCACGGTTTTTCATGCTCTTCTTGGCCATTTTCCTACTCCAATCAGTTGCGGAACGGGAACTTGAAAGCACGCAGCAGAGCGCGGCCTTCGTCGTCCGAACGAGCAGTGGTGGTCAGGGTGATGTCCAAACCGCGCAGAGCATCGATCTTGTCGTAATCGATTTCCGGGAAGATGATCTGCTCTTTCACGCCCATGCTGTAGTTGCCACGGCCATCGAAGGACTTGGCATTCAGGCCGCGGAAGTCGCGAACCCGAGGCAGGGAGATCGCCAGCAGGCGGTCCAGGAATTCGTACATCTTGTCGCTACGCAGGGTCACCTTGACACCGATCGGCCACCCTTCGCGGACTTTGAAGCCAGCGATGGATTTGCGAGCGAAAGTCACGACCGGCTTTTGACCGGTGATCTTTTCCAGGTCAGCTACTGCGTGCTCGATGACTTTCTTGTCGCCGATCGCTTCGCCCAGACCCATGTTCAGGGTGATTTTGGTAACGCGCGGAACTTCCATCACGTTCGACAGCTTAAGTTCTTCCTTAAGCTTAGGAGCGATTTCGTTCCGGTAAATCTCTTTCAGTCGTGCCATGGTCTTCTACCTAGCAGTGTTCAAGCATCAACCGCTTTTTGGGTCGACTTGAAGACACGAATTTTCTTACCGTCTTCTACTTTGAAACCAACGCGGTCAGCCTTGTTGGTTTCGCCGTTGAAGATGGCAACGTTGGAAGCGTGCAGAGGCGCTTCTTTCTCGACGATACCGCCCTGAACGCCCGCCATCGGGTTAGGCTTGGTATGACGCTTGACCAGGTTCACACCACCGATGACCAGACGGTCATCAGCGAGAACCTTCAGCACCTTACCGCGCTTACCTTTGTCTTTGCCGGCGATCACGATGATCTCGTCGTCACGACGAATCTTTTGCATGTCGGATCTCCTTACAGCACTTCAGGGGCGAGCGAGACGATCTTCATGAACTTCTCAGTACGAAGTTCACGGGTCACTGGCCCGAAGATGCGAGTGCCGATCGGCTCTTGCTTGTTGTTCAGCAGAACAGCAGCGTTGCCGTCGAAACGAATGATGGAACCGTCAGCGCGACGAACACCGTGACGGGTGCGCACGACAACAGCGGTCATCACTTGGCCTTTTTTGACCTTACCGCGCGGAATTGCTTCCTTGACAGTAACCTTGATGATGTCACCGATGCCGGCGTAACGACGGTGCGAGCCGCCGAGCACCTTGATGCACATGACGCGACGAGCGCCGCTGTTATCGGCCACATCGAGCATGGATTGAGTCTGAATCATAAAATTTCTCCGACCCCTAGCCCTTAGACTTCAACAGCGCGTTCGAGGACTTCAACCAGTGCCCAGGACTTGGTCTTGGCCAGCGGACGGGTTTCGGTAATCGAAACCTTGTCGCCGATCTTGCACTGGTTGGTTTCGTCGTGCGCGTGCAGCTTAGTCGAACGCTTAACGTATTTACCGTAGATCGGGTGCTTTACGCGACGCTCGATCAGAACGGTGATGGTCTTGTCCATTTTGTCGCTGACGACACGGCCAGTCAGCGTACGGACGGTTTTTTCAGCTTCAGCCATGATCACTTACCTGCCTGCTGGTTGAGCACAGTTTTCACGCGAGCGATGTCACGCTTAACTTGCGAGAGCAGGTGCGACTGCCCCAACTGGCCAGTTGCTTTCTGCATACGCAGATTGAACTGGTCACGCAGCAAGCCGAGCAGTTGCTCGTTCAGCTGCTGTGCCGATTTTTCACGAAGTTCATTCGCTTTCATCACATCACCGTCCGCTTAACAAAGGAGGTGGCGAGAGGCAGCTTTGCAGCAGCCAGGGCGAAAGCTTCGCGCGCCAGCTCTTCAGAAACACCCTCGATCTCGTACAGGACTTTGCCTGGCTGGATCTGGGCAACCCAGTATTCCACGGAGCCCTTACCTTTACCCATACGAACCTCGAGAGGCTTCTTGGAGATCGGCTTGTCCGGGAACACACGGATCCAGATCTTGCCGCCACGTTTAACGTGACGGGTCAGCGCACGACGTGCGGACTCGATCTGGCGAGCGGTGAGGCGACCGCGAGCAACAGCTTTCAGGGCGAATTCGCCGAAGCTGACTTTGCTACCGCGCAGTGCCAGACCACGGTTGTGGCCGGTCATCTGCTTGCGGAATTTTGTACGCTTTGGTTGCAACATTTGGCGTACCCCTTACTTAGCAGCTTTTTTACGAGGCGCTGGTGCTTGTGGTTTCAGTTCTTCTTGGCGACCACCAATAACTTCGCCTTTGAAGATCCAAACCTTCACACCGATCACACCGTAAGTGGTGTGAGCTTCGTAGGTGTTGTAGTCGATATCGGCACGCAGGGTGTGCAGAGGCACACGACCTTCGCGATACCACTCGGTACGAGCAATCTCGGCACCGCCGAGACGACCGCTCACCTGGATCTTGATGCCCTTGGCACCAATACGCATGGCGTTCTGTACGGCGCGCTTCATGGCGCGACGGAACATTACGCGGCGTTCCAGCTGCTGAGCTACGCTCTGCGCAACCAGCATAGCGTCGAGTTCCGGCTTGCGGATCTCTTCGATGTTGATGTGCACAGGCACACCCATCTGCTTGGTCAGGTCCTGACGCAGCTTCTCAACATCTTCACCTTTCTTGCCGATAACGATACCGGGACGAGCAGTGTGGATGGTGATGCGTGCAGTTTGAGCCGGACGATGAATATCGATACGGCTTACGGACGCGCTTTTTAGTTTGTCTTGGAGGTACTCACGCGTTTTCAGATCCTTCAAGAGGTAATCTGCGTAAGTAGCACCGTCTGCGTACCAGACGGAGGTGTGCTCCTTGACGATTCCCAGGCGAATGCCAGTGGGATGTACTTTCTGACCCATCTGATCGACTCCGTTACTTGTCCGCAACCTTGACAGTGATATGGCAAGACCGCTTGACGATGCGATCAGCACGGCCTTTGGCACGTGGCATGATACGCTTCAGCGAACGCCCTTCGTTGACGAAGACGGTGGAGACCTTCAGGTCATCAACGTCTGCGCCTTCGTTGTGTTCGGCGTTGGCTACGGCCGACTCGAGGACTTTCTTCATGATTTCAGCGGCTTTTTTGCTGCTGAAGGCCAACAGGTTGAGCGCTTCGCCCACCTTCTTCCCGCGGATCTGGTCGGCGACCAAGCGGGCTTTCTGGGCGGAGATGCGAGCGCCCGACAACTTAGCGGCTACTTCCATTTCCTTACCCCTTAACGCTTGGCTTTCTTGTCAGCCACGTGCCCGCGATAGGTGCGGGTACCGGCGAACTCGCCCAGTTTGTGGCCGACCATGTCTTCGTTCACGAGAACTGGAACATGCTGGCGACCGTTGTGAACCGCGATGGTCAGACCGACCATTTGTGGCAGGATCATCGAGCGACGCGACCAGGTTTTAACTGGCTTGCGATCGTTCTTCTCCACCGCCACTTCGACCTTCTTCAACAGGTGAAGATCGATAAAAGGACCTTTTTTCAGAGAACGTGGCACTGTCGTATCCCTCTAGTTACTTGCGACGACGGACGATCATGTTGTCGGTACGCTTATTACCACGGGTTTTAGCACCCTTGGTTGGGAAGCCCCATGGCGATACCGGATGACGACCACCGGAGGTACGACCTTCACCACCACCATGTGGGTGGTCAACCGGGTTCATGGCAACGCCACGAACGGTTGGGCGAACGCCGCGCCAGCGTTTGGCACCTGCTTTACCCAGCGAACGCAGGCTGTGCTCGGAGTTCGAGACTTCGCCCAGGGTCGCACGGCACTCAGCCAGTACTTTACGCATTTCACCGGAACGCAGACGCAGAGTCACGTATACGCCGTCACGAGCGATCAGCTGAGCCGAAGCACCAGCGGAACGAGCGATCTGAGCACCTTTACCCGGCTTCAGTTCGACGCCGTGAATGGTGCTACCTACTGGGATGTTGCGCAGCTGCAGGGAGTTACCGGCCTTGATTGGGGCCAGGGCACCTGCGATCAGCTGGTCGCCAGCGCTCACGCCTTTAGGGGCGATGATGTAGCGACGCTCACCGTCTGCGTAGCACAGCAGGGCGATGTGAGCAGTACGGTTTGGATCGTATTCGATACGCTCGACAGTGGCTGGGATGCCATCTTTGTCGTTGCGACGGAAGTCGACCAGACGGTAATGCTGCTTATGACCACCACCAACGTGACGAGTGGTAATACGGCCATTGTTGTTACGACCACCAGACTTCGATTTCTTCTCGAGCAGCGGTGCGTGAGGAGCGCCTTTGTGCAGCTCCTTGTTGACCACCTTGACCACGAAACGGCGGCCAGGGGAAGTCGGTTTGCATTTAACGATTGCCATGATGCACCCCTTCCTTACTCAGCACTGCTGCTGAAATCGAGATCTTGGCCTGGCTGAAGGGAGACGATCGCCTTCTTCCAGTCATTGCGCTTGCCCAGACCACGTGCGGTACGCTTGGTTTTACCCAGAACGTTAACAGTCGACACGTTTTCAACTTTTACGTTGAACAGGCCTTCGACAGCTTTCTTGATTTCCAGCTTGGTTGCATCGGTAGCAACCTTGAATACGAACTGGCCTTTTTTCTCAGCCAGAACGGTAGCCTTCTCGGAAACGTGCGGGCCAAGGAGGACTTTAAATACGCGTTCCTGGTTCATCCCAGCAGCTCCTCGAATTTCTTCACGGCCGAGACAGTGATCAACACTTTCTCGTATGCGATCAGACTGACCGGGTCGGAACCCTGTACGTCACGTACATCGACGTGCGGGAGGTTGCGAGCAGCCAGGTACAGGTTCTGATCAACAGCGTCGGAGACGATCAGTACGTCGCTCAGACCCATGCCGTTCAGCTTGTTCAGCAGATCTTTGGTTTTCGGTGCTTCAACAGCGAAGTCCTGAACCACGACCAGACGGTCGCTACGCACCAGCTCAGCGAGGATGGAGCGCAGAGCTGCGCGATACATCTTCTTGTTGAGCTTCTGCGAGTGATCTTGAGGGCGAGCTGCGAAGGTTACACCACCGCCACGCCAGATCGGACCACGAGTGGTACCAGCACGAGCACGGCCAGTACCCTTCTGACGCCATGGGCGCTTACCGCCACCAGCCACGTCGGAACGGGTCTTTTGCTGCTTGGTGCCCTGACGGCCGCCGGCCATGTAGGCCACGACTGCTTGGTGAACCAGCGTCTCGTTGAATTCGCCACCGAAAGTCAGTTCGGAAACTTCGATCGCCTGAGCGTCATTTACATTGAGTTGCATGTCAGTTTCCCCTTAACCGCGAGCCTTGACAGCTGGACGTACAACCACGTCGCCGCCAGTAGCGCCAGGAACGGCACCCTTGACGAGCAGCAGGTTGCGTTCAGCGTCTACGCGAACTACTTCCAGGGACTGAACAGTCACGCGCTCGGCGCCCATGTGACCGGACATTTTCTTGCCCTTGAACACACGACCAGGAGTCTGGCACTGGCCGATGGAACCAGGCACACGGTGCGACACGGAGTTACCGTGGGTGTTGTCCTGACCACGGAAGTTCCAGCGCTTGATGGTACCGGCGAAGCCTTTACCTTTGGACTGACCAGTAACGTCTACCAGCTGGCCTGCAGTGAAGAGTTCAGCTTTGATCAGATCGCCAGCCTGGAAATCGCCTTCTTCAAGACGGAACTCCCAAACACCGCGACCAGCGGCAACGTTAGCCTTGGCGAAGTGGCCTGCCTGAGCGGCAGTCACACGCGAAGCACGACGCTCGCCGACAGTGACTTGCACTGCACGGTAGCCATCGGTTTCCTCAGTTTTGAACTGGGTGACGCGATTCGGTTCGATCTCAATGACCGTGACCGGAATGGAGACACCTTCTTCGGTGAAAATGCGGGTCATACCGCATTTGCGACCGATTACACCAATAGTCATGTTGTAAACCTCATGAGTGTACGGGGCTTTCACCCGCTATGGCCGCCCATTTCAGAGCGTTACACGACTAGACCGAAGTCTTAGCCGAGGCTGATCTGAACTTCCACACCTGCCGCCAGATCAAGCTTCATCAGCGCGTCAACGGTTTTATCCGTTGGCTGGACGATGTCCAGAACACGCTTATGAGTGCGAATCTCGTACTGGTCACGCGCGTCTTTGTTGACGTGCGGGGAGACCAGAACGGTGAAACGCTCTTTGCGGGTAGGCAGTGGAATCGGACCACGCACTTGTGCACCAGTACGTTTCGCGGTTTCCACGATTTCCTGGGTGGATTGGTCGATCAGGCGATGGTCGAAAGCCTTCAACCTGATACGGATTTGCTGATTTTGCATTGGATTTCAGACTCCAGGCTGTTCCCAACGGACGCACTACGCCCGCTAAAAGGAGGCGTGATTCTATAGACGCCCCAATTTAGTGTCAACCCAATAAAAAAAGCCCCCGCTGAGCGGAGGCCTTTTTCAATCGGTCGAGTGATTACTCGATGATTTTTGCTACGACGCCGGCGCCGACGGTACGACCGCCTTCACGGATAGCGAAGCGCAGACCGTCTTCCATTGCGATGGTCTTGATCAGGGTAACAGTCATCTGAATGTTGTCACCTGGCATTACCATTTCAACGCCTTCCGGCAGTTCGCAGTTACCGGTCACGTCAGTGGTACGGAAGTAGAACTGAGGACGGTAGCCTTTGAAGAACGGAGTGTGACGACCGCCTTCTTCCTTCGACAGGACGTAGACTTCTGCGGTGAACTTGGTGTGCGGCTTGACCGAACCTGGCTTGACCAGAACCTGGCCACGCTCAACGTCGTCACGCTTGGTACCACGCAGCAGAACGCCGCAGTTCTCGCCAGCACGGCCTTCGTCCAGCAGCTTGCGGAACATCTCAACACCGGTGCAGGTGGTGGTTTGAGTGTCACGCAGACCAACGATTTCCAGCGGCTCTTGAACGCGGACGATACCACGCTCGATACGGCCGGTAACAACGGTACCACGACCCGAGATCGAGAATACGTCTTCGATTGGCATCAGGAACGGCTTGTCGATAGCGCGCTCTGGCTCTGGGATGTAGCTGTCCAGAGTTTCAACCAGACGCTTGACAGCGGTGGTGCCCATTTCGTTGTCGTCTTTGCCTTCCAGCGCCATACGAGCCGAACCGATGATGATCGGAGTGTCGTCGCCTGGGAAGTCATAGGTGGACAGCAGGTCGCGAACTTCCATCTCGACCAGTTCCAGCAGCTCAGCGTCGTCTACCAGGTCAGCCTTGTTCAGGAAGACCACGATGTACGGAACGCCAACCTGACGGGACAGCAGGATGTGCTCACGGGTTTGTGGCATCGGACCATCGGCGGCCGAGCAAACCAGGATCGCGCCGTCCATCTGGGCAGCACCGGTGATCATGTTCTTCACGTAGTCAGCGTGACCTGGGCAGTCAACGTGAGCGTAGTGACGAATGTTCGAGTTGTACTCGACGTGAGCGGTGTTGATGGTGATACCGCGCGCTTTTTCTTCCGGAGCCGAGTCGATCTTGTCGAACTCAACGACTGCCGAACCGAAAACTTCGGAGCAGACGCGAGTCAGAGCTGCGGTCAGAGTGGTCTTACCGTGGTCAACGTGGCCGATAGTGCCGACGTTAACGTGGGGAAGGGAACGATCAAATTTTTCTTTAGCCACGACAGTGAACCTCTTGCCTAAAGGGGATTAGCCTTGTTTTTTAACGAGTGCTTCGACGATGTTCGACGGAGCTTCGGCGTATTTGGAGAATTCCATGGAGTAGCTTGCGCGACCCTGAGACATGGAACGAACGTCGGTTGCGTAACCGAACATCTCTCCGAGCGGTACTTCAGCGCGGACGACACGGCCAGAGACCGATTCATCCATACCCTGGACCAGACCACGACGACGGTTCAGGTCACCCATCACGTCACCCAGGTAGTCTTCCGGGGTTACAACTTCAACCTTCATGATCGGCTCGAGAACCACGCCACCGCCCTTCTGGGCCAGTTGCTTGGTCGCCATCGAAGCGGCGATTTTGAACGCCATTTCGTTGGAGTCGACGTCGTGATACGAACCATCGAATACCGCGGCCTTCAGGCCGATCAGAGGATAGCCGGCAACAACGCCGTTCTTCATCTGCTCTTCGATACCCTTCTGGATCGGGGCGATGAATTCCTTAGGAATCACACCACCAACGACTTCGTTGGAGAACACCAGACCTTCAGTGATGTTGCCTTTCTCGTCGACTTCCGGCTCCGAGAAACGGATCCAGCAGTGACCGAACTGACCACGACCGCCCGACTGACGAACGAACTTGCCTTCGATCTCGACGTTGGACTTGGTGATCTTCTCGCGGTACGAAACCTGCGGCTTGCCGATGTTGGCTTCGACGTTGAACTCGCGCTTCATGCGGTCAACGAGGATGTCCAGGTGCAGCTCACCCATGCCCGAGATGATGGTCTGGCCAGTCTCTTCGTCGGTCTTGACGCGGAACGACGGGTCTTCCTGGGCCAGCTTGCCCAGTGCAATACCCATCTTCTCCTGGTCAGCCTTGGTTTTCGGCTCTACGGAGAGCGAAATGACCGGTTCAGGGAAGTCCATACGCTCAAGGATGATTGGCTTGTCGGCGTTGCACAGAGTTTCGCCCGTGGTCACGTCTTTCATGCCGATCAGTGCGGCGATGTCGCCAGCGCGCACTTCCTTGATTTCTTCACGCTGGTTGGCGTGCATCTGCACCATACGACCAACGCGCTCTTTCTTGCCTTTGACCGAGTTGATGACGGAGTCACCGGAGGTCAGAACGCCCGAGTAGACGCGAACGAAGGTCAGAGTACCCACGAACGGGTCAGTCGCGATCTTGAACGCCAGAGCCGAGAACGGCTCGTCGTCGTCGGCGTGACGCACGTCTTTACGAACAGCCGGATCTTCTTTATCCAGCTCTTTGTCGTCCGGGTTGATACCCTGAATTGCAGGGATCTCGGTCGGAGCAGGCAGGTAGTCGATGACGGCGTCGAGAACCAGGGGAACACCCTTGTTCTTGAACGACGAACCGCAGACAGCCGGTACGATTTCGCTGGCCAGGGTGCGCGCGCGCAGACCGGCTTTGATCTCTTCGACGGTCAGCTCTTCGCCTTCCAGGTACTTGTTCATCAGCTCTTCGCTGGACTCTGCAGCCGCTTCAACCATGTTGGAGCGCCACTCTTGAGCCAGCTCCAGCATATCGGCAGGAATTTCTTCCTCGCGATAAGTGGTGCCTTTGTCGTCGTCGTTCCAGTAGATAGCCTTCATCTTGATCAGGTCAACCTGACCCTGGAAGTTATCTTCCGAACCGATGGCCAGCTGAACAGGAACCGGGGTGTGACCCAGACGGTTCTTGATCTGACCTACGACGCGCAGGAAGTTAGCACCGGCACGGTCCATCTTGTTCACGTAGACAACACGTGGAACGCCGTACTTGTTGGCCTGACGCCATACGGTTTCGGACTGAGGCTCAACGCCGGAGGTACCGCAGAACACAACGACCGCGCCGTCGAGTACGCGCAGCGAACGCTCTACTTCAATGGTGAAGTCAACGTGGCCGGGGGTATCGATAACGTTTACACGGTAGTTGTCATACTGACCAACAGAACCTTTCCAGAAGGTGGTAACGGCAGCGGAGGTAATGGTGATACCCCGCTCCTGCTCCTGCACCATCCAGTCGGTGGTCGCGGCGCCATCATGCACCTCGCCCATCTTGTGGCTCAGGCCTGTGTAGAACAGGATCCGCTCGGTAGTGGTGGTCTTGCCCGCGTCAACGTGAGCACAGATACCAATGTTACGGTAGCGGTTAATTGCTGTAGTACGAGCCATAAAGCCCTCGCAAAATGATTGATGCCTGAATTAGAAGCGGTAGTGCGAGAACGCTTTGTTGGCTTCAGCCATACGGTGAACGTCTTCACGCTTCTTGACTGCAGCACCTTTGCCTTCAGCGGCATCCAGCAGCTCGCCAGCCAGGCGCAGAGCCATCGACTTCTCGCCACGCTTGCGGGCGTAGTCTACGAGCCAGCGCATTGCCAGAGCATTACGACGGGATGGACGAACTTCAACCGGAACCTGGTAAGTGGCACCGCCGACACGACGGGACTTTACTTCGACCAGCGGAGCGATGGCGTCGAGAGCTTTCTCGAAGATTTCCAGGGGGTCGCTGTTCTTGCGCTCTTTGACCTTGTCCAGTGCACCGTAAACGATGCGCTCGGCCACGGCCTTCTTGCCGCTTTCCATCACGTGGTTCATGAACTTGGCGAGGATTTGGGATCCGTATTTAGGATCGTCCAGAATCTCACGTTTTGCTGCTACACGACGTCTTGGCATGATAAGCCCTCAAACGGTCTTCAGGTTAGCCCGGGACGTGGGTCTACGACCCCTGCCCGACCTTACTCTTATCGACTCAAAAAAATGGATGTGTGCAAACGGCCGATTACTTCGGACGCTTGGTACCGTACTTCGAACGACCCTGGTTACGGCCTTTAACGCCCGAAGTATCCAGAGAGCCGCGAACGGTGTGGTAACGAACACCTGGCAAGTCTTTTACACGGCCGCCACGGATCAGGACGACGCTGTGCTCTTGCAGGTTGTGGCCTTCACCGCCGATGTACGAGGAAACCTCGAAACCGTTGGTCAGACGCACACGGCATACTTTACGCAGTGCCGAGTTAGGTTTTTTCGGCGTGGTGGTGTACACACGGGTGCACACGCCACGACGTTGCGGGCAGTTCTGCAGCGCAGGAACGTCGGATTTCTCGACCGAACGCTTACGCGGCTGACGTACCAGCTGGTTGATAGTTGCCATCTACTAGCTCCACTGATTGTCTTGCGACTCTATTGTCTTGCAAGAAAGCCAAAAATTGGCGAGACGGAGCCTCACCAAATTTAAGGGTACAAAAGTCTACGGAGGATCTTGCACCCAGTCAAGACAAGGCCCCGGCCCTCCTCGCCCGATCATCGGCAACAATTCATGTCACCGATGGCCGATCGAGGCTTGCCGGGGCCCTGCCCTGTACTTAGTTACCGCTGGAATTCAGCGCTTCGGTCAGTGCGGCTTCCACCTCACTGGCGCTTACACGCAGCGGTTTGTCGGCTTCACGGCGACGCTTGCGCTCGCTGTGGTAGGCCAGACCAGTACCCGCCGGGATCAGACGACCCACGACGACGTTCTCTTTCAGGCCGCGCAGGTAGTCGCGCTTGCCGGTTACCGCCGCTTCGGTCAGTACGCGGGTAGTTTCCTGGAAGGAAGCCGCGGAAATGAACGATTCGGTCGACAGCGAGGCCTTGGTGATACCCAGCAGCACGCGAGTGAACTTCGAGATGAACTTGTCTTCGCCGGCGAGACGCTCGTTCTCGACCAGTACGTGAGTCAGTTCCATCTGGTCGCCCTTGATGAAGCTGGAATCGCCCGACTCCGAGATCTCGACCTTGCGCAGCATCTGACGCAGGATGGTCTCGATGTGCTTGTCGTTGATCTTAACGCCTTGCAGACGGTAAACGTCCTGGATCTCGTTGACGATGTACTTCGCCAGCGCGCTCACACCCAGCAGGCGCAGGATGTCGTGCGGATCGCTCGGGCCGTCGGAGATAACTTCGCCGCGGTTTACCTGTTCGCCTTCGAAGACGTTCAGGTGGCGCCACTTCGGAATCAGCTCTTCGTACGGATCGCTACCGTCGGTCGGAGTGATGACCAGACGACGCTTACCCTTGGTCTCTTTACCGAACGCGATGGTACCGCTGACTTCAGCCAGAATCGAGGCTTCTTTCGGACGACGCGCTTCGAACAAGTCAGCTACGCGTGGCAGACCACCGGTGATGTCACGGGTCTTCGACGTTTCTTGCGGGATACGCGCGATGACGTCACCAACACCGATCTGCGCACCGTCAGCAACACCCACCAAGGCGTTGGCTGGCAGGAAGTACTGCGCCGGTACGTCGGTACCTGGCAGGTACAGGTCCTTGCCATTGGCGTCGACCATCTTGATTGCCGGACGGATTTCCTTGCCTGCGGCAGGGCGATCCTTGACGTCCAGTACTTCAATGTTGGTCAGGCCGGTCAGTTCGTCGGTCTGACGCTTGATGGTGATGTTTTCTTCCATGCCCACGAAGGTCACGGTACCTTTCAGCTCGGTAACGATCGGGTGGGTGTGCGGGTCCCACTTGGCGACGATGGCGCCAGCTTCGACCTTCTCACCTTCCTTGACCGAAATCACCGCACCGTAAGGCAGCTTGTAACGCTCACGCTCACGACCGAATTCGTCGGCAATGGCCAGCTCACCGGAACGCGAAACAGCAACCAGGTTGCCATCGGCGCGCACGACATGCTTCAGGTTGTGCAGACGTACCATACCGCCGTTCTTCACCTGGACGCTGTCGGCAGCCGAAGTACGGCTTGCAGCACCACCGATGTGGAACGTACGCATGGTCAGCTGGGTACCCGGCTCACCGATCGACTGTGCAGCGATAACGCCGACAGCTTCACCGATGTTCACCTGGTGACCACGCGCCAGGTCACGACCGTAGCACTTGGCGCAGATACCGAAGCGGGTTTCACAGTTGATCGGCGAACGCACGATAACTTCGTCGATGCTGTTCAGCTCGATGAACTCGACCCACTGCTCGTCTACCAGGGTACCGGCCGGAACGATGACGTCCTCGGTGCCTGGCTTGAACACGTCACGGGCGATGACACGGCCCAGTACACGCTCACCCAACGGCTCTACAACGTCACCGCCTTCAATGTGCGGAGTCATCAGCAGGCCATGGTCGGTACCGCAGTCGATCTCGGTCACAACCAGGTCTTGCGCAACGTCTACCAGACGACGGGTCAGGTAACCGGAGTTCGCAGTCTTCAAGGCGGTATCCGCCAGACCTTTACGAGCACCGTGGGTCGAGATGAAGTACTGAAGTACGCTCAGACCTTCACGGAAGTTCGCGGTGATCGGCGTCTCGATGATCGAGCCGTCCGGCTTGGCCATCAGGCCACGCATACCGGCCAGCTGACGGATCTGGGCAGCGGAACCCCGCGCACCGGAGTCAGCCATCATGTACATCGAGTTGAAGGACTCTTGCTCGACTTCTTTGCCTTCGCGGTCGATGACTTTCTCTTTCGAGAGGTTGGCCATCATCGCCTTGGACACTTCGTCGTTCGCCTTCGACCACAAGTCGATGACCTTGTTGTACTTCTCGCCCTGGGTTACCAGGCCGGAGGCGTACTGGCTCTCGATTTCCTTCACTTCATCGGTAGCGCTGTTGATGATGCGCGCTTTCTCATCCGGGATGACAAAGTCGTTCACACCAATGGACACGCCAGAGATGGTGGAGTAAGCGAAACCGGTGTACATCAGCTGGTCGGCGAAGATAACGGTCTCTTTCAGACCAACCACGCGGTAGCACTGGTTGATCAGCTTGGAGATCGCCTTTTTCTTCATCGGCTGGTTGACGACATCGTACGGCAGGCCTGCTGGCACAACCTGGAACAGCAGCGCACGGCCGACGGTGGTGTCGACGATACGGGTGTTCTTGGTCGAGCTGCCATCACGGTCATTCACGGTCTCGTTGATACGGACCTTGATTTTCGCGTGCAGCGCAGCTTCGCCGGCGCGGAATACGCGGTCGACTTCCTGCAGGTCGGCGAATACACGACCCTCGCCCTTGGCGTTGATGGCTTCACGGGTCATGTAGTACAGACCCAGTACAACGTCCTGCGACGGAACGATGATTGGCTCACCGTTGGCTGGCGACAGAATGTTGTTGGTCGACATCATCAGCGCGCGCGCTTCGAGCTGAGCTTCCAGGGTCAGCGGCACGTGAACGGCCATCTGGTCACCGTCGAAGTCGGCGTTGTACGCGGCACAGACCAGCGGGTGAAGCTGGATGGCCTTACCTTCGATGAGCACAGGCTCGAACGCCTGGATACCCAGACGGTGAAGGGTCGGTGCACGGTTGAGCAGTACGGGGTGTTCGCGAATCACTTCAGCGAGAACGTCCCACACCTCTGGCAGCTCGCGCTCGACCATCTTCTTGGCAGCTTTGATGGTGGTCGCCAGACCACGCATTTCCAGCTTGCCGAAAATGAACGGCTTGAACAGCTCGAGGGCCATCTTCTTCGGCAGACCGCACTGGTGCAGACGCAGGGTCGGGCCTACGGTAATTACCGAACGACCAGAGTAGTCAACACGCTTACCGAGCAAGTTCTGACGGAAGCGACCTTGCTTACCTTTGATCATGTCGGCCAGGGACTTCAGCGGACGCTTGTTCGAGCCAGTGATGGCGCGACCGCGACGGCCGTTGTCCAGCAGGGCGTCGACCGCTTCCTGCAGCATGCGCTTTTCGTTGCGCACGATGATGTCCGGCGCGGACAGATCGAGCAGGCGCTTCAGACGGTTGTTACGGTTGATCACCCGACGATACAGGTCGTTCAGGTCGGAGGTCGCGAAGCGGCCGCCATCCAGCGGTACCAGCGGACGCAGGTCCGGCGGCAGTACTGGCAGTACGGTCAGGACCATCCACTCAGGCAGGTTGCCCGAGCCCTGGAAAGCTTCCATCAGCTTCAGGCGCTTGGACAGCTTCTTGATTTTGGTTTCCGAGTTGGTCTGCGGAATCTCTTCACGCAGGCGACCGATCTCGTGCTCCAGGTCGATAGCGTGCAGCAGCTCGCGGACAGCCTCGGCACCCATGCGGGCGTCGAAGTCGTCACCGAACTCTTCCAGCGCTTCGAAGTACTGCTCGTCGTTCAGCAGCTGACCCTTTTCAAGGGTGGTCATGCCCGGGTCAATAACGACGTAGCTCTCGAAGTAGAGAACCCGCTCGATATCACGCAGGGTCATGTCCATCAGCAGGCCGATACGGGACGGCAGCGACTTCAGGAACCAGATGTGGGCAACCGGCGAGGCCAGTTCGATGTGCGCCATGCGCTCACGACGAACCTTGGCCAGGGCAACTTCAACGCCGCACTTCTCGCAGATTACGCCGCGGTGCTTGAGGCGCTTGTACTTGCCGCACAGGCACTCGTAGTCCTTGACTGGGCCAAAGATCTTGGCACAGAACAGGCCGTCACGCTCAGGTTTGAACGTACGGTAGTTGATGGTTTCCGGCTTCTTAACTTCACCGAACGACCACGAACGGATCATCTCAGGTGACGCCAGCCCGATACGGATGGCGTCGAACTCTTCGACTTGACCCTGGTTTTTCAGCAAATTCAGTAGGTCTTTCAAGGCCTTTCCTCCTGGCGGAGCAGGGAGCGGGCAATACATGCCCCACTCCCCTTCGCGTCACGTGTTATTCGGTTTCCAGATCGATATCGATACCGAGCGAACGGATCTCTTTGATCAACACGTTGAAGGACTCGGGCATGCCCGGCTCCATACGGTGATCGCCATCCACGATGTTCTTGTACATCTTGGTACGGCCGTTCACGTCGTCCGACTTCACTGTGAGCATTTCTTGCAGGGTGTATGCCGCGCCGTATGCTTCCAGCGCCCACACTTCCATCTCCCCGAAACGCTGACCACCGAACTGCGCCTTACCACCCAGCGGCTGCTGGGTAACCAGGCTGTAGGAACCAGTGGAACGCGCGTGCATCTTGTCGTCCACCAAGTGGTTCAGCTTGAGCATGTACATGTAACCAACGGTCACTGGACGCTCGAACTTGTTGCCGGTACGGCCATCGAACAGCACCATCTGGCCGCTCTCTGGCAGATCGGCCAGCTTCAGCATGGCCTTGATCTCGCTTTCCTTGGCACCATCGAAGACCGGGGTAGCCATCGGCACGCCTTTCTTCAGGTTGTGGGCCAGGGCCAGGATCTCTTCGTCGGTGAACTCGGCGAGGTTTTCCTGACGACCACCGATCTCGTTGTAGACCTCGGTCAGGAATACGCGCAGCTCAGCGGCTTTGCGTTGCTCTTCGATCATGCGGTCGATCTTCTCGCCCAGGCCCTTGGCCGCGAGGCCCAGGTGGGTTTCGAGGATCTGACCGACGTTCATACGCGAAGGTACGCCCAGCGGGTTCAGTACGACGTCGACCGGAGTACCGTTGGCATCGTGCGGCATGTCTTCAACCGGCATGATTACCGAGACAACACCCTTGTTACCGTGACGACCAGCCATCTTGTCACCCGGCTGGATGCGACGGCGGATTGCCAGGTAGACCTTGACGATCTTCAGTACGCCCGGAGCCAGGTCATCGCCCTGCTGCAGCTTGCGCTTCTTGTCTTCGAACTTGTCGTCCAGCAGACGGCGACGGTCGACGATGTACTGCTGAGCCTTTTCCAGCTGCTCATTCAGTGCATCTTCAGCCATGCGCAGTTTGAACCACTGGCCATGCTCCAGACCGTCCAGCACTTCGTCGGTGACCACGGTGCCTTTCTTCAGGCCCGCGCCACCGTCGACCACCTGGCCGTTCAGAGCAGAACGCAGACGTTCGAAAGTTGCGCCTTCGACGATGCGGAACTCTTCGTTGAGGTCCTTGCGGATCTCGTCCAGCTGCATCTTCTCGATGGCCAGGGCGCGGCTGTCGCGCTCGACGCCATCACGGGTGAAGACCTGCACGTCAATGACGGTACCCTTGGTGCCGGTTGGCACGCGCAGGGAGGTGTCTTTAACGTCACTGGCCTTCTCACCGAAGATTGCACGCAGCAGTTTTTCTTCCGGAGTCAGCTGGGTTTCGCCTTTTGGCGTGACCTTGCCAACCAGGATGTCGCCAGCGCCGACTTCAGCACCCACGTAAACGATACCGGCTTCGTCCAGTTTGTTCAGTGCAGCTTCACCCACGTTCGGGATGTCCGCAGTGATTTCCTCTGGGCCAAGCTTGGTGTCACGCGCCACACAGGTCAGTTCCTGAATGTGGATGGTGGTGAAGCGATCTTCCTGAACCACACGCTCGGACAGGCAGATGGAGTCTTCGAAGTTGAAGCCGTTCCATGCCATGAACGCGATGCGCATGTTCTGACCCAGCGCCAGTTCACCCATGTCGGTGGACGGGCCGTCGGCCATGATGTCGCTACGCTGAACCTTGTCACCCTTGCTCACCAGCGGACGCTGGTTGATGCAGGTGTTCTGGTTCGAACGGGTGTACTTGGTCAGGTTGTAGATATCTACACCTGCTTCGCCGGTTTCCACTTCGTCGTCATTAACGCGAACAACGATACGGCTGGCGTCGACCGAGTCGATCACGCCACCACGGCGAGCAACCACGCAGACACCGGAGTCACGGGCAACGTTGCGCTCCATGCCGGTACCTACCAGCGGCTTGTCGGCGCGCAGTGTCGGTACAGCCTGACGCTGCATGTTCGAACCCATCAACGCACGGTTGGCGTCGTCGTGCTCGAGGAACGGAATCAGCGACGCAGCAACAGAAACAACCTGCTTCGGCGAAACGTCCATCAGGGTGACGTCTTCCGGCGCCTTGACGGTGAATTCGTTCAGGTGACGAACAGCTACCAGCTCATCGATCAGTTGCTTCTTGTCGTTCATCGCGGCCGAAGCCTGGGCGATGACGTGGTCCGCTTCTTCGATTGCCGACAGGAACACGATGTCGTCGCTGACAACGCCTTCCTTCACCACGCGGTACGGGCTTTCCAGGAAGCCGTACTGGTTGGTGCGGGCATAGGCTGCCAGGGAGTTGATCAGGCCGATGTTCGGACCTTCAGGGGTCTCGATCGGGCACACACGGCCGTAGTGGGTCGGGTGTACGTCACGGACTTCGAAGCCAGCACGCTCACGGGTCAGACCGCCTGGGCCGAGTGCAGAGACGCGGCGCTTGTGGGTGATCTCGGAGAGCGGGTTGTTCTGGTCCATGAACTGGGACAGCTGGCTGGAACCGAAGAACTCTTTCACCGCCGCCGCAACCGGCTTGGCGTTGATCAGGTCTTGCGGCATCAAGCCTTCGCTTTCCGCCATCGACAGACGTTCCTTGACCGCTCGCTCTACACGCACCAGGCCAACGCGGAACTGGTTTTCGGCCATCTCGCCGACGCAACGAACGCGACGGTTACCCAGGTGGTCGATGTCGTCGACGATGCCTTTGCCGTTACGGATATCGACCAGGGTCTTGAGGACCTCGACGATGTCTTCCTTGCTCAGCACGCCCGAACCTTCGATCTCGGTACGACCGATACGACGGTTGAACTTCATGCGGCCAACTGCGGACAGGTCGTAACGCTCGGCGCTGAAGAACAGGTTGTTGAACAGGGTCTCGGCAGCATCCTTGGTCGGCGGCTCGCCTGGACGCATCATGCGATAGATCTCGACCAGAGCTTCCAGCTGGTTGCTGGTGGTGTCGATCTTCAGGGTGTCGGAGATGAACGGACCGCAATCGATGTCGTTGGTGTACAGGGTCTCGATACGGACGACCTGTGCCTTGGCGACTTTGATCAGCAGATCGGTGGTCAGCTCGGTATTGCACTCGGCCAGGATCTCGCCAGTAGCCGGGTGCACGATGGCCTTGGCAGTGGTGCGACCCAGGACGTATTCCATTGGAACGTCCAGCTGCTTGACGCCGGCCTTCTCGAGCTGATTGATGTGGCGCGCAGTAATACGGCGGCCCTGCTCAACGATGACTTTGCCGGTTTCGTCATGGATGTCCATGACTGCAACTTCACCACGCAGACGCTGCGGTACCAGTTCCAGGCTGAGTTTCTCGCCGGAAATGTGGAACACGTTGGTGGTGTAGAAGGTGTTGAGCACTTCTTCAGTGCTGTAACCCAGGGCGCGCAGCAGCACCGACGCCGGCAGTTTGCGGCGACGGTCGATACGCACGAACACGCAGTCTTTCGGGTCGAACTCGAAGTCCAGCCACGAACCGCGGTAAGGGATGATGCGAGCGGAGTACAGCAGCTTGCCGGAGCTGTGAGTCTTGCCACGGTCGTGGTCGAAGAACACACCAGGCGAACGGTGCAGCTGGGAAACGATCACACGCTCGGTACCGTTGATAACGAAGGTACCGTTCTCAGTCATCAGGGGGATTTCACCCATGTAGACTTCTTGCTCTTTGATGTCCTTGATCGCTTTGTTCGACGATTCCTTGTCGAAGATGATCAGGCGCACCTTGACCCGCAGTGGGACCGCGAAGGTCACGCCACGCAGGACACATTCCTTAACATCGAAGGCAGGCTCGCCCAGGCGATAGCCTACGTACTCCAGGGCAGCATTGCCGGAGTAGCTGATGATCGGGAATACCGATTTGAAGGCCGCGTGCAGGCCGACGTCGCGGAACTGATCCTTGGATGCTCCCGCTTGCAGGAATTCGCGATACGAATCCAGCTGGATGGCCAGGAGGTAAGGCACATCCATGACGTCCGGCAACTTGCTAAAGTCCTTGCGGATACGTTTTTTCTCAGTGTATGAGTAAGCCATCAGCGTTCCCCAGCTTGGTCACCTGCTTGTTTGGCTTCTCCCGGCGGGAGCAGCCAGAAAATCGTGCAAACCCCTTGGTTTGCGCCACCCACGTGGGTGTCTTGCAGCTTGTTATCGGGGCCGGCTTGACCGACCGCCAATAACGGAAAAAGGCCGGTGGCATAAGCCACCAGCCATCAGCCTTGTGCTCAACGCTCAGGCTGGCATCGCAAAGTCGAGATTACTTCAGCTCGACTTTAGCGCCTGCTTCTTCCAGCTTCTTCTTAGCGTCTTCAGCGGCTTCTTTCGAAACGCCTTCAGCTACAACCTGAGGAGCGCCATCGACTTTCTCTTTGGCTTCTTTCAGGCCCAGACCGGTCAGCTCGCGAACGGCTTTAATCACGTTCACTTTCTTCTCGCCGGCTTCAACCAGAACAACGTTGAACTCGGTCTGCTCTTCAACAACAGCGGCAGCAGCAGCTGGGCCAGCAGCGGCAACAGCAGCGGTCACGCCGAAGGTTTCTTCCATTGCTTTGATCAGCTCAACAACTTCCAGAACGGTTTTCTGGCCGATTGCTTCGATGATTTGCTCGTTAGTCAGGGACATGACTTAAATCCTGTATTGGGGTGAAGGCCTACGCAGCCATCAAATTAAACAAATGATTTTGAAAGAGTTCGCGTGCCTTAGGCAGCGGTAGCTTCTTTCTGGTCGCGAATGGCTGCCAGAGTACGAGCCAGCTTGCTGGTGGCGCCTTGAATAACGCTCATCAGTCGTGCAATAGCTTCGTCGCGGGTCGGCAGGGTAGCCAACACGTCGATCTGGTTCGCTGCAATGAAATTGCCGTCAAACGCAGCTGCCTTGATCTCGAACTTGTCCTGACCCTTGGCGAACTCTTTGAACAGACGAGCAGCAGCGCCCGGGTGTTCGTTGGAGAAAGCAATCAGGGTCGGGCCTTTGAACGCGTCGCTGAGGATCGAAAATTCGGTGCCTTCAACAGCGCGCTTGAGCAGGGTGTTACGTACGACACGTACGTAAACGCCAGCCTCGCGGGCCTCTTTACGGAGTCCGGTCATTGCGCCTACAGTCACACCACGGGCATCAGCCACAACAGCGGACAGAGCGACTTTGGCAGCCTCGTTGACTTCAGCGACGATGGCCTTCTTGTCTTCGAGTTTAATTGCCACGGGTTTACTCCTGGTTTTTACCGTTTCATCTGGCCGAAGCCGGATGTCGTTTTGGTGTCTGATTCGGTAACGAATCGGGAGCACCATCTGCGTGGGCTGGTGTTTTAAGGCTTGCGCCACCTACGGTCTTGGATAGCCCCCGCCAGGCAGGGACCCCAATTTTTGCTGGCGGCGCGACGAGTCGCACCGCCATGTTCTTACACGTTCAGCGAGCTCTGATCGATGACCAGACCTGGGCCCATGGTGGTGCTCAGGGTAACGCGCTTGACGTAGATACCTTTCGAGGAAGCAGGCTTGATACGCTTCAGATCAGCGATCAGGGCTTCAACGTTTTCCTTCAGCTTGCCAGCTTCGAAGCCGACCTTGCCAACGGAGGTGTGGATGATACCGTTTTTGTCGGTACGGTAGCGAACCTGACCAGCCTTGGCGTTTTTCACGGCAGTGGCTACGTCTGGGCTAACGGTACCAACTTTCGGGTTAGGCATCAGGCCGCGAGGACCCAGAACCTGACCCAGCTGACCTACAACGCGCATGGCATCAGGCGATGCGATGACTACGTCATAGTTCAGGTCGCCGGCTTTCATTTCGGCAGCCAGATCGTCCATACCTACGCGGTCAGCGCCGGCAGCCAGAGCGGCTTCAGCAGCTGGACCCTGGGTGAAGACGGCAACGCGAACGGTCTTGCCAGTGCCGTGTGGCAGCACAGTAGCGCTACGAACGACCTGGTCGGATTTACGCGGGTCAACACCGAGGTTAACGGCGATGTCGTAGGACTCGACGAACTTGGCAGCAGGCAGCGAGGCCAGCAGAGTTGCCGCTTCTTCGAAGTTGTAGGACTTGCCTGCTTCGATTTTATCGGCGATTGCCTTTTGGCGTTTGGTCAGCTTAGCCATTACACACCCTCCACGTTCAGGCCCATGCTGCGGGCAGAGCCAGCGATGGTGCGTACAGCAGCGTCCAGGTCAGCAGCGGTCAGATCAGCCTGTTTTGCCTTGGCGATGTCTTCCAGCTGAGCGCGGGTAACGGTACCGACTTTAACGGTGTTCGGACGAGCCGAACCACTGGTCAGGCCAGCAGCTTTCTTCAGCAGAACCGAGGCAGGGGTGCTCTTGGTCTCGAAGGTGAAGCTACGGTCGCTGTAGACAGTGATGATCACAGGAGTCGGCAGGCCGGCTTCTTGACCCTGAGTACGGGCGTTGAAGGCCTTGCAGAATTCCATGATGTTCACACCGTGTTGGCCCAGTGCTGGACCAACGGGTGGGCTTGGGTTGGCCTGGCCGGCCTTAACTTGCAGCTTGATGTAAGCCTGAATCTTCTTAGCCATGAGCTACTCCAAAATCGGGTACGAACGCCTGATGGCTCCCCGGATGACTTGCGTTTTATCCCAGTGACGACAAAACCCCGCAACACACAGGGCTGCGGGGTTTGGGATGCTTCGTCCGCCTAGACCTTTTCGACCTGGCTGAACTCGAGCTCCACCGGAGTAGAGCGACCGAAAATGAGCACCGCCACCTGGAGGCGACTCTTTTCGTAGTTAACTTCTTCGACACTACCATTGAAGTCAGCGAACGGACCGTCAATGACACGAACCACTTCACCTGGCTCGAACAGCGTCTTGGGCTTCGGCTTGTCGCTGCCGTCAGCAACGCGACGCAGGATAGCCTCAGCTTCTTTGTCGGTGATCGGTGCAGGCTTATCTGCGGTACCGCCAATAAAGCCCATCACGCGAGGGGTATCCTTGACCAAGTGCCAAGTCCCTTCGTTCATCTCCATCTGGACCAGCACATAGCCAGGGAAGAATTTACGCTCACTCTTGCGCTTCTGGCCGTTGCGCATTTCAACGACTTCTTCGGTCGGAACCAAGATCTCGCCGAAACCGTCTTCCATGCCAGCCAGCTTGACGCGCTCGATCAGGGAGCGCATTACATGCTTCTCGTAACCCGAGTAAGCATGCACAACATACCAACGCTTAGCCACGGGACACCTTTAGCCAACGATCAGGGAGACCGCCCAGCCGAGCAGGGAATCAAGACCCCACAGCAGCAGTGCCATAACCAGCACGACAGCCACGACAATCAGCGTGGTCTGGGTGGTTTCCTGGCGGGTCGGCCACACGACTTTACGGATTTCGGTACGAGCTTCCTTCGCCAGCGCAAAGAACGACTTGCCCTTCGCAGTCTGCAGAGCTACAAAGCCCGCGACAGCAGCCAGGACGAGAAGTGCAAGGACGCGATACAGGATCGGAGACGCGGAGTAATATTGATTACCCACAACAGCTACAACCACCAAAGCAACTACAGCCAGCCACTTGAATAGATCAAAACGCGATTCTTGGGCTTCAGTTTTGGGAGTCATCGAGGAGGATCCTGTAAGAAGAAAGCCATCACACCGAAGTGAAATGGCAGGTCAGGAGGGAATCGAACCCCCAACCTACGGTTTTGGAGACCGTCGCTCTGCCAATTGAGCTACTGACCTGTAACGCTGTATCAGGCCGGCAATTATACCGGCCTGATCAAGTAAATCAACTACTTATTCAATAATTTTTGCTACGACGCCGGCGCCGACGGTACGACCGCCTTCACGGATAGCGAAGCGCAGACCGTCTTCCATTGCGATGGTCTTGATCAGGGTAACAGTCATCTGAATGTTGTCACCTGGCATTACCATTTCAACGCCTTCCGGCAGTTCGCAGTTACCGGTCACGTCAGTGGTACGGAAGTAGAACTGAGGACGGTAGCCTTTGAAGAACGGAGTGTGACGGCCGCCTTCTTCCTTCGACAGGACGTAGACTTCTGCGGTGAACTTGGTGTGCGGCTTGACCGAACCTGGCTTGACCAGAACCTGGCCACGCTCAACGTCGTCACGCTTGGTACCACGCAGCAGAACGCCGCAGTTCTCGCCAGCACGACCTTCGTCCAGCAGCTTGCGGAACATCTCAACACCGGTGCAGGTGGTGGTTTGAGTGTCACGCAGACCAACGATTTCCAGCGGCTCTTGAACGCGGACGATACCACGCTCGATACGGCCGGTAACAACGGTACCACGACCCGAGATCGAGAATACGTCTTCGATTGGCATCAGGAACGGCTTGTCGATAGCGCGCTCTGGCTCTGGGATGTAGCTGTCCAGAGTTTCAACCAGACGCTTGACAGCGGTGGTACCCATTTCGTTGTCGTCTTTGCCTTCCAGCGCCATACGAGCCGAACCGATGATGATCGGGGTGTCGTCGCCTGGGAAGTCATAGGTGGACAGCAGGTCGCGAACTTCCATCTCGACCAGTTCCAGCAGCTCAGCGTCGTCTACCAGGTCAGCCTTGTTCAGGAAGACCACGATGTACGGAACGCCAACCTGACGGGACAGCAGGATGTGCTCACGGGTTTGTGGCATCGGACCATCGGCGGCCGAGCAAACCAGGATCGCGCCGTCCATCTGGGCAGCACCGGTGATCATGTTCTTCACGTAGTCAGCGTGACCTGGGCAGTCAACGTGAGCGTAGTGACGAATGTTCGAGTTGTACTCGACGTGAGCGGTGTTGATGGTGATACCGCGCGCTTTTTCTTCCGGAGCCGAGTCGATCTTGTCGAACTCAACGACTGCCGAACCGAAAACTTCGGAGCAGACGCGAGTCAGAGCTGCGGTCAGAGTGGTCTTACCGTGGTCAACGTGGCCGATAGTGCCGACGTTAACGTGGGGAAGGGAACGATCAAACTTTTCCTTAGCCATCGATACAATCCTCCGCAGAAGAAATAGTCTTGCGCTGATAAAACAAAGGCAGATATTTTCATATCTGCCTTGTTTATATGGAGCTCTTGAGCGGACTTGAACCGCTGACCTCACCCTTACCAAGGGTGTGCTCTACCAACTGAGCTACAAGAGCGAAACACTTTGTGCAAAATCCGGCAAACTTGGAGCGGGTAGCGGGAATCGAACCCGCATCATCAGCTTGGAAGGCTGAGGTTCTACCACTAAACTATACCCGCGGAGCTTGCGGCTCTCGCTAAAACTGGTGGAGGGAGAAGGATTCGAACCTTCGAAGCTCTCGCAACGGATTTACAGTCCGTCCCCTTTGACCGCTCGGGAATCCCTCCAGATGTGGCCGGCATTCTATGTGTCTGCCGTCCTAGTGTCAAGCGTTTTTTCAAATTTTTTCAATCAAATCTGAAACTTAGCTGCTTTGACACCGCTTCCAGTTCTACCACCTGAGTGGTGTTCCCTGTGAAGCGGGCGCCATTCTATCAAGCTATTCACCAGTTGCAATACCCTGGCAGAAAATAATTTTATGTTTTAAGTCTTTGAAATCATTGGAAAGAGCCGAAAGGACCGTTTGGTCCAGTAAACGCTCGCTTTCCGGGGCAACCTTTAGCCAGCGACCATCGGCGCCAGGCAGCTGCCCCGCCACCGGCAAGGTGGCAATATCCAGGCTTAGCAAGCGCTGACGCAGCGCATCCAGCTGCTCCTGCCCTGTCACACCACCTACTACCAGGCATTCGTCACGGCGCCTGGGTGGCGCCGACACACCCGTTTCACGCAACAGACGGATTTCCTGCTGATTCCCCTTGTACAGTGACAGCGGGGCGACTTCCTTGACCTTCAGCGGTGCTTCCTGCTGATGCCACACGTAATAGAAGACGTTGAGCACCAGTAACAACAGAAACAACCAACGCATAGGCACCTCAATCCAATGGGCAGGCCATGGCCAGGCCAACGAAAACCAGGTCAGGGACGACACGCGCCTGCGGCACGGCCTCTCTCACCAGCGGCGCATCACCCCCGGTGAGGAACACCGCGAATTCTTCACCCCATAGCGCACGCGCCTGCTCAAGCTGGGTACGCGCAAAGCCCTGAAGCATCAACACGCAACCACGCTCGACCGCTTCGACGGTAGAGCGGCCCGGCGACAGGCTGGTCAATGCGCGCTCGGCGGAGGCATCGTCATAGCGAATGCGCCGGGTATGGGTACGCAACTGACTGCGCATCAGTGGCATGCCCGGGCAGATGTAACCACCCAGGTGCTCGCCGTCTGCTGCCACAAAATCCGCTTTGGCGGCGGTACCCAGGTCGATCACCAGGCACGCGCCCTTGGCCAGGTGAAATGCACCCAGCGCAGCCAGCCAACGGTCCATGCCCAAACGCTGATAGTCGTCATAACCGTTGCGCACACCGGCCATGCTCTGTGCCGGATGCGCAACATGGGCCTGCACGGCAAATGCCTGGGCAATCAACGCACAAAGCGCATCGGTTTCTTCCTCGCTGCGCACACTGACAATGCGGCAACCCGTCAGACGCACCGAAGCCAGCGCAGCCACTTCAGCCAGCAGCGCTTGATCTGAATCGACGATCCCGCCACCCTCAATCACTGCATCAGCGGTATGGATCACGCGCCACTTGATAAAGCTGTTACCGCAATCGAGCTCAAGAATCATCACGCAACCTCAAACTGAGCTCACCACCACTGAAGCTCTTTTCAACTCCGTCCACCTCAAGGCGCAAGCCGCCCTGCCCGTCGACGCCAAGAACCACGCCATCAATGCGCGTATTACCGGCAACCAGTGAAACATTGCGCCCCTGCCAAAGGTGCGCCTGCTCCCATTCCTCCTGGAAGGCGGCAAACCCGTAGCGACGATGGCGTGCCAATTCGTGCTGCATTTGCTGGTTGAGCGATGCCACCAAGTGGTTACGGTCTATAGCCGCGCCCACCTCACGCCGCATCGAGGTCCACTCTTGGTCGACCTGGTCATTGACCTGCATGTTCACATTGATACCGATACCCAGTACCACATGACAGACATCGGCCGGGTCACCCACCAGCTCCAGGAGAATGCCAGTGATCTTCTGCCCGCGAACCAACACGTCATTGGGCCATTTGAGCCCTACATCTTTTACCCCGAACGCCTGCAGCGTGCGCATTACTGCAACGCCTACCACCAGGCTCAAGCCTTCGAGCTGGCGAATGCCACCATCCACACGCAAGACAAGGCTGTAATAGAGGTTTTCGGCAAATGGGCTGACCCATTGGCGGCCACGTCGGCCGCGGCCGGCGCTTTGCCGCTCGGCCAGGACGAGAAATGGCGCTACCTGCCCTTGATTGGCAAGTCTCAAGCCTTCGGCGTTGGTCGAGTCGATGATTTCGTGAATGAAAACCGGCCACTGCTCGCCTTCGGCAAACCTGGCGATTGCCTGCGCTTCGAGCAAAGCCAGGGGTGCCGCTAGCTGATAGCCGCGCCCACGAACCTTGTGAATGGTGAGGTTCAGCTCGCTCTCCAGGTGCTGCAGCTGCTTCCAAACGGCGCTGCGACTCACCCCGAGGGCTGCCCCCAGAGCTTCTCCGGAATGGAACCGGCCATCCTTGAGGAGATTCAACAACTTCAGCATGCCAGTCTCGACTTGGAATAAGGCACGCATGATAGCCATGGGCTGTTGGCTTGCATAGGAAAAGGGCCCGCATACCTGGCGTTGCACCCTGCTCCTACAGGGGTTCAGGCAGGGCTGGGGATATTTGCGCCGCAAAGACAAAACCCCTACCTGCATGCGCAGATAGGGGTTTTGCGAAATGAATCTTGACGATGACCTACTCTCACATGGGGAAACCCCACACTACCATCGGCGATGCATCGTTTCACTGCTGAGTTCGGGATGGGATCAGGTGGTTCCAATGCTCTATGGTCGTCAAGAAATTCTGTAGCCAGAATGTCCAGATGGACAGCCCAGCGAATCCGGATATGCGATATTTGTGGTTTGTTGCGAACTTTCGGTTCGTATCATCTTCACCACCGCAATCTGCGCTAGCAAATTGCTTGGGTGTTATATGGTCAAGCCTCACGGGCAATTAGTATTGGTTAGCTCAACGCCTCACAGCGCTTACACACCCAACCTATCAACGTCGTAGTCTTCGACGGCCCTTTAGGGGATTCA
>NZ_JBLZWV010000007.1:0-223493 GCF_056098905.1 Pseudomonas sp. TSO6 | reverse complement strand
AATCTGAGCCATGATCAAACTCTTCAGTTCAATACTGCTTGGGTTTTTAAGAAACCCTAAACTTGGCTCAGCAATCTCAAATGACTATGTGATTTCTCGCATGGTCACTTGTGATGCTGATAATCTTTTTGACTATCAGTCCGTACTCACAAGCACCCACACGAATTGCTTGATTCAATTTGTTAAAGAGCGTTTGGTTAAGAGCTTTTCGTCTCAACCGAGGCGCGCATTCTACGCTTTCCTCAGAGCCTGTCAAGCGTTTATTTTGAAGTTTTTTGCGAGAAACTCGTTTAGCTTCAAACACTTAACTCGCTGCGATCTCTCGTAGCGGGAGGTGAATCATACAGCGTTTAGAAGCGCTGTCAACCACCATTTCAACCGCTTGCGATCTTTCGATCGTAGCCCTTTCAGCATCACCTTAACTACTTAACTCATTGAATCTCAAGGAGTTTGTCGTTCCGATGTCGCTGGAAGTGGGGCGCATTATAAGGGGATTCGGAAGGGCGTCAACCTTTAATTTCAGTTATTTGGAATATTCCTGGCGAAGGCCGTATCAAGGCCACCAGGTGTCCGCCACAACACATTCAGCGCCTGTGAGATCGAGCGCCGCCCGCGCGGCGCATCGCCGGCAAGCCAGCTCCTACATTTGTTTCGGGCCAATAATTCCTGAGCCATTGGCGCGCGCCCCCCCTGGGTGTATGGCTGGAGGTTGCAGAGAAGCGGCGGCGCAACCTTCGATATCGAATGGAACACACAAGGGGTCGCGCGCCAATGGCACAGGCTGAACTGGCCCGAAACAAATGTAGGAGCTGGCTTGCCGGCGATGCGCCGCGCGGACGGCGCTCGATCTCATAGGCGCTGAAAGCCCCAAGGCGAACACTGCTGAATGCCCAAGGCGAACACCCCCAAAAACAAAGCGGGGAGGCCTTTCGGCCTCCCCGCTTCTATATAGCTACACCTGCAAGCACTCACTCAGCCTTGAGGGTAACCCGCGCAAACGACTTCTTGCCCGCCTGGCACACATGGGTCGCACCCAGCGCAAACACGAAGTCACGATCAACTACCGCACCGTCGACCTTAACAGCACCGCCACTCAACAGGTCCCGCGCCTGAGCCGAGTTCTTCACCAGGCCAGCCCGGTTCAACACGGCCGCAATTGGCAAGTCTTCCGCTGCAGCCACTTCGACTTCCGGCAGGTCTTCCGGCAACTCGCCTTCTTTCATGCGGTTACCTGCACCACGGTGAGCGTTGGCCGCAGCCTCTTCACCATGGAAGCGCGCAACGACCTCTTCGGCCAGCTTGATCTTGATGTCGCGCGGGTTGGCACCTTTGACGACGTCGGCACGGAACTGCTCGATCTCTTCCATCGAACGGAAGCTCAGCAGTTCGAAGTAACGCCACATCAAGGTATCCGGGATCGAGACCAGCTTGCTGTACATCACCCCCGGCGCTTCCTGGATGCCTACATAGTTGCCCAGCGACTTGGACATCTTCTTCACGCCGTCGAGCCCTTCGAGCAACGGCATGGTCACGATGTTCTGCGCTTCCTGACCATAGGCGCGCTGCAACTCGCGCCCCATCAGCAGGTTGAACTTCTGATCGGTACCACCCAACTCGACGTCCGCCTTCAGCGCCACCGAGTCATAACCCTGCACCAGCGGGTAGAGGAACTCGTGGATGGCAATCGGCTGGTTGGTGGTGTAGCGCTTGTCGAAGTCGTCGCGCTCAAGCATGCGCGCCACGGTGTACTGCGACGCCAGGCGAATGAAGTCGGCCGGGGTCAGCTTGTCCATCCAGGTGGAGTTGAACGCAACCTCGGTCTTGGCCGGGTCGAGAATCTTGAACACCTGCTGCTTATAGGTCTCGGCGTTGTCCAGCACTTGCTCACGGGTCAGCCGTGGGCGCGTGGCGCTCTTGCCGCTGGGGTCACCGATCATGCCGGTGAAGTCACCGATCAGGAAGATGACCTGGTGGCCCAGCTCCTGGAACTGACGCAGCTTGTTGATCAGCACCGTGTGACCCAGGTGCAGGTCAGGCGCAGTCGGGTCAAAGCCGGCCTTGATGCGCAGAGGCTGGCCGCGCTTGAGCTTCTCCACCAGTTCCGACTCGACCAGTACTTCTTCCGCGCCGCGCTTAATAAGCGCCAGCTGCTCTTCAACCGACTTCATAGACAAACCCGCAAGGCTCAGATTCAGGGGGAGCCAACCATACAAGATCGGCCGTCAAATACAAGTTTCGCAACGGAATGTGACCCGGGCACGGGCTTGCGGCGTCTACGCGCCCTTGCGTGAAAATGGATTTGGTTATATTTTATACAGTTATTTCATCTTCATCATGTCATTCATCTTTTCCATTTCACTTTTTTCAAAGTCACCTTACCCATGACCAACGAACCGCCTAAAGCGCCCCCGCTTTATCCGAAAAGCCATCTGTTGGCCGCCAGCGGCATTGCCGCCCTGCTCAGTCTGGCTCTGCTGGTATTTCCGTCCAGCGAAGTGGAAGCCAAAAAAACTACCCTCAACCTCGAGCTGGAGAGCCCTGCCGAGCAGCTGAAAGACGAATCTCGCGCTGCGCCCTTGGTGCAGGCCGAAGGCGAGCAAGGCTCGCCATTCGCCCAGATCGAAGAGGCTACCCCCGAGACCCAGAAGGCCGAGCAATCAGCCCCTGCCGCCGAGCCTGTCGCCGAAGCCGCCAAGGAGCCTGGCCATCGCGAGGTCACCGTGGCCCGTGGCGACACCCTGTCCACCCTGTTCGCCAAGGTCGGCCTGCCGAGCAATGCGGTGCACGATCTGCTGGCCAGTAACAAGCAGGCCAAGCAGTTCAGCCAGCTCAAGCACGGCCAGGTGCTGCAGTTCGAACTCGACAAGGATGGCCAACTGGCCAGCCTGCACAGCAAGGTCAGCAACCTCGAAACCATTCGCCTGACCAAGTCCGCCAAGGGCTACACCTTCAACCGTGAAATCAGCAAACCGGTGGTGCGTACCGCCTACGCCCACGGCGTGATCAAGAGCTCGCTGTCGGCCTCGGCCCAGCGCGCCGGCCTGTCCCACAGCATGACCATGGACATGGCCCGGGTGCTGGGTTACGACATCGACTTCGCCCAGGATATCCGCCCGGGCGACGAGTTCGACGTGGTCTACGAGCAGAAGGTGATGGACGGCAAGGTGGTCGGCACCGGCAACATACTGTCTGCCCGCTTCACCAACCGCGGCAAGACCTACACCGCCGTGCGCTACACCAACAAGCAGGGCAACACCACCTACTACACCGCCGACGGCAACAGCCTGCGCAAGGCCTTCATCCGTACTCCAGTGGACTTCGCCCGCATCAGCTCGCGCTTTTCCGCCGGCCGCAAGCACCCGATCCTGAACAAGATCCGCGCCCACAAAGGCGTCGACTACGCCGCCCCGCGCGGTACGCCGATCAAGGCAGCCGGTGACGGCCGCATCGAACTGGCCGGGCGCCGTGGCGGTTACGGCAACACCGTGATCATCCAGCACGGCAACCGCTACAAGACGCTGTACGGTCACATGCAAGGCTTTGCCAAGGGCATCAAGACTGGCAGCTCAGTGAAGCAGGGCCAGATCATCGGCTACATCGGCACCACCGGCCTGTCCACCGGCCCGCACCTGCACTACGAGTTCCAGGTCAACGGTGTGCACGTCGATCCACTCAGCCAGAAAGTGCCGATGGCCGACCCGATCGCCAAAAACGAGCGCCAGCGCTTCCAGCAGCAGAGCCAACCCCTGATCGCCCGTATGGATCAGGAAAAAGCCACCCTGCTCGCAGCGAACAAGCGCTAAGCCCATGGCGCTCTACCTGGGGGTGATGTCCGGCACCAGCCTCGATGGCCTGGACATCGCCTTGATCAAACAAGGCGAGCAGCTTGAACTGCTCGCCACCCATTACCTGCCCATGCCCGGCGACTTGCGTCAGGACATGCTTGCCCTGTGCAGCAGCGGCGCTGACGAGATCGCGCGCGCGGCGCTGGCAGAAAACCGCTGGGCCAGCCTGGCAGCCGAAGGTATCCGTGAACTGCTGGCCCGTCAGGGTCTGCAGGCCGATGCCATCCGCGCTATCGGCAGCCACGGCCAGACCATCCGCCACGAACCCGCACGCGGTTTTACCGTGCAGATCGGCAACCCGGCGTTGCTCGCCGAGCTTACCGGCATCAGCGTGGTTGCCGACTTCCGCCGGCGCGATGTGGCTGCTGGTGGCCAAGGTGCGCCCTTGGTACCGGCCTTCCACGAAACCCTGTTCGGCCACCTGGGCCAGCGCCTGGCAGTCCTGAACGTTGGCGGTTTCAGCAACCTCAGCCTGATCGAGCAGGACAAGCCGGTCCACGGTTTCGATTGCGGCCCGGGTAACGTGCTGCTGGATGCCTGGATAGAGCGCAAGCGCGGCCAGGCCTACGATGCCGATGGTGCCTGGGCGGCCTCGGGCGTGGTGCAGCCGGGCTTGCTCGGTGTATTGCTGGCCGACCCGTTCTTCGCTGGCAGCGGCCCGAAAAGTACAGGCCGCGAGGTGTTCAACCTGCCTTGGCTGGATGGTCACCTGGCGGGCCTGCCCACTTACCAGGACGAGGATGTCCAGGCGACGCTGCTGGAGCTTACCGCTCGCAGCATCATCGACTCGCTGAGGAATGCCCAGCAAGGCACCAAGGCGTTGCTGGTGTGTGGTGGTGGCGCGCGTAACGGCGCCCTGATGGCCCGCCTCGGCCAACTGCTACCCGAGGCCCGTGTCGCCAGCACCGGCGCCCATGGCGTAGACCCTGACTGGGTAGAGGCCATGGCCTTTGCCTGGCTGGCTCACTGCTGCCTGGAAGGCATCTGTGCCAACCGCCCAAGCGTGACAGCGGCCAAAGGCCTGCGGGTACTGGGCGCAATCTACCCGGCATAACCGCTACGCCAGAAAGCAAAACGCCGCGCAATTGCGCGGCGTTTTCGTAAGGCCAGACTTCAGATCGAGAACGAGGAACCGCAACCGCACGTAGTGGCAGCGTTCGGGTTCTTGATCACAAAGCGCGAACCCTCCAGGCCTTCCTGGTAGTCCACCTCGGCACCAGCCAGATACTGGAAGCTCATCGGGTCGACCACCAGCGCCACGCCTTCGCGCTCGACGATGGTGTCGTCTTCGGCCACATCCTCATCGAAAGTGAAGCCGTACTGGAAGCCCGAGCAACCACCACCGGTCACGAACACCCGCAGCTTCAGACGCTCATTGCCTTCCTCATCGACCAGGTTCTTCACTTTCTGGGCTGCCCCATGGGTGAATTCCAGACCGGTAGGGGTGAAGGTTTCGACACTCATGTTGACTCTCCCGGCGCAGTTGCCGCCTTAAAACTCGATGACGCGCATTATCCGCTTTCCCGAGAAAATCGGTCAACAATTGTGCGGCTTTAGTCGCGACAAACAAAATGGCCCGCACCAGGCGGGCCATTTCGATAGCGGCTTGCTTACGGCAACAAGCCCGCGTGGGAAAGGCCCATGCGCTCATCCAGACCAAACAGGATGTTCAGGTTCTGTACCGCCTGGCCCGACGCGCCCTTGACCAGGTTGTCGATCACCGACAGCACCACCACCAGGTCACCACCCTGCGGGCGATGAACGGCAATGCGGCAGACGTTGGCGCCGCGCACACTGCGGGTTTCCGGGTGGCTGCCCGCTGGCATCACATCGACGAACGGTTCGTCGGCGTAGCGCTTTTCGAACAGCGCCTGCAGGTCGACCGAGGTGTCGACCACGTTAGCGTACAGGGTGGCGTGGATGCCACGGATCATTGGCGTCAAGTGCGGCACGAAGGTCAGGCCGATGTCCTTGCCAGCGGCCAGGCGCAGGCCCTGGCTGATCTCCGGCAGGTGACGATGGCCCTTGACCGCATAGGCCTTCATGCTTTCGCCGGCCTCGCAGAACAGCGAACCGACTGCAGCACCACGACCAGCGCCACTGACACCCGACTTGCAGTCGGCAATCAGGCGCGACGGGTCGGCCAGGCCCGCTTCCAGCAGGGGCAAGAAGCCCAGCTGGGTGGCGGTCGGGTAGCAACCCGGCACGGCGATCAGGCGCGCCTGGCGAATCTTCTCGCGGTTGACTTCAGGCAGGCCATATACCGCGTCCTTGAGCAGTTCTGGCGCGCCGTGCGGCTGGCCATACCACTTGCCCCACTCGGTAGCATCCTGCAGGCGGAAGTCGGCCGACAGGTCGATCACCTTGGTACCGGCCGCCAGCAGTTCGCCAGCCAGGGCATGGGCAACACCGTGCGGAGTGGCGAAGAACACCACATCGCAGGCGGCCAGGGCCTTGCTGTCCGGCACGCTGAACGCCAGCCCGTCATAGTGGCCGCGCAGGTTCGGGTACATGTCCGCCACCGCCACGCCCGCCTCGGAGCGCGAAGTGATGACCGCCACTTCGGCCTGTGGATGCTGTGCCAGCAGACGCAACAGTTCGACGCCGGTGTAACCCGTGCCGCCGACGATACCGACCTTGATCATAACGCTTGCCCCTTATCAACGAGCCGTCTGGAAAGCGCACGATAATAGGGGCGCGAAGCGCCTGTAACAACTCTTCGGGTGACCCTTCGGGCGCTTGACCACTACTATCTGACGACCGTGAATACCTGAAGGAACTCCCTCCATGCTTTACCTATGGATCAAAGCGCTGCATATCGTCAGCGTGGTCTGCTGGTTCGCCGGCCTGTTCTACCTGCCGCGGCTGTTCGTCTACCACGCCCAGAGCGAGGACAGCATCAGCAAGGACCGCTTCGTCACCATGGAACGCAAGCTGTACCGCGGCATCATGAACCCGGCAATGATCGCCACCTACGTGTTCGGCGCGTGGATGCTTTACCTCACCCCCGGCTGGCTCAGCCAGGGCTGGCTGCATGCCAAGCTGACCCTGGTCATCCTGCTGACCGGCTACCATCACATGTGCGGTGCCCAACGCAAACGCTTCGCCAGCGGCAACAACACCCGCAGCCACGTCTACTACCGGTGGTTCAACGAAGTGCCCGTGCTGTTCCTGCTGGGCATCGTAATTCTTGTGGTGGTCAAACCGTTCTGACATAGCCACCCGTTCAAGGAGCCTTGCCATGTCGCTACCTGCCTCGCTCGAACAACGCCTGCGCCTGCCTGTGGTTGCGGCGCCGATGTTCCTGATCTCCAACCCCACACTGGTGCTGGCATGCTGCGCCAGCGGCGTGGTCGGCAGTTTTCCGGCCCTTAACCAGCGCGACAGCGCCGGCTTCAAGGCCTGGCTGGAGGAGATCGAGGCAGGCCTGGCGCAATTGCAGGCGCCAGCCCCCCATGCAGTCAACCTGATCGTGCACCCGACCAACCCACGCCTGCAGGCCGACCTGGCCTTGTGCGTGGAACACCGTGTGCCGATCGTCATCACCAGCCTGGGGGCGGTCAAGGAAGTGGTCGATGCCGTGCATGGCTACGGCGGCCTGGTGTTCCACGACGTCACCACCCGCCGCCATGCAGAGAAAGCCGCCGACGCGGGTGTCGACGGGCTGATCGCTGTCGCTGCTGGCGCAGGCGGCCATGCAGGCACCTGGAGCCCGTTCGCCTTGGCCGCAGAGATTCGCCAGTTCTTCGACAAGACCCTGCTGCTGGCCGGCTGTCTCAACCACGGCCACGAAATCCTCGCCGCACAATTGCTGGGCGCCGACCTGGCCTACATGGGCACACGGTTTATCGCTACTACAGAAAGCCAGGCTCAGGATGCCTACAAGCAGATGCTGCTCGATGCCCACGCCGCCGACATCATTCACACCCCGGCAGTGTCCGGCATCCCTGCAAGCTTCCTGCGTTCGAGCCTGGAGCAGGCTGGCTACGACATGAACGCCCTCAAAGGCGGCCACGAGCAAGGCAAGCTCAAACCTATCGACGACGAAGCCAAAGCCTGGAAGACCGTATGGTCGGCGGGCCAGGGCGTCGGCGAAATCCATGACCTGCCCAGTGCCAGTGCATTGATCGAACGGCTCCACAGTGAGTACCGGGAAGCCCTGGAGCGCTGCCAGATTCTGCGCGCCCGCACCTTGTAGCAAAACGCAACACCTTGCCCGGCCAAGCTGTACACTAGGCGCCCTCTTTCGCCCCCAGGAGCCTTGCATGACCCGTTACGCCATGATCACTGGTGCTTCCTGCGGCCTGGGCCTGGCCCTGGCGGAAGCGCTGGCACGGCGCGGGCGCAACCTGATCCTGGTGGCACGTCAGCGTGAAACGCTGGAACCCGTGGCCATCGAGCTGACCCAGCGCTTTGGTGTCGAGGTGCTGTTCCGCGCCTGCGACCTCAGCCAGCCGCTGCGCCTGTCGGGCTTCGTGCTGGAACTGGAAGAAGGCGAACGGCGTATCGACCTGCTGGTCAACTGCGCCGGCTTGCGCACCTACGGGCCGTTCCTGGCCCATGAGTGGGCCGACGAACAGGACCTGCTGGAAGTCAACGTTCTGGCCTTGAGCCGCCTGTGCCATGCCATCGGCAACCTGATGGCCGTGCAGGGTGGCGGGCAGATCCTCAACGTCGCCGGCCTGGCCGGGGTGGCACCCGGCCCGTGGATGGCGGCCTATGCCGCCAGCAAGGCGTACGTGCTGAGCTTTTCCCAGGCGCTGCGCGAAGAGCTCAAGCGTGCCGGCATCAAGGTCTCGGTGCTGTGCCCCGGGCCGGTACGCTCCCCGCGCCGGCGCATTGCCCGGCTCGACGGCAAACCCCGCTGCCTCAGCCCCGAGGAAATCGCGCTGTACACAGTACGTGCGCTGGACAAGAACCGCGCGCTGATCCTGCCCGGCCGGCGCAACCGCTGGCTGGCATTCGCCCCGCGCCTGCTGCCGCGCTGGCTGGTGTGCAAACTGGCCGGCGCCATCCACCGCCGCTATTGCCCGGCCGGCATGGAATAGCCACTGGGCGAGCGGCGCTCGGCTGAGTACACTCGGCCCGACCCTCACCATGGAGCAAGTGCTGTGGACGATCTATTCCTCAAAATCATCAACCGGGAAATCCCGGCGGATATCATCTACGAAGACGACCAGGTCCTGGCCTTCAAGGACATTGCACCCGCGGCACCGGTACATTTTCTGGTCATCCCGAAAAAACACATCCGCACGCTCAATGACCTGACCGAAGAAGACAAGGCCCTGGCTGGCCACATCCTGTTTACCGCCCAGCGCCTGGCTGTCGAGCAAGGCTGCGAGGAAGGTTTCCGCGTGGTCATGAACTGCAACCCGAAAGGCGGCCAGACCGTCTATCACATCCATATGCACGTGCTTGGCCAGCGCCAGATGAACTGGCCACCGGGCTGATCCACGGCAAGCGACCCCGCCGCTATTGCGGTAAACTGTCGGGCACATTCTTGCGGAGGTGCCCGATGGCTACCGAACGTCACTACTCGCCGCTCGACCGCTTGTTGCTGCAGGCCGATACCGCCATGCGCACCTTGCTGCCCTTCAGCGGCCAACCCGCCCGGCCATCGCCGGCCATAGTCCAGCCGGACGCGGACCTGGACGATCAGCAGACCCGCCACATCGCCGGGCTTATGCGTATCAACCACACCGGTGAAGTGTGTGCCCAGGCGCTGTACCAGGGCCAGGCGCTGACCGCCAAACTGCCCCAGGTACGCAAGGCCATGGAGCATGCTGCCGAGGAAGAAGTGGACCACCTGGCCTGGTGCGAACAGCGCATTCGCCAGCTGAACAGCCACCCAAGCGTGCTCAACCCCCTGTTCTATGGCATGTCGTTCGGCATCGGCGCACTCGCCGGCCTGGTCAGCGACAAGGTCAGCCTGGGCTTCGTCGCCGCCACCGAACACCAGGTGTGCAAGCACCTCGACGAGCACCTGGAGCAGATCCCGCACGAAGACGAAAAGTCCCGGGCCATTCTCGAGCAGATGCGCATCGATGAAGAGCAGCATGCCGAGTCTGCACTGGAAGCCGGTGGTTATCGCTTCCCGGCACCGGTCCGCTTTGGCATGAGCTTGCTGGCCAAGGTCATGACCAAGAGCACCTACCGCATCTGAAGGCATCGCCATGACGGATCGATTCGACGCCAAGGACCTGGCGCGCGCCGTGCAAGCCGGCATTCTCCAGCCGGGCCAGGACCAGGCCCTGCTGGTATTCCTGCGCCAGCAACCCGCCCAACGGGGCAGCTTCCAGCTGGCCCATGTCGCCTTCTACTTCGGCGCCATGCTGATCATGGCAGCCATGGGCTGGTTGCTCACCGAAGCCTGGATGAGCATTGGCGACGGCGCTCTGCTGGTCATCGCCAGCCTCTATATCCTGCTGCTCACCTTGTTCGCCCTGCATCTGCAACGCCGCGCCCAGCCTGTTGCTGCCGGGGTGCTGGCGGCCGTCGCGGTCAGCATCGTGCCACTGGCAGTGTTCGCCATCGAACGCCTGGTGGGCTGGTGGCCACTGGACGACGCGCAAGCCAACTATCACCAGTACTACACCTACGTGCAGGGCGGCTGGCTGGCGATGGAAGCGGCCACGGTGCTTGCCGGGCTGCTGATGCTGCGGCTGATCCCCTACCCGTTCGTCGTGATGCCGATAGCCGTGGCCTTGTGGTTCATGTCGATGGACCTGAGCGAATGGTTCTTCGGCTCGCCGTTCAGCTGGGAGCAGCGCCGCGAGGTTTCGCTGTGGTTCGGGTTGGCTTTGCTGGTGGTGTTCGTTGTTGTAGACGGCCGCACGCGAGAGGACTATGCCCGCTGGGGCTACCTGGCCGGGCTGGCGGCATTCTGGGGCGGGCTGACGCTGGTGGACAGTGGCAGTGAGTTGGGCAAGGCCCTGTACTGCCTGATCAACATCGTGCTGATGGGCATGGCAGTGCTGCTGCGCCGGCCGGTGTTCATGGTGTTTGGTGGGCTGGGGGTGGCGGCTTACCTGGGGTACCTGTCGTACGAGGTGTTTGCCCAGTCGCTGCTGTTCCCGGTGGTGGTGACCTTGATCGGGCTGGGGGTTATCTGGCTGGGGCTGGTTTACCAGAAGCGGCGGGAGCGGTTGAGCCAAGTAATGCGGGGATGGCTGCCAGGGTGGGTGCAAGCTGCACTGCCTGCGCTTCGGAGCTGATATTGCCGGGGCCGCTTTGCGGCCCATCGCCGACAAGCCAGCTCCCAAACGTACTGCGCTGACCTAGAATCGGGCGATATACCTGTGGGAGCTGGCTTGCCGGCGATGGGCTGCGAAGCAGCCCCAAAACCGTTGCGTTAACCGAGCTCTACGATTTCATACCCGTGGGTAATCTCAACCCCCGCACGTTCGAGCATGATCGAAGCCGAGCAATACTTCTCTGCCGACAGCTCCACCGCCCGCTTGACCTGTGCTTCTTTCAGACCACGGCCTTTCACCACGAAGTTCATGTGAATCTTGGTGAACACCTTCGGGTCCTCGCTGGCGCGCTCGGCTTCCAGAAACGCCTCGCAGCTTTCCACCGCCTGGCGCGATTTCTTCAGAATGCTCACCACGTCAAAGCTGCTGCAGCCACCCAGGCCCAACAGCAACATTTCCATCGGACGCACACCCAGGTTGCGGCCGCCTGCCTCGGGCGGGCCGTCCATCACGACGACATGACCACTCCCCGATTCGCCGAGGAACATGGCCTCACCGGCCCACTGGATACGTGCCTTCATCTACCCGGACTCCTGATATTCGGAAAAGGCTGTCAGCTTAGACCTTGTGCGGCTGTGGGAAAAGCACGAGACGTGTCGGTTTAGTACCGAAACATCCGGTGACGTCTGATAAGCTGGCGCCAAATGAATGGCGCTTGCGCCAGACAGCCTTATAAAAAGCCTACGGGTCGTATCGAACAGGATTTCGTGATGGTTGCCTCCGCCCTACCCGCCAAGATCAAGAACATCGACAAGCTGCTGGTACACTGCCAGCGCCGCCGTTATACCGCCAAGAGCAACATCATCTGCGCCGGCGACCGGGCCGAGACACTGTCATTCATCATCAAGGGTTCGGTCACCATCCTCATCGAAGACGACGACGGCCGTGAAATGATCATTGCCTATCTCAACAATGGCGATTTCTTTGGCGAGCTGGGGTTGTTCGAGCCGGTTGGCGGCGAACAGCAGCGCAGTGCCTGGGTGCGAGCCAAGACTGAGTGCGAAGTTGCCGAGATCAGCTACGAGAAGTTCCGCGAACTGGCGCGCCAGGACCCGGAAATCCTCTATGCCCTGGGCAGCCAGATGGCCCAGCGCCTGCGTAACACCACGCGCAAGGTCGGTGACCTGGCATTTTTCGACGTCACCGGGCGGGTTGCCCGTTGCCTGCTGGAATTGTGCAAGCAACCCGATGCCATGACCCACCCCGACGGCATGCAGATCAAGATCACCCGTCAGGAAATCGGCCGAATCGTCGGTTGCTCACGGGAAATGGTCGGCCGCGTCCTCAAGGACCTTGAAGAACGCAGCCTGGTGCAGGTCAAGGGCAAGACCATGGTGGTCTACGGTACCCGTTAGGGACAAAGCCTAGTCCTTGGGCAGGTCTGCAAGCACCTTGGCATAGGCCTGCGACAAGCGCTCGAACCAGGGCGCCGCAGGCGCCACTTCATGCAGGGCTATATGTGCATCGGGGCGGCAGCGCTGCTCCAGCTCGCAACACTCGTTGAAGCGGTTGACCGCCGCCACCATCGACTCACGCTCGTTGTCCAGCAGCAACGCACCGTGCACCAGCACCACCGGGCGCTTGCCACCCAGGCCCTGACGCCAGCGCTGGGCGGTACCCACCAGCTTGCGGCCATTGAGGTTGACGTTGTAGCGGCCATCGCAGAACGCCCCGTCGATTTCACCCACCGACGCCACCCCGCCCCACTCGCGCAGTACATCGCACAGCGGCAGGCACAGGCGCTCGTAGGCGCTTTCGATGCGGCCGTGATCGCCTTCGCTGCGCGGGGCAACGTAGACCAGTGCGACGTTGACGGTGGAATGGGATTGAGGCACCGGCTCACCGCCAGTCTCGCGCAGCAGCACCGGCCAGCCGGCAATCGCCAGCTCCGAACAGGCGGCTTCGAAGTTGTCCAGGCGGCTCATGCGCCGGGGCATGACCAGGGCATGGTCGGTAGGGCGCCAGAACAGCACGCCACTTTCGCGTTCGCCGCGGCACACCGCGGCCAGCAGGTCCTGTTCGGCGTGCAGGCCTTGCTCGACGGTCAGAGCCAGGGGTTGATCGTTCATTGATCCACCTTTGATGTTGTTTTTGATGGCCTATTCGCGGGCAGGCCCGCTCCCACAGGTCTGACACAGGGCTTAAGAGTGGTGAAGAACCCGCGAAAGGGCCATGTCAGGCATACAAAAAAGCCGGCAAAAACGCCGGCTTCATTTGATCAGTCCAGGTGCTGAACAGTCTTCTTCACTTGTTCGGGGAAGAACAACCGCTGCAACTCCAGCCCAGGCTGCTCAGCGCGCATGAACGCCTCGCCCACCAGGAACGAGTAAACCTCGTTGATTGCCATCAGCTCGACATCGGCCCGGTTCAGAATACCGCTCTCGGTAATCGCCAGGCGATCACGCGGAATGCGCGGCAGCAGGTCAAGGGTGGTTTCCAGGCTGACCTCGAAAGTGTGAAGGTTGCGGTTGTTCACCCCCACCAGCGGCGTATCCAGGGTTTTCAACGCGCGCTCCAGCTCATCGCCATCGTGCACTTCCACCAGCACGTCGAGGCCGACGTCTTTTGCAGTCGCGGCCAATTCGGCCATTTTCACATCGTCCAGCGCCGAGACGATCAGCAGCACGCAGTCCGCGCCCAAGGCCCGGGCTTCGACGATCTGGTAAGGGTCGACCATGAAGTCCTTGCGGATCACCGGCAGCGAAACGGCAGCACGTGCCTGCTGCAGGTACTCATCGGCACCCTGGAAGTAATCGACATCGGTCAGCACCGAGAGGCAGGTAGCACCGCCCTTCTCGTAGCTGACAGCGATTTCCGCTGGCACGAAGTGCTCGCGGATCACGCCCTTGCTCGGCGAAGCCTTCTTGATCTCGGCGATCACCGCTGGCTGTTTGCGCTTAGCCTGCTCGATCAGCACATTGGCGAAGCCACGCGGGGCATCGGCAACCTTGGCCAGGCCTTCCAGCTCGGCGAGGCTGACGCGCGCGCTGCGCTCGGCCACTTCCTGGAACTTGCGGGCAATGATCCTTTCCAGCACCGTCGGCACACTCATGCTTCGTTCTCCACCTTGAATACTGCAGTAAAGGCACCCAGTTCCTGCAGCTTTTCCCAGGCCAGGCCGGTGTGCAGTACATCATGGGCCAGTTCTACACCGGCTTTCAGGCTCATGGCATGGTCGGCTGCATACAGTGCCGCGCCAGCATTAAGCACGATCATCTCGGCGGCCTTCTGACCGTTCTCGGTCTTGCGCCGGCCCAGCGCATCGCGGATCAACTCCAACGACGCCTGCGGGTTCTCGACGGCAAGGCCATGCAAGCTCTGGCTCTTCATGCCGAGGTCTTCCGGCTCGACCCAGTATTCAGTAATTTCGTCGTTCTTCAGCTCGGCAACAAAGGTGGGGGCAGCCAGGCTGAACTCATCCAGGCCATCCTTGGAGTGCACCACCAGCACATGCTTGCTACCCAGGCGTTGCAGAACCTCAGCCAACGGGCGGCACAGGGCCTGAGCGAACACGCCGACCACCTGATGCTTCACTCCGGCCGGATTCGTAAGCGGGCCGAGCATGTTGAACAGGGTACGCAACCCCAGATCGCGGCGCGGGCCGGCAGCATATTTCATGGCCGAGTGATGGCTTTGCGCGAACATGAAGCCGATGCCCAGGCTGTCAATACAGCGGGCCACCTGAACTGGCGTCAGGTTCAGATAGATGCCGGCAGCTTCCAACAGGTCGGCGCTGCCGCTCTTGCCCGACACTGCGCGGTTGCCGTGCTTGGCCACGGTGCAGCCCGCCGCCGCCAGGACGAACGAAGACGCGGTGGACACGTTGAAGATATTGGCCCCATCACCGCCGGTGCCGACGATATCAACGACGCCATCCAGGCTTTTCAGTTCAACCTTGTCGGCTAGCTCACGCATCACCGACACCGCGCCGACGATTTCGTCGATGCTTTCACTCTTCATGCGCATGCCCATCAGGAAGGCGCCGATCTGCGCCTCGCTGCACTGGCCGGTCATTATCTGGCGCATGACGTCGCGCATTTCTTCGGTAGAAAGGTCCAGCTGGCCGACGATACGACTCAACGCGCTCTTGATATCCATGTTCGATCCTTAGCGGTGGCCGCCGGTCTGCTTGAGGAAGTTGGCGAACAGCTCGTGGCCCTGCTCGGTCAGGATCGACTCGGGGTGGAACTGCACCCCTTCGATATTCAGCGTTTTGTGGCGCAGGCCCATGATCTCGTCGACCGAACCGTCTGCATGAGCGGTCCAGGCAGTGACCTCCAGGCAATCGGGCAAGGTTTCGCGCTTGACCACCAGCGAATGGTAGCGGGTCACGGTCAGCGGGTTGTTGAGGCCGGCGAACACGCCCAGGTCACGGTGGTGTACCGGGCTGGTCTTGCCGTGCATCACCTGGCGGGCACGCACCACGTCACCGCCAAAGGCTTGGCCGATGGACTGGTGGCCCAGGCACACACCCAGAATCGGCAGCTTGCCGGCAAAATGCAGGATGGCCTCGATGGACACGCCAGCCTCGCTTGGCGTGCACGGGCCCGGGGACACGACGATGCGCTCGGGGTTGAGGGCTTCGATCTGAGCGATGGTCATTTCGTCATTGCGAATGACCTTGACCTCGGCACCCAGCTCGCCAAGGTACTGAACGACGTTGTAAGTGAATGAGTCGTAATTGTCGATCATCAGTAACATGGTGTTAAACCTCTTGATTTTACTGACTTCAGAATTCGAACCTTCTTGCAGCCGCTACAGGCACGGCTTCGCCACAAAGGGCAGTAAAGAAGAAGGCAAACGGGGGCGGGCCGGGCGGGCCGGCAGGGGATAAAGTCAGGCGCGCCAACGCCAACGGGCGTGGGCCTTGATTACGCGCATCAAGAGTTTACTGACGATCAACACAGGATAGGTCTCGCTCATACGTCCCGGCACAGTAGCTTACCGGGGCGGCGGGCGCAATATGCCTTTAAACACGGGGAAACGAATGGACTTGGGAGGGATGCACTGCGATTTGCTAAGGTCGATCAGGTTGTCCAGATAAAAACAAAGAAAAGGATGTTCCCAGATGCGAAAAGCCCCGTTATTGCGTTTTACCCTTGCCTCACTGGCCCTGGCCTGCAGCCAGGCGTTCGCTGCACCCTCGCCCTATTCCACGCTGATCGTGTTTGGCGACAGCCTCGCCGATGCGGGGCAGTTTCCCGACCTGACCGGCGGCACACCCGGCGCACGGTTCACAAACCGCGATGCCAATGGCAACTTTGCACCTGTGTCGCCCATGATCCTGGGGGGAAGGCTGGGTATAAACCCGGATGAGCTGAACCCCTCCACGTCAGTGGGCATCCAGCCCGATGGCAACAACTGGGCTGTCGGTGGTTATACAACCCAGCAGATCCTGGATTCGATCACGACAACTTCCGAGACCGTTATCCCGCCAGGAAACCCCGGCGCCGGCCTGGTGCTGCGTGAAAAGGCGGGCTACCTGGCCAACGGCCTGCGTGCCGACCCCAACGCGCTTTACTACCTGACGGGCGGCGGCAACGACTTCCTGCAAGGCCTGGTGAACAGCCCGGCCGACGCCGTGGCCGCCGGTGCCCGCCTTGCGGCCAGCGCCCAGGCGCTGCAACAAGGTGGTGCCCGCTACATCATGGTCTGGCTGCTGCCCGACCTGGGCCAAACGCCCAACTTCAGCGGCACGCCGCAGCAAAACCCGCTGTCACTGCTGTCTGGCGCGTTCAACCAGTCACTGATCAGCCAACTCGGTCAGATCGATGCCGAGATCATCCCGCTGAACATCCCGGTGCTGCTGGGCGAGGCACTGGCCAGCCCCAACCAGTTCGGCCTGGCCAGCGACCAGAACCTGGTCGGTACCTGCTACAGCGGCGCCAGCTGCGTGGAAAACCCGGTGTACGGTATCAATGGCACAAGCCCAGACCCGACCAAACTGCTGTTCAACGACTCGGTGCACCCGACCATTGCTGGCCAGCAACTGATTGCCGACTACGCCTATTCGATCATCTCCGCCCCGTGGGAACTGACGCTGCTACCGGAAATGGCCCACGCCAGCCTGCGCGCCCACCAGGACGAACTGCGCAACCAATGGCAGACGCCCTGGCAGGCCGTTGGCCAATGGCAGGCCTTCGTCGCCACCGGTGCCCAGGACTTGGACTTCGACAGCCAGCGCAGCGCGGCCAGCGGCGATGGCCGCGGCTATAACCTGACCGTGGGCGGTAGCTATCGCTTGAACGATGCTTGGCGTTTGGGCCTGGCCGGCGGCGCGTATCGGCAAAAGCTGGAGGCCGGCGCCAATGATTCGGACTACAAACTGAACAGCTACCTGGCCAGCGCCTTCGCCCAATACCGCCAGGACCGCTGGTGGGCCGATGCCGCATTGACCGCCGGGCACCTGGACTACAGCGACCTCAAGCGCACCTTCGCCCTCGGCGTGAACGACCGCAGCGAAAAGGGCGACACCGACGGCGAGGCCTGGGCGATGTCCGGGCGGCTGGGCTACAACCTGGCAGCCGAAAGCAGCCGCTGGCAGCTGGCGCCGTTTATCAGCGCTGATTATGCGCGGGTGAAGGTGGATGGCTATGACGAGAAGAGCGGGCGCTCGACGGCACTGGGCTTCGACGACCAGGAACGCACGTCACGCCGCTTGGGCCTGGGGTTGCTGGGCAGCGTACAGGTGCTGCCAGGTACCCGGCTGTTCGCCGAGGTGGCACAGGAGCATGAATTCGAGGATGACCAGCAGGATGTAACCATGCACCTGACCAGCTTGCCGGCCAATGACTTCACCCTGACCGGGTATACGCCGCACAGCGACCTGACCCGGGCGAGCCTGGGGGTGAGCCATGAAGTGGTGGCAGGGGTGCATCTGCGTGGGAACTACAACTGGCGCAAGAGCGATGAGTTGACGCAGCAGGGGGTTAGCCTGGGGGTGAGCGTGGACTTTTGAATTGATGGGGCCGCTTAGCGGCCCTTCGCGGCACAAGGCCGCTCCTACAGGGACCGCGCAGGTCTCGGGATTTGCGCGATCCTTGTGCCGCGAAGGGCTGCGAAGCAGCCCCAATCTGTTTATTTAGCCAACGTCTGCTCTGCAAGCGCCACGGCACGGAACATGGCCCGGCGCTTGTTGATGGTTTCTTCCCACTCCAGCGCCGGCACCGAGTCGGCAACGATGCCGCCCCCGGCCTGCACATGCAGTTCACCGTCCTTGATCACGGCTGTACGGATTGCGATCGCGGTGTCCATGTTGCCGTTCCAGGCAAAGTAGCCGACTGCACCACCGTAGACACCACGCTTGACCGGCTCCAGCTCGTCGATGATCTCCATCGCGCGAATCTTCGGCGCACCCGACAGGGTGCCAGCCGGCAGGATTGCCCGTAGTGCATCCATCGCCGTCAGCCCCTCACGCAGGTGGCCGGTGACGTTGGAGACAATGTGCATCACGTTGGAGTAACGCTCGATCACCATCTTCTCGGTCAGGCGCACGCTGCCGGTCGAGGACACACGGCCGACGTCGTTGCGGCCCAGGTCGATCAGCATCAGGTGTTCGGCGATTTCCTTGTCGTCCGACAGCAGGTCGTCTTCCAGCGCGCGGTCGGCTTCTTCGGTCACGCCACGCGGGCGGGTACCGGCAATCGGGCGCACGGTGACCAGGTTGTCCTCGACCCGCACCAGCACCTCGGGCGAACTGCCGACCACATGGAAGTCGCCGAAGTTGAAGAAGTACATGTACGGCGTCGGGTTGAAGCAGCGCAGCGCACGGTACAGGTCGATGGGCGCAGCCTTGAAGTCGATCGACATGCGTTGCGACGGCACCACCTGCATGCAGTCGCCGGCCAGGATGTACTCCTTGATACGGCCGACCGCGTTCTCGTAGTCGTCGCGGGTATAGCTGGAGCGGAATTCCGGCTCGGCGGCCTGCGGGCCACTCAGGTCCAGGCCGCGGCGCGGGGTGATCGGCTGACGCAGGGTTTCCAGCAGGCCTTGCAGGCGTGCCTGGCCCTGTTCAAAGGCCTGATCTTCAGCCGGGTCGACCAGCACGATGGCGTGCATCTTGCCTGCCAGGTTGTCGAACACCACCACCGCATCGGACACCATCAGCAGGATATCCGGCACGCCCAGCGGGTCGGGGTTGGGGCTGGCGCCAAGGCGTTTTTCCACATAACGCACGCAATCATAGCCAAAGTAGCCGACCAGGCCGCCGTTGAAGCGCGGCAGACCAGGGATGTCAGCGACCTTGTAACGGTCCTTGAAACTTTCGACAAAGGCCAGCGGGTCTTCGACATCGTGGCTTTCAACCTCGACGCCATCCTGCAGGATGCTGACGTGGTAGCCGTGCACACGCATCACGGTGCGCGACGGCAGGCCGATCATCGAGTAACGGCCCCATTTCTCGCCACCCTGCACCGACTCGAGCAGGTACGAGTTGGGCTGGTCAGCCAGTTTCAGGTAGATCGACAACGGCGTGTCGAAGTCGGCCAGGGTTTCGCAGGCCAGGGGAATGCGGTTGTAGCCGGCAGCGGCCAGGCGCAGGAATTCTTCGCGGTTCATGAGTAGCCTCGTGGCAAGCAGCAATAGGTCAGGCAAACGGACGGGCCGGCACGCGCCGGCAGGCGGAAGTCAGGCGCGCCAACGCCAACGGGCCAGGGCCTTGATGACTTTCATCCAGAATTTGCCAGTAACCACCACGGTGGGCTCTCTGTCTTGTGAGGCTTGAAGGTTGGCCAACGTTATCCCAGTGGCCGGGTCTGCGCAACCGGGCAGCAACGCACGCAGATCGTCGATTACCAGGTTGGGGGATTCGTCGTGGATCGGCCGGCCATGGTTGTAGCCGTAGGTCAGCCCCACGCACTGCACGCCAGCCGCCTTGGCCGCCAATACGTCACTGCGCGAATCGCCGACAAACAGCGACTGCTGTGGGGTAACACTGGCCATCTGCATGACAAACAGCAAAGCCGCCGGGTCTGGCTTTTTCTGTGGCAGGGTGTCGCCGCCAATGATCCAGCGGAAGTAGTTGCCGATTTTCATCTGGTCCAGCAAAGGGCCGACGAAGCGCTCGGGCTTGTTGGTGATCAGGGCCATTTCCACGCCCCGCTTGCGCAGCCAGCGCAGGGTGTCTTGCACACCGGGGTAGACCACGGTCAGCTCATGGCTTTGCGCATAGGCATCCATGAACAGCGCCAGCGCCTGGTCGGCCAGCGCATCGTCCACGGCGGCGTGGTCTATGCCACCCGCCAGCGCACGGCGCACCAGCACCTGGGCGCCGTTGCCGACCCAGTGGCGTACTGCCTCAAGGCCGGCAGGCGGGCGCCCCAGTTCGAGCAGCATGCGGTCCACGGCGGCGGCCAGGTCAGGCACGGAATCGATCAGGGTACCGTCCAGATCGAACATCACCAGCCTGGGCAGCGTCCCCGGGAACAGCTGCTCGAAGCCACTCATGGGCGGGCCTGAGCCAGTTCGGCGCGCATCTTGGCGATGACTTCCTGGTAGTCCGGGGCGTTGAAGATTGCCGAACCGGCCACGAAGGTGTCGGCGCCAGCGGCAGCGATCTCGCGGATGTTGTTGACGTTCACGCCACCGTCGATCTCCAGGCGGATATCACGGCCACTGGCGTCGATCAGCGCCCGCGCCTCGCGCAGCTTGTCGAGGGTGCCCGGGATGAACTTCTGCCCGCCGAAGCCTGGGTTGACGCTCATCAGCAGCACCATGTCGACTTTGTCCATCACGTACTTCAGGGCATCCAGGCTGCTGGCCGGGTTGAACACCAGGCCGGCCTTGCAGCCGCCGTCCTTGATCAGTTGCAGCGAACGGTCGACGTGCTGCGAGGCTTCCGGGTGGAAGGTGATGTAGGTGGCGCCGGCTTCGATGAAGTCGCCGATGATGCGGTCGACCGGGCTGACCATCAGGTGCACGTCGATCGGCGCGGTAACACCGTACTTGCGCAGGGCGGTGCAGACCATCGGGCCAATGGTCAGGTTAGGAACGTAGTGGTTGTCCATGACATCGAAGTGGACGATGTCGGCACCCGCAGCCAATACCTTGTCGACGTCTTCACCCAGGCGGGCGAAATCGGCGGAGAGGATGGAGGGGGCAATAGCGTAGGGCTGCATGGCGCACCTGTTGGCAGAATCACGGTGGCGCGCATTGTAACCCAGGCGAACGGATGAGGGCTGATTGGTATCACATGATCGCGACCGATACCCAAGAGCCTTGCACTGCCTGAGCTGGCCTCATCGCCGGCAAGCCAGCTCCCACAGGGTTCTCCACAGGCCTTATCAGATGCAGGGTCCTGTAGAGATCTCTGTGGGAGCTGGCTTGCCGGCGATGAGGCCAGCGCAGGCGCCAGAAAATCAGGCCGGCTGCTGGGTTCTCAGCTTCTCGCTGCGCCCACGCAACCACTCCAGGGTCAGCAGCAGTACCACCGAGAAGGCAATCAGCAATGTCGCCGCCGCAGCAATGGTCGGGCTCAGGTTTTCGCGGATACCACTGAACATCTGCCTTGGCAGGGTCGCCTGCTCCGGCCCGGCCAGGAACAGTGTCACCACCACCTCGTCGAACGACGTCGCAAAGGCAAACAGCGCACCCGAGATCACCCCGGGCGCAATCAGCGGCAGGGTCACCCGACGGAAGGCCAGCAGCGGCGACGCACCCAGGCTGGCAGCCGCCCGCACCAGGTTGTAGTTGAAGCCCTGCAAGGTTGCCGACACGGTAATGATGACGAACGGTACACCCAGCACCGCATGCACCAGAATCAGCGAGGTGAAGCTGTTACCCATACCCAGCGGGGCGAAGAACAGGTAGCTGGCCACACCGATGATCACCACCGGCACCACCATCGGTGAAATCACCAGCGCCATCACCAGCGACTTGCCGGGGAAATCGCCACGGGTCAGGCCAATGGCCGCCAGAGTGCCGAACACCATGGCCAGCACCGTGGCCGCCGGGGCGACGATGATGCTGTTTTTCAGCGCCCGCATCCATTCGGCCGAGCCGAAGAAGTCCTGGTACCACTGCAGCGAAAAGCCCTGCAACGGGTACACCAGGAAGCTGCCACTGTTGAACGACAGCGGCACGATCACCAGCACCGGCAGGATCAGGAACAGCAAAACCAGGCCGCAAAGAATGCGCAGGCTGTAGAACCAGACCCGCTCCACGGGCGACATGTATGGGCTCAGCATGACAAGGCTCCTCAGCTCAGGCGCAGGCGGCTGGCGCCGACCAGCCAGCTATAGATCAGGTACAGCAGCACGGTAGCCAGCAGCAACAGCCCGCCCAATGCGGTGGCCATGCCCCAGTTGATGCTAGTGTTGGTGTAGAAGGCAACGAAGTAGCTGACCATCTGGTCGTTCGGGCTCCCCAGCAGCGCCGGGGTGATGTAGTAGCCGATGGCCAGGATGAACACCAGCAGGCAACCCGCGCCAACACCGGCGTAGGTCTGCGGGAAGTACACCCGCCAGAAGCTGGCGAACGGGTGGCAGCCCAGCGAGATCGCGGCACGCATATAGCTGGGCGAAATGCCCTTCATCACGCTGTACAGCGGCAGGATCATGAACGGAAGCAGGATGTGCACCATGGAGATGTACACACCGGTGCGGTTGAACACCAGCTCCAGCGGCTGGTCGATGATGCCCATGGCCATCAGTGCACTGTTGATCAGGCCACCCGATTGCAGCAGCACGATCCACGCCGCCACCCGCACCAGGATCGAGGTCCAGAACGGCAGCAGCACCAGAATCATCAGCAGGTTGCTCTGCCGGGTCGGCAGGTTGGCCAAGAGGTAGGCCAGCGGGTAAGCCAGCACCAGGCAGATGGCGGTAATCACCACACCCATCCACAAGGTGCGGGCAAAGATATCCAGGTAAATGGCCTGGTCCGGCGTGGCCTTGGCCAGCTCGCCCAGGTCGTCGATGCGGTGGTCCACCGAAGCCAGCAGGTAGAACGAGGTCACCGTACTGGTATTGCGGCGTATCGCCTGCCAGTAGGCCGGGTCGCCCCAACGCTCGTCGACGGCCTGCAGGGCGTCTTTATAAGAGGCAGGCTCTGCCTTGAATGGCAGCGCGCGGGCAGTCTTGGTCAACAAGCTGCGGTAGCCGGCCAGTTCCATGTTCAGGCGCTTGGAAAGGTCGCCAAGGGTCTGGTTCTTGCGCGACTCGGCCAGGTCCTGGCTCAGCGCCTTGTACACATCCTCGCCGGGCAGGCTCTTGCCATCCCACTGGGTAATGACGTCTACCGTGCGTGGCAGGCCGGCGACCACTTCCGGGTTGCCGACGCTCTTGTACAGCAGCGCCGCAATCGGCACCAGGAACACCAGCAGAAGAAACAGCGCCAGCGGCGCGATCAACGCCTGCGCCTTCCAGCGGTTGACCCGCTCGGCGTGCTTCAGGCGCTGCTTGAGACTTGGACCTGCGCCTTCGTTGAGGGGCACTGCAATGGCCATGGCGAACTCCGCGATACGAACTGAAAATGGGGCTGCCGTGCAGCCCATCGCCGGCAAGCCAGCTCCCACAGGTACTGCAACGGCTTCGAGACTTCTGATCCCTGTCCCTTACAGGCACTGCACCGGCTTTGAGACTTCTGATCCCTGTCCCTTACAAGCACTGCACTGGCTTTGAGACTTCTGATCCCTGTCCCTTACAGGCACTGCACCGGCTTTGAGACTTCTGATCCCTGTCCCTTACAAGCACTGCACTGGCTTTGAGACTTCTGATCCCTGTCCCTTACAAGCACTGCACTGGCTTTGAGACTTCTGATCCCTGTCCCTTACAGGCACTGCACTGGCTTGCGGGATTACGCGCTCCCTGTGGGAGCTGGCTTGCCGGCGATGGGCCGCATGGCGGCCCTGCTTTGCGGTTTGTTACTTCTTCGCCGCCCAGGCGTTGAAGCGTTGCTCCAGCTGCTCGCTGTTGTCGGCCCAGAAGGCCACGTCGATCTGCACCTGGTTGGCAATGTTCTCAGGCGTGGTCGGCATGTCCTTCTTGACCTCGTCCGACAGCAGGCTTACGGCCTTGGAGTTGGCCGGGCCGTAGGCGATGTTCTCGGAGTAGACCTTCTGCTGTTCGGGCTTGACGCTGTAGGCGATGAACTTCTTCGCCTCTTCGACGTTCTTGGCACCTTTAGGGATCGCCCAGGCGTCAAAGTCGTAGATGCCGCCGTTCCACACCACCTTGAGGTTGCTCTCTTTCTGCACAGCGGCAATACGGCCGTTGTAGGCAGAGCTCATGACCACGTCGCCTGAAGCCAGGAACTGCGGTGGCTGTGCACCCGCTTCCCACCACTGGATGCTGGGCTTGAGTTCATCAAGTTTCTTGAAGGCGCGGTCCTGGCCTTCCTTTGTGGCCAGCACCTTGTAGACGTCCTTGGGCGCAACGCCATCGGCCATCAGTGCAAATTCCATGGTGTACTTGGCGCCCTTGCGCAAGCCACGCTTGCCTGGGAACTGCTTGGTGTCCCAGAAATCGGCCCAGCTGGTAGGTGCGGTCTTGAGCTTGTCGGCGTTATAAGCCATGACCGTGGACCACACGAAGAAGCCCACGCCGCACGGCTGGATGGCACCAGGCACGTAATCGGCCTCGCTGCCGAACAGGGCTGGGTCGAGCTCTTCGAACATGCCCTCATCGCAACCACGCGCCAGCTCTGGCGACTCAACCTCTACCAGGTTCCACGACACGCTCTTGGTGTCGACCATCGCCTTGACCTTGGCCATTTCGCCGTTGTACTCGCCGGCGACGATCTTGCCATTCCCCGCCTTCTCCCATGGCTCGTAGAACGCTTTGACCTGGGCGGCCTTGTTGGCGCCCCCGAACGAGATCACGGTGAGGTCTGCGGCCATGGCCTGGCCAGCGGCGAACAGCCCCAGGGCCAGGGCGGTCAGTTTCAACTGCTTGCGCATTCTTATTCTCTCCACAGTACAGGGTTGGTGAAGCAATCCATCAATGGGCTTCGGCAATCGGATCGAGCGCGCGGGCGTGCTCCACCTCCCAGCCCAGCGGTACCACATCGCCCACGGCCAGGGCCGGGTCGAGCTCTGCAATCGGCTGTTTCACGAAGAAATCGGCCTTGCCGCAAACTTCCAGGCGCACCCGCACGTGGTCGCCCAGGTAAATGAATTCGGCCACCCGGCCAGAGAAGCGGTTGACGCAGCTCTCGCTGTGGCCATTCAGGCGCACACGCTCCGGGCGGATCGACAGGGTTACCGGCTCGCCGGCCTGGCCGACGTTCACCGCCAGCGCTTCGACCCGCTCGCCGCGCGGCAGCTGCACCTGGCAGCGCTTGCCATCGCTGGCCAGCAAGGTGCCGTTGATACGGTTGTTCTCGCCGATGAAGTTGGCGACGAAGGTATTGCAGGGTTCTTCGTACAGCGTGCGCGGGTCGGCGATCTGCTGGATCTCGCCCTGGTGGAACACCGCCACGCGGTCGGACATGGTCAGCGCTTCGCCCTGATCGTGGGTCACGTACACCACGGTCACGCCCAGGCGCTGGTGAATATGCTTGATCTCCATCTGCATGTGTTCACGCAGCTGCTTGTCCAGCGCGCCGAGCGGTTCGTCCATCAGCACCAGTTGCGGCTCGAACACCAGTGCACGGGCCAGGGCCACCCGCTGCTGCTGGCCACCGGAAAGCTGGCCGGGGTAGCGCTTGGCGAATGCATCGAGCTGGACCATGTTCAGCACGCGTTTGACCCGCTCGCTGACGTCGGTCTTGCTCAGGTTGCGCACGGTCAGCGGAAAGGCCAGATTCTCGGCCACAGTCATGTGCGGGAACAGCGCGTAGTTCTGGAACACCATGCCGATGTCGCGCTTGTGCGGCGGCACGTTGTTGATCGAGCGCCCGGCCAGCTGGATTTCACCGGCGGTAGGGGTTTCGAAGCCGGCCAGCATCATCAGGCTGGTGGTCTTGCCGGAGCCGGACGGGCCAAGCAGGGTAAGGAACTCGCCCTTGCGGATGTCCAGGTTGAGGTCTTTGACGATCAGCGACTCGCCGTCGTAGCTCTTCTGCACACCACGGAAGCTGACCAGCGTTTCGCTGGTTGCAGCGTTCGACTTCGCCTCGCTCATGCCTGCACCTTCTTGTTGGATGACTGCGTAGGCAAAAGAGTAGAAGAGGCGCAAGCGCACGAAAATCGGGGGCACTGAGAGAATGCCATCATCCGGATGGAAGATTTGCTGTAGGGATTGCCCTACAACAATGGCGGGATTTGAATGCCCTTGCGAGCCAACCACTAAACCTGTGGGAGCGGGCATGCCCGCGAAGAGGCCGGCTCAGCCATAGAGATCAGCAGGCCAGGCCCTTTCGCGGGCATGCCCGCTCCCACAGAGGCTTCGGCAAGTTTCGGGCACGGGGATGTCGCAATCAGACCAGCTTGTGTTCCATGGCGTACTTCACCAGCTCCGCCAGCGAGTTCACTTTCAGCTTTTGCATCAAACGCGCCTTGTGGGTGCTGATGGTCTTGCTCGACAGCGCCAGTTGCTGGGCGATGTCGTTGACGTTGGCCCCCTGGGCCAGGCGCTCGAACACCGAAAACTCCCGCTCCGACAGCAGTGTATGCAGTGGCCGGGACTCGGTCAGGCCCACTTCGAACACCATGCGGTCGGCCAGCGACGGGTCGATGTAACGCCCGCCACTTGCCACCCGACGTATCGCGGTCAGTAGCAGCGCCGGGTCACTGTCCTTGGTGGCATAGCCCGCCGCCCCAGCCTTCAGCGCCCGCGCCGCCATCTGTGCCTCGTCGTGCATCGACAGCATCAGGATTGCCGGCGCATCGTGCAGGGCACGGATCCGCGGGATCGCCTCCAGGCCGTTCACCCCCGGCATCGAGATATCCAGCAGCACCACTTCGCACGGCGTGTGGCGCAGGGTGTCGAGCAACTGCTCACCATTCCCGGCCTCCCCCACCACCCGCATGTCCTTGGCCAGGCCAATCAACTGCTTGATGCCTTCACGGACAATGGTGTGGTCTTCGGCCACCAGTACTCGAATCACGATTGCTCTCCTACTCCAACGGAATGGCCACACTCAGGCTGGTGCCTTCGCCCGGTTCACTGTCCAGCGCCATGCTGCCCCCCAGCATCAGCACCCGCTCGCGTACACCCACCAGGCCAAATGAAGTGGGCCGGGTCTGCTCGCGGCAAAAGCCTTGGCCATCATCGCTGACCGTCATGCGCAATTGCCCTTCCTCACGCACCAGCTCGATCTCCACGCTGTGCGCCTGGGCGTGGCGCATGACGTTGGTCAGTGCCTCCTGCAAGATACGAAACAGGCCGGTGGCCTTGGCATCGCTCAATGCTGGCAGATTATCCGGCACTTGTACCAGGCAAGGGATCTGCGTGCGGGCTTCAAAGCGCCGTGCCTGCCATTCGATGGCCGAGGCAATACCGGCATCGAGAATCGGCGGGCGCAAGGCAGTGGCGACATCACGCACCAACTGGAACAGCTGGGCAATCAGGCGCTTCATGCTTGCCAGGCGCTCATGCAGGCCGGGATCCAGGTCGGCAAACGCCAGCTCGCACATCGACACCTCCAGCTTGAGCACGGTCAGCATCTGCCCCAGCTCATCATGCACTTCCCGGGCGATGCGCGCCTTTTCTTCCTCGCGCACGCTTTCCAGGTGGGCCGACAGCTCGCGCAGCTGCTCCTGGGATTTCGCCAACGCCAACTCTGCCCGCTTGCCCTGGGTGATGTCCCATACCACACCGTCCCACACCACCTGGCCGTTGGCCAGGCGCCGGGTGCTGGCCTTGATGTCGGCCCAGCGTTGTTCACCGTGGCGGGTCAGGATGCGCCCCTGCCAGGACCAGTCCTGATCGCTGGCCAAGGCCAGGTCCTGGACCCGGTGGTAATCGGCGCGGTCTTCGGGGTGAACCAGGTTGCGCAGGCCCATCTGTGGGTGCTGGATCTCGACAGGCGCATAGCCCACCAACGCCTCGCTGCCCTCACTGATATAGGGGAATTCCAGTTCGCCTTCGGCCGGGTCACGCTCCAGGCGGAAAACCAGCCCGGGCACGTTGCCGGCAATGCCCTTGAGCCTCGCCTCGCTCTCGCGCAGTGCCGCCAGGGCGCGGTGGCGCTCGGTGACATCGGCGAGGTAGACCACCAGGTATTCGGAATCTCGAAAACGCAGAAAACTCAGTGATAGCTCGACCGGCAGCAGGCTGTTGTCGGCCCGCCGGCACTGTGCCTCGAACTGGCCAACACCGCCCTCCCCCGTGCGTGCGCCCTTCCACAAATCCAGCCAGCGGTCCATGTTCAGGCTGGGCTCGAAGGTGCTCAACGGCCGCTCCAGCAATTCGCCGTCGCCATAACCCAGCATGCGCTCGGCGGCATGGTTCGCGTAGCGTACGTGGCTGTCCCAGTTGACCCAGAGAATACCCACCGTGCTCTGGTCGATGGCGAATTGGCTCAGGCGCAGGGCTTCTTCACGCACTTGTCGCTCCACCAGGCTTTCCCGCGTGGTCAGCAGGCTTCGCTCCAGCTGGCGCTGCTGGCGGCGTTGCCACACCAGGGTGGCCAAGGCACACAACAGCAACATACCGAACAGCAAGGCCAGGTTCTGCCAGAAGCCAGGCGACTCGCTCAGCCGTGGGTATTTGGGTTGCAGCCAGCGTTGGTGCAGTTGCTCCAGCTCCTTGGCCGGCAGCGCCTGCAGGCCGCGTTCGAGCACATCGGCCAGCAGCGGCCAGTCGCGCCGCGAGCCGATGCGCAACAACTGCGGCAGGCCGATATCACCGACCACCGCCAGCTCACTGAACTCGCTTTCGCGTGACAAGCGGCTGAGCTGGGCTTCATCCAGCACCGCGAAACTGGCCTGGCCACCTACCACCAGTTGCAAGGCCTCACGTTCGTTGGGCACCCCCTGCAGGTTGAGGTTGCCGTAGTTGCCACGCAGGTAATCGGCCAGCTGGCTGGGCATGCGTACGGCCACTCGCTGCTCGGCTTCAAGCTTTTCCAGATCCACGGCCATGGCCCCGGTGCGTGGCCCCACCACCAGTTGCGGCACGCGCATGTACGGGTCGCTGAACAGCCACAGCCGCAGGCTGGCCGGCGTCTGGGTAAGGCCGGGGGCGAAGTCGATTTCGCCGCTCTGCAGGGCATGTTCCAGGCTGGCCTGGTCGCTGAAGTTGCGCCAGGTAAGGTCCAGGCGCAGCGCCTGCGCCAGGCTGTTCACCAGTTCTACGTTGGCCCCGTACAGTTGCTGCAGGCGCCGGTCGAACTGGGCGTAGGGCGCCTGCAGCACCAGGCCGACGCGCAAGCTGCGGTGCGCGTCCAGCCACTGCTGTTGCGCAGGCTCCAGCGTAACGGTGGGCACCACCTCGGGCCGGGCCAATGCAATCAAGGGCAGCCACAAGCAGCCGATAACCAACAGGCGACGCACTCGCTTCATCTACACGCTCGTCTTGGCAAAGGCGGCCATGCAGCATGGCCGTCACGGGCAAATACTATTAGGCTGCCGGTATCATTCTGGCCTTGGGTTGACTCATGTCCACACTTTATCGCACGACGCTGGCAATGTGCTGCCTGGCCTCGATCCTTCCACTCGGCGCCTTGGCTGCCGAAGCCGAAAAACCACCCACCACCACCGAAGCTCCGGCCGCCGAAGCCCCGCGCCCGCCCCTGCTGGAGCGCAGTCAGGAAGATGCCCAGGCGCTGGAACGGCTTGTGCCCAAGGCCGAGCAGCAGACCTTGCAGGCCGGTGCCGACAGCTTCCTGGCCCTTTGGAAACCCGCCAATGACAACGACCCGCAAGGGGCAGTCATCATAATTCCCGGTGCAGGCGAGACCGCGGACTGGCCAAATGCGGTCGGCCCACTGCGGCAGAAATTCCCTGATGTCGGCTGGCACAGCCTGAGCGTCAGCCTGCCCGACCTGCTCGCCGACAGCCCGCAGGCAAGGGTCGAGGCCGCACCGCCCGCCGAGCCTGAGAAAGACAAAGGCGAAAGCGCACCGGCCAAGGACGTACCGGCCGACGCCAACGCCAACGTGGCCCAGGCCACGGCGGCCGATGCCGACACCGCAGAAAGCACTGACGCTGAACAGACCAGCGAGCAGGCCGACCCGGCAGATGCCGAGCGTATCTTCGCCCGCCTGGATGCCGCCGTAGCGTACGCACAGCAACACAACGCCCGCAGCATCGTGCTGATCGGCCATGGTAGCGGTGCGTATTGGGCGGCACGCTACCTGAGCGAGAAGCAGCCACCACAGGTACAAAAACTGGTGATGGTCGCGGCGCAGACACCGGCGCGGGTTCAACATGACCTGCAAAGCCTGACGCCGACCTTGAAGGTGCCGACTGCCGATATCTACTACGTCACCCGTAGCAGCGACCGCAACGCGGCCGAGCAGCGCCTGCAGGCCAGCAAGCGGCAGAAGGACAGCCAGTACCGGCAGTTGTCGTTGATTGCCATGCCAGGGAACAAGGCGGCGGAACAAGAGCAGTTGTTCCGCCGGGTACGGGGGTGGATGAGCCCGCAGGGTTGAGTTCGGCTTGATTCTTGTGGTGGGGCATGAACCGAGCGCCGCCCGGTTACAGGCCCCGCCGCTTACGAATCATGGCATAGGCCTGATGCAACTCACGGGTGCGCTCGGTCGCCTCACGCACCTGCGCCTCGCTGGCACCGGTACCCGCCAGCTTGTCTGGGTGATGCCGGCTGACCAGCCGGCGATACGCCTGCTTGACTTTGTCGGTCTCGGTGTCCGCCTCAACCGCCAGCAAGCGCAACGCCGCGGCATAAGTCATGGCCACCCCTTCCGTTCCGGCTGCCTTGCGCGGCTCGTACTCCAGCGACATCGCCTGCACCTGCCGCCGGCTCAGGCCCAGCTTCTGCCCCCAGTCCAGCAGCAGCTCACGTTCCTTGTTGCCCATCTTGCCGTCGGCCCAGACCATGCGCCAACACGCACGCAGGGTGCCTTCCGCCGCATGCGGCTGGTGGCGAATGCGGCGCAAATGGCTGCCCAGCCGGTCCTTGCCTGCCTTGCCGCGGTTGAACGCGGCTATCGCGCGCAGCCGGGCCGCTTCGGCCAGGTCCAGGCGCAGCATTTCCTGGCGCGCCTGGCGGATATGCTGCTCGGCCACCCGCCCATCGCACTTGGCCAGGCGCCCGAGCATCACGAACAGCAACTCGTCGTCGCGCAAGGCCGAGCGCCCGCCCAGGCGTTCGCGCATGTCTTCCCAGCCCTGCAAGCGCAGGCGGCGGTCCAGGGCCTGCCCAAGCAACCCACCGAGCAAGGCCCCCGGAATGCTGGCAACAGCAAAACCGGCACCCACACCAATCAGCGTGCCTGGCCACCACATATCAGGCGCGCTCGCCAATCAAACGCTCAGCCTCGGCCAGGCGCTCAAGCGTACCAACATCCACCCAGTGCCCACGGTAGTGCTCGCCAGTGACCTTGCCATCCGCCATGGCCTGACGCAGCAGCGGTGCAAGCTTGAAGGCACCGGGCTGGCAACCGTCGAACAGGGCCGGGTGCAGCACCGAAAGCCCACTGAAGGTCAGCGTGCCGGGAGCGTCATCGCCATCGACGACTTGCTCGCCCACCAGGCGGAAGTCACCGCGCCCGTGATGGCCAGGGTTGTCGACCAGTACCAGGTGAGCAAGGCCTTGCAAGGGGGCCTGCAGGCCTATGAAATCGTAGTCGCTCCAGACATCGCCGTTAACCAGCAGGAACGGCGCGTCACCCAGCAACGACAGGGCCTTGAAGATGCCGCCACCGGTCTCCAGCGGTTCGCCCTCGGGTGAATAACGGATGCTCACCCCGAAGCGGCTGCCATCGCCCAGGTGGTCTTCGATCTGCTGGCCGAGCCAGGCATGGTTGATCACCACCTCGGTAACACCCGCCGCCGCCAGGGCGTGCAGGTGGTACTCGATCAGCGGCTGGCCGGCGACCGGGATCAGTGGCTTGGGGGTATGCAAGGTCAACGGGCGCATACGCTCGCCCTTGCCCGCTGCCAGGATCATTGCCTTCATGCACGCGCTCCGGCCTGCAACTCGGCAATCAGCTCACCCAGCTCCGCCAATTCGGGCCGGCGGCCGATCACTTCTTCTATATAGGCGAAGAAACGCGGCACGTCGCCCAGGTAGCGCGGTTTGCCGTCGCGGTGGCAAATGCGAGCGAAAATGCCGATGACCTTCAGGTGGCGCTGCACACCCATCAGGTCGCTGGCACGCTGGAATGCTTCGAAGTCGCCCTGCACCGGGATGCCGGCCGCCCTGGCCTGCTGCCAGTAGTTTCGCAGCCAGCCTTCGACCCGTGCCTGCGGCCAGCTGAGGAAGGCGTCCTTGAACAGGCAGGTGATGTCGTAGGTGACCGGGCCGTACACCGCGTCCTGGAAGTCCAGTACACCGGGGTTGGGGGTACTCTGCATCAGGTTGCGCGGCATGTAGTCGCGGTGCACCAGCACCTTGGGCTGGGCCAGGGCGCTGTCGATCAGCAGCTGGCTGACGCGCTGCCAGGTGGCTTTCTGCGCTTCGCTCAGGGCCAGGCCAAGCTCACGCCCCACGTACCACTCGGGAAACAGCTCTACTTCACGGCGCAACAGGGCATCGTCGTAGCTGGGCAGCGGCGCATCCATTGGCAGGCGCTGGAAGGCCAGCAAGGCCTCGATGGCGTCGGCGAACAGGCCATCGGCGTTGTCGGCATCAATTACATCAAGGTATGTCTGGTGGCCCAGATCCCCCAGCAACAGGAAGCCGCGCTCCAGGTCCTGGGCATGGATCAGCGGCACATGCACACCAGCGCTGGCCAGCAAGTGGTCAATGGCGACGAACGGTCGGCAGTTTTCCTGCGGGGGGGGCGCATCCATGATCACGAAGCTGTGCCCAGCGCCCTGCCAGCGGAAGTAGCGGCGGAAGCTGGCGTCGCTGCTGGCCGCGGTCAGGCTGCCTGCGGGCACTTCGCCCCAGGCGTTGTTCAGGAAAAGATCATTGAGCTGCTCATCGAGCCAGACCGTCAGTTGTTGCAGGCGTACATCGTGTTCAGGCATTACAAGGGTCTCCGACGGCCCTAGCCGTCAAGCGGGTCATGCTTTATTATCCAGCATCTTTTTCAGACCATCGAGAGGCGTGCGGCCCCACACGCGGGCAGATGGCACGCAGGAAGCCCGGACTAATAAGATGGCATTGAAATCCCCCGCGTTTCGTAGAAAGTTTCCGTTGCTGGTAACCGGCGGTCTGCTGGCCCTGCAACCTCTGGCCACCTCATACGTAGTGGCAGCCGAACAGTTCGACTGCCAAGTGTCCGCCTCCGGTGGTTGGGACTGCAAGCCCAAAGCGCCAGTCAACAACCTGCCGCCGCGCCCGGTGCACGAAGGTGCGGCCGTCAGCTCCGGCACAGAAGCCGCGAGCGAAGCCGAAACCGCGGACCGGCCGATGCTGGTCACCGAGGCCAAGGGCCGTGCCCTGAAGTCGCGCAGCGAAGACTACAGCCACCTCGACTGGGTGCCGCGTGACAAGCTGACTGCAGCGCAGCTGGCCGAAACCGGCCCGTACTGCGGTGGCGCCTATATCGAGCCAACGCGCCCGGGCATGGCCGATACCACGCCGAAGGACGAGTCGCCGACCTACATCAACGCCAAGGTGTCCAAGTACCAGCAGGAGCAGCAGATCGCTACCCTCGCCGGTGACGTGGTGATGCGCCAGGGCAGCATGCAGGCCGAGGCCGATGAGGCCAACCTCTACCAGACCGAAAACCGTGGCGAGCTCAAGGGCAACGTCCGGATCCGTGACAACGGTTCGCTGGTGGTCGGTGACGAGGCACAGATTCAGCTCGACACGGGCGAAGCCCAGGTCGACAACGCCGAATACGTGATGCACAAGTCGCACATCCGCGGCAGTGCCCTGTATGCCAAGCGCGGTGAAAACGCCATCATCCGCCTCAAGGACGGTACGTACACCACCTGCGAACCAGGCAGCAACGCCTGGCAGCTGAAGGGCAACAACATCACCCTGAACCCGGCCACCGGTTTCGGTACTGCGACCAACGTTACGCTGCGGGTCAAGGATTTCCCGGTGTTCTACACACCGTACATCTACTTCCCGATCGACGACCGTCGCCAGTCCGGCTTCCTGCCGCCATCGTTCAGCACCAGCAGCGACACCGGCTTCATGCTGGTCACGCCGTACTACTTCAACCTGGCGCCCAACTACGACGCCACGTTGTACCCGCGTTACATGACCAAACGCGGCCTGCTGATGGAAGGCGAGTTCCGCTACCTGACGCCTTCCAGCGAAGGCCAGCTCGGTGGCGCGTACCTGAACGACAAGAACGACGACCGCAAAGACCAGACTGACTACAAAGAACAGCGCTGGATGGTCAACTGGCAGCACAAGGGTGGCCTGGACGAGCGCCTGATGACCGAGGTGAACTACACCGACATCAGCGACCCGTTCTACTTCCAGGACCTGGAGTCCGACCAGATCGGTGTTGAAAGCAAGGACTTCCTCGATCAGCAGGGCGCGTTGACCTGGCGTGGCGACAGCTACACCGCGCGGTTGAACGTGCATGCCTACGAGGCGGCGACCATTTCGCAGATCACGCCTTATGATCGCCTACCGCAAATTACCTTCAATGGTGTGCTGCCTTATCAGCCAGGCGGGTTGAACTTTGCCTACGAAACCGAGGCTGCGCGCTTCGAACGTGACTTGAAGAACGACACCGTATTCGACAAGGATGGCAACCTGGACCTCACGGCAGGCCCCGATGGGCGCCGGCTCGACCAGAACATTCAGGGTATTGAGCGCGCCAACGGAACACGTCTGAACGTCGCGCCATCAATCAGCTACCCGATGACAGCCAGCTACGGTTTCATCACACCCAAGCTGAAGTATGCCTATACCCAGTACGACCTCGACCTGGACAGCAAAGGCAAAGCTGATGCAATCGCCTTGCAGAACGAGAACCCAAGCGCTTACGGCAGCTATGACAGCTCCGTGAATCGCGATGTACCGATCTTTAGCGTGGACAGCGGACTGTACTTCGACCGCAACACGTCGCTGTTCGGTACCAATTACAAGCAGACCCTCGAGCCGCGCATGTTCTACCTCTATGTCCCGTACAAGGACCAGAAGGACATCCCGCTGTTCGATACCAGCGAAACACTGTTCAGCTACGACTCGCTGTTCCGCGACAACCGTTTCAGCGGTACAGACCGTATTGGCGACGAGAACAAGCTGTCGCTGGGCGTAACCACCCGCTGGATCGAAGACAACGGTTTCGAGCGCCAAAACTTCAGCATCGGCCAGGCCTATTACTTCAAGGACCGCAAGGTCCAACTGCCAGGAATTGACTACCGCACCCGTCAATCCTCACAGTCTGATACGTCGCCGTACGCGCTGGTGTACAACTATTACTTCAACCGCGACTGGCGCTTCAACTCGGACTTCAACTGGGACCAGGACAGCCACAGCACCCGCTCGGGCAGCGCGATGTTCCACTACCAGCCTGAAGAAAACCCGAACAAGGTAGTCAACCTCGGGTATCGCTATCGCAACGATACCATCGTCTATGACTCCACCACGGGTAGGTGGAAGGAAGGCGGTAGCTACGGCAACCCGGGCGACCCGAACTACATCAAGGACTACTACAAGATCCAGCAGCATGACTTCTCTGTCATCTGGCCGATCGTTCCGCAGTGGAGCGTCATCGCTCGCTGGCAGCATGACTACAACCGCAACCGCACCCTGGAAGCCATGGGTGGTTTCGAGTACGACAACTGCTGCTGGAAGCTGCGTCTGATCAACCGCTACTGGATCGATTACGACGACTTCAGCCAGGCGCTTCCGCAGAACGAAAAAGGCGACCACGGCATCTTCCTTCAGATCGTTCTGAAAGGCCTCGGTGGCGTAGTGGGCAACAAGGTCGAATCTTTCCTCGACCAAGGCATTCAAGGTTACCGTGAACGTGAAGACCAAGCTTATTGATCGTCTGCGCCCAGTGTTGCTGGGCGCCGCTTTGCTGAGTGGCGCGGTGCATGCCGCGGTACAACCTCTTGATCGCGTAGTGGCCATCGTCGACAACGACGTGGTCATGCAAAGCCAGCTGGACCAGCGCGTCCATGAGGTACAGCAAACTATCGCCAAGCGCGGCGGCGGCGTGCCGCCGACCAGCGCCCTTGAACAGCAGGTACTGGAGCGCCTGATCGTCGAAAACCTGCAACTGCAGATCGGCGAGCGCTCCGGCATCCGCATTACCGACGAAGAGCTGAACCAGGCCATCAGCACCATTGCCCAGCGCAATGGCATGTCGCTTGACCAGTTCCGCGCCGCCCTGGCCCGTGACGGCCTGTCGTTCGATGACGCTCGCGAGCAGGTCAAGCGCGAGATGATCATCAGCCGCGTGCGCCAGCGCCGCGTGGCCGAACGCATCCAGGTATCGGAGCAGGAAGTGAAGAACTTCCTCAACTCCGACCTGGGCAAGATGCAGATGTCGGAAGAGTACCGCCTGGCCAACATCCTCATTCCTACCCCGGAAGCCGCCAGCTCGGATGATATCCAGAAGGCCGCGCGCAAGGTGGGTGACGTGTACCAGCAACTGCGTCAGGGCGCCGACTTCGGCCAGATGGCGATTGCCAACTCGGCCAGCGAAAACGCCCTAGAAGGCGGCGAGATGGGCTGGCGTAAAGCCGGCCAACTGCCACCAGACTTCGCCAAGATGCTCAGCAGCATGCCGGTCGGTGAAATCACCCAGCCTATTCGCATCCCCAACGGCTTCATCATCCTCAAGCTCGAGGAGAAGCGCGGTGGCAGCGAGAACGTGCTGCGTGACGAAGTGCATGTACGGCACATCCTGATCAAGCCAAGCGAAATCCGCAGCGAAGCGGCCACCGAGCAACTGGCCGAGCGCCTGTACGATCGCATCAAGAACGGCGAAGACTTCGGCGAGCTGGCGAAGAGCTTCTCGGAAGACCCGGGTTCGGCGCTCAACGGCGGCGACCTCAACTGGGTAGACCCGAACAGCCTGGTACCGGAGTTCCGCGAACAGATGGCCAACGCCCAGCAAGGCGAAGTGACCAAGCCGTTCAAGACCCAGTACGGCTGGCACGTTCTGGAAGTGCTGGGCCGCCGCGCCACCGACAGCACCGAACAGGCACGTGAGCAACAGGCCCAGAGCGTCCTGCGCAACCGCAAGTACGACGAAGAGCTGCAAACCTGGCTGCGCCAGATTCGCGACGAAGCCTACGTTGAAATCAAGCTGCCTGGCGCTGACCAGGCCGCCCAGTGAAGCCCCAGCGCTTCGCCGTCACCCCTGGCGAGCCTGCCGGCATAGGTCCCGACCTGTGCCTGCTGCTCGCCGCAGACGCCCAGCCCCACCCCCTGATCGCCATCACCAGCCGTGACCTGCTCGCCGAGCGGGCCACGCAGCTGGGGCTGGCCGTCAGCCTGCTGCCAGTCGTCCCGGGCCAATGGCCCGACCGGCCGGCACCCGCGGGCAGCCTGTACGTGTGGGATACCCCTCTTGCAGCCCCGGTAGTGCCAGGCCAGCTCGACAAAGCCAACGCGGCGTTCGTGCTGGAAACCCTGACCCGCGCCGGGCAAGGCTGCCTCGATGGGCATTTTGCCGGGATGATCACCGCCCCCGTGCACAAGGGCGTGATCAACGAAAGCGGTATCGCCTTCTCCGGGCATACCGAGTTCCTCGCCGAGCTGACCCACACCGCGCAGGTAGTAATGATGCTGGCCACCCACGGCCTTCGTGTGGCCCTGGTGACCACGCACCTGCCGCTGCGTGATATTGCCGACGCCATCACTGCCGAGCGCGTCGAACGTGTAACCCGTATCCTGCATGCCGACATGCGCGACAAGTTCGGCATTGCCAACCCGCGCATACTGGTGTGTGGCCTCAACCCGCACGCGGGCGAGGGCGGCCACCTGGGCCGCGAAGAAATCGACATCATCGAGCCGACCTTGGCCCGCCTGCGCACCGAAGGCATGGACCTGCGCGGGCCGCTGCCGGCCGATACCCTGTTTACCCCCAAATATCTGGAGCACTGCGACGCAGTGCTGGCGATGTACCACGACCAAGGCCTGCCTGTACTCAAATACAAAGGCTTCGGCGCTGCAGTCAACGTGACCCTGGGCCTGCCGATCATCCGCACGTCGGTCGACCACGGCACCGCCCTGGACCTCGCCGGCACCGGCAACGTCGACACCGGCAGCCTGCGCGTCGCGCTGGAAACCGCCTACCAGATGGCCGAGAACCGACCATGAACGAGCAATACCAACACCGGGCGCGCAAGCGCTTCGGCCAGAACTTCCTGCACGACGCCGGCATCATCGACCGCATCCTGCGTGCCATCAACGCCAAGGCCGGCGAACACCTGCTGGAAATCGGCCCGGGCCAGGGCGCCCTGACCGAGGGCCTGCTGGGCAGCGGCGCACAACTGGACGTGGTGGAGCTGGACAAGGACCTGGTGCCGATCCTGCAGCACAAGTTCGGTAACCGCAGCAACTTCCGGCTGCACCAGGGCGACGCCCTGAAGTTCGACTTCAACCAGCTGGGCGTGCCACCGCGCAGCCTCAAGGTGGTGGGCAACCTGCCCTACAACATCTCCACCCCGCTGATCTTCCACCTGCTCAGCCATGCCGGCCTGATCCGCGACATGCACTTCATGCTGCAAAAGGAAGTGGTCGAGCGCATGGCCGCCGGCCCTGGTGGTGGTGACTGGGGGCGCTTGTCGATCATGGTGCAGTACCACTGCCGCGTCGAACACCTGTTCAACGTGGGCCCTGGCGCCTTCAACCCGCCGCCGAAAGTGGACTCGGCCATCGTCCGCTTGGTACCGCACGAAGTGCTGCCGTTCCCGGCCAAGGACCACCTGCTGCTGGAGCGCGTCGTTCGCGAAGCCTTCAACCAGCGTCGCAAGACACTGCGCAACACCCTGAAAGGCCTTCTCGACAGCGCGGCCATCGAGGCAGCCGGCGTGGATGGCAGCCTGCGCCCCGAACAGCTGGACCTGGCCGCCTTTGTGCGCCTGGCTGACCAGCTGGCTGATCAGCAACAAGCCTGATCCAGCCTGTACTGGCCTCTTCGCGGGTAAACCCGCTCTCACAGGTACGCCACAGCCTTCGAATACTGTGCAATCCCTGTGGGAGCGGGTTCACCCGCGAAGAGGCCGGCGCTGACAACAAAGACCACAAGCCCCACACCGCTGGCCCTCCCCCCTCCCAATGACCTAGACTGCATTATTGCGTCAGCTCGCCCAAGGCCATTGCATGTCCGATCCTCGCTATCTGATCGACGTCAGCGTCGTGACCCGCTACCTGAAAGAACAATCCGACCCGGAAAACAGTCGTTACGCTTTCGCCTACACCATCACCGTGCACAACAGCGGCTCGCTCAAGGCCAAGCTGCTGTCACGCCACTGGCTGATCACCAATGGTGACGGCGAGGTCGAGGAAGTGCGCGGCTCCGGCGTGGTCGGCCAACAACCCAACATCGATCCGGGCCAGAGCCACACCTATAGCAGCGGTGCGGTAATCACCACCCGTGTGGGTACCATGCAGGGCAGTTACCAGATGTTCGCCGAAGACGGTAAGCGCTTCGACGCCGAGATCGCCCCCTTCCGCCTCGCGGTGCCCGGGGCACTGCACTGATGGCAACCTACGCCGTCGGTGACGTGCAGGGCTGCCTGCAGCCCCTCAAGTGCCTGCTCGAACGTGTCAGCTTCAACCCGGCCGTCGACCGCCTGTGGCTGGTCGGTGACCTGGTAAACCGCGGCCCCGAATCACTGGAAACCCTGCGCTTCCTGTATTCGATCCGCCAGTCGCTGGTCTGCGTGCTGGGCAACCATGACCTGCACCTGCTGGCCGCCTGGCACAACGTCGAGCGCCTGAAAAAAAGCGACACGCTGCGCGAGATCATCGAAGCACCGGACGCCGACCTGCTGTTCCACTGGCTGCGCCAGCAAAAACTGCTGCATTACGACGAGGCACGCGGTATTGCCATGGCGCACGCGGGAATCCCGCCACAGTGGACGCTCGGCCAGGCCCTTGGTCTTGCGGCTGAGGTGGAAGAGGTACTGCGCGACGATGGCCGCCTGAAGCTGTACCTCGACGGCATGTACGGCAACGAGCCGAACAAGTGGAGCAAGCGCCTCACCGGCATCGAACGCCTGCGGGCCATTACCAACTACTTCACACGCATGCGCTTCTGCACCGCTGAGGGCAAGCTCGACCTCAAGAGCAAGGAAGGCCTGGGCACCGCGCCCAAGGGTTACAAGCCCTGGTTTGCACACAAGGACCGCCGCTCGCGGCATGTGAAGATCATCTTCGGCCATTGGGCCGCCCTCGAAGGCCGCGTCGACGAGCCGGGCGTCATCGCCCTGGACACCGGTTGCGTGTGGGGCGGCGCCATGACCCTGTACAACGTCGACAGCGGCGAATACCACCGCTGCGATTGCGCCGACGACGGCACCCTGCGCCAGCCGGCACAACCCACTACACTCAACGACCACACCTGAAGGAAGTAGTACCCATGAGCGAATTCAAGCGCATCCCTCCCGAGCAGGCCTTGGAGCTTCGCAAGCAAGAAGGTGCGGTCGTCGTCGACATTCGTGACTCGCAAGCCTTCGCCGCAGGCCACATTACCGGCGCCCGGCACCTGGATAACCATTCGGTTGCAGAATTCATCCGCAACGCCGACCTCGACGCCCCGACCCTGGTGGTCTGCTACCACGGCAACTCCAGCCAGAGCGCGGCCGCCTACCTGGTAGGCCAGGGCTTTTCCGACGTGTACAGCGTGGACGGCGGCTTTGAACTGTGGCGCGCTACCTACCCGGCCGAGACCGCCCAAGGCACCGCCGAATAAATATTTTCATTTTTACTGCAGCCCGCGCCACGTGCGGGCTTGCGGCTTATCTGACGAACGGTCGTTCGCAACTTCTCCGTCCCGCCGCCTTGAACTTACCGATAACCAACTATTCTTAAGCGCAGGCCATCCAGAAAAAGGGGAGAGCCGGTACACCGGCGTGCGGGTCATCGGTAGCGTTACAGGGTGTTCTGGGGGGTATACAGCAGCCGGCCAAAATCGGTTGCATGCCAGCATCAGCTGACTGATCCGGCGTCGTCTCCACGTATCGAGCGAGGTGACGTCATGAGTATTTTTAGCCACTTCCAACAACGTTTCGAGTCCACGAGCCAGGAAGAGCTCTCGCTGCAGGAGTACCTCGAGCTGTGCAAAGAGGATCGCAGTGCCTACGCATCGGCGGCCGAACGGCTGTTGCTGGCCATCGGTGAGCCAGAGCTGATCGACACCTCTACCAACTCCAGGCTGTCGCGCATCTTCTCCAACAAGGTTATCCGCCGCTATCCGGCCTTTGCCGACTTCCATGGCATGGAAGAGTGCATCGACCAGATCGTGTCTTATTTCCGCCACGCCGCCCAAGGCCTGGAAGAAAAGAAACAGATCCTCTATCTGCTGGGCCCGGTCGGCGGCGGTAAATCGTCGCTGGCCGAAAAACTCAAGCAGCTGATGGAGAAGGTACCGTTCTATGCCATCAAGGGCTCGCCGGTATTCGAGTCGCCCCTGGGGCTGTTCAACGCCACCGAAGACGGGGCCATCCTCGAGGAAGAGTTCGGCATCTCGCGGCGTTACCTGAACACCATCATGTCGCCCTGGGCCACCAAGCGCCTGCAGGAGTTCGGCGGCGACATCAGCAAGTTCAAAGTGGTCAAGCTGTACCCGTCGATCCTCAACCAGATCGCCATCGCCAAGACCGAACCGGGCGACGAGAACAACCAGGACATTTCCGCCCTGGTCGGTAAGGTCGATATCCGCAAGCTCGAAGAATTCCCGCAGAACGACGCCGATGCCTACAGCTATTCGGGCGCGTTGTGCCGGGCCAACCAGGGCCTGATGGAATTCGTCGAGATGTTCAAGGCGCCGATTAAGGTCCTGCACCCACTGCTCACGGCCACCCAGGAAGGTAACTACAACAGTACCGAGGGGCTGGGTGCCATTCCCTACACCGGCATCCTGCTGGCCCACTCCAACGAATCGGAGTGGCACACCTTCCGCAACAACAAGAACAACGAGGCGTTCATCGACCGGATCTACATCGTCAAGGTGCCGTACTGCCTGCGCGTCAGCGATGAGATCAAGATCTACGACAAGTTGCTGATCAACAGCTCGCTGGCCAAGGCCCATTGCGCGCCAGACACCCTCAAGATGCTCGCCCAGTTCACTGTACTCTCGCGCCTCAAGGAGCCAGAGAACTCCAACATCTACTCGAAGATGCGCGTCTACGATGGCGAGAACCTCAAGGACACCGATCCGAAGGCCAAGTCGATCCAGGAGTACCGGGACTCGGCAGGCGTCGACGAGGGCATGAACGGCCTGTCGACCCGTTTCGCCTTCAAGATCCTTTCCAAAGTCTTCAACTTCGACCCACACGAGATTGCGGCCAACCCGGTTCACCTGCTGTACGTGCTCGAACAGCAGATCGAGCAGGAACAGTTCCCTGCCGAAGTGCGCGAACGCTACCTGCGCTACCTGAAGGAGTACCTGGCACCGCGCTATATCGAATTCATCGGCAAGGAAATCCAGACTGCTTACCTGGAGTCCTACAGCGAATACGGCCAGAACATTTTCGACCGCTACGTGCTGTACGCCGACTTCTGGATCCAGGACCAGGAATACCGCGACCCGGAAACCGGCGAAATTCTCAACCGTATCGCCCTCAACGAAGAGTTGGAGAAGATCGAAAAACCGGCCGGCATCAGCAACCCGAAAGATTTCCGCAACGAAATCGTCAACTTCGTGCTGCGTGCCCGTGCCAACAACAACGGCAAGAACCCGAGCTGGCTCAGCTATGAAAAGCTGCGGGTGGTGATCGAGAAGAAAATGTTCTCCAACACCGAGGACCTGCTACCGGTCATCAGCTTCAACGCCAAGGCCAGCAAGGAAGACCAACAGAAGCACAACGACTTCGTCACGCGCATGGTGGAGCGTGGCTACACCGACAAACAGGTTCGTCTGCTGTCGGAATGGTACCTGCGGGTCAGGAAATCGCAATAAAGCGACAAGCTACACACTGCGCGCCCAACGCTGGCAAGCCAGCCTTGGGCGGCAGCAGCTGCCTTGCTGCCTGTAGGTGCAGCGAGCCCGTAGCTTGAAGCGTGCAGCTGTTCCCAGCTACCGGAGGGACCATGAGCTACGTTATAGACCGACGCCTGAACGGCAAGAACAAGAGCACGGTCAACCGCCAGCGCTTCCTGCGGCGGTACCGTGAACACATCAAGAAAGCCGTCGAAGAGGCGGTAAGCCGCCGTTCCATCATGGACATGGAACATGGCGAGCAAATCAGCATTCCGGGGCGCGACATCGACGAACCCGTGCTCCACCACGGTCGCGGCGGCAAACAGACCGTCGTGCACCCTGGCAACAAGGAATTCACTGCCGGCGAACATATCCCCAGGCCGCAAGGTGGTGGTGGGGGCGGCGGAGGCCGCGGCAAGGCGGGCAACTCCGGCGACGGCATGGACGACTTCGTCTTCCAGATCACCCAGGAAGAATTCCTCGAATTCATGTTCGAGGATCTCGAACTGCCCAACCTGGTCAAACGTCACCTGACCGGGACCGACACCTTCAAGACCGTGCGTGCGGGCATCGCCAACGAGGGCAACCCGTCACGCATCAATATCGTGCGCACCCTGCGCTCGGCCCATGCCCGGCGCATCGCCCTGACCGGCAGCAGCCGCGCACTGCTGCGCGAAGCACAAAAGGAACTCGACCGCCTGCGGGTCGAGGAGCCGGACAACTTCACCGATATCCAGGAAGTCGAACAGGAAATCGAACGCCTGAAGGCACGCATCAACCGCTTGCCCTTCCTCGACACCTTCGACCTCAAGTACAACCTGCTGGTCAAGCAGCCCAACCCCAGCTCCAAGGCAGTGATGTTCTGCCTGATGGACGTGTCCGGCTCCATGACCCAGGCCACCAAGGACATCGCCAAGCGCTTCTTCATCCTGTTGTACCTGTTCCTCAAGCGTAACTACGACCGCATCGAAGTGGTGTTCATCCGCCACCACACCAGCGCCCGGGAAGTCGACGAGGAAGAGTTTTTCTACTCGCGGGAAACCGGCGGCACCATCGTCTCCAGCGCGCTCAAGCTGATGCAGGAGATCATGGCCGAACGCTACCCGGCCAGTGACTGGAACATCTACGCCGCTCAGGCTTCTGACGGCGATAACTGGAACGACGACTCGCCGATCTGCCGCGAGATCCTGTCCAAGCAAATCATGCCGCACGTGCAGTACTACACTTACGTCGAGATCACCCCCCGTGAGCACCAGGCGCTGTGGTACGAATATGAACGCATCGGCGAAGCCTTCCCCGACACGTTCGCCCAGCAGCAGTTGGTATCGGCCGGCGACATCTACCCGGTCTTCCGTGAACTCTTCCAGCGCAGGTTAGCCACATGACCGCCAGAGCACAGAGACGCCAACCCATTTCCACCGGGTCCGAGTGGACGTTCGAGCTGATCCAGACCTACGACCGGGAAATCGGCCGCCTGGCCGAACGTTACGCCCTGGACACTTACCCCAACCAGATCGAGGTGATCACGGCCGAGCAGATGATGGACGCCTATGCCTCGGTCGGCATGCCTCTGGGTTACCACCACTGGTCCTACGGCAAACAGTTCCTCAGCACAGAAAAGTCCTACAGCCGTGGCCAGATGGGCCTGGCCTACGAAATCGTGATCAACTCCGACCCCTGCATCGCCTACCTGATGGAAGAAAACACCATGTGCATGCAGGCACTGGTGATTGCCCACGCCTGCTATGGCCATAACAGCTTTTTCAAAGGCAACTACCTGTTCCGCACCTGGACCGACGCCAGCTCCATTATCGATTACCTGGTGTTTGCCAAGCAGTACATCGCCCAGTGCGAAGAGCGCCACGGCATCGACGCCGTGGAAGACCTGATCGACTCCTGCCATGCCCTGATGAACTACGGCGTGGACCGCTACAAGCGCCCCTACCCCATCTCCGCAGAAGAGGAACGGCGGCGCCAGAAGGAGCGTGAGGAACACCTGCAGCGCCAGATCAACGACCTGTGGCGCACCATCCCGAAAAGCGCCGAAAGGGGCAACGAACGCGATGAGGGGCGCTTCCCCGCCGAACCACAGGAGAACATCCTGTATTTCATCGAGAAGAATGCCCCGCTGCTCGAACCCTGGCAGCGTGAAGTGGTGCGCATCGTGCGCAAGATCGCCCAGTACTTCTACCCGCAGCGCCAGACCCAAGTCATGAACGAAGGCTGGGCAACCTTCTGGCACTACACGCTGATGAACGACCTGTACGACGAGGGGCTGATCACTGAAGGCTTCATGATGGAGTTCTTGACCTCGCACACCAGCGTGGTGTTCCAGCCCGGCTTCGACAGCCCCTACTACAGCGGCATCAACCCCTACGCACTGGGCTTTGCGATGTACACCGACATCCGCCGCATGTGCGAAAACCCCACCGATGAAGATCGCCACTGGTTCCCCGACATTGCCGGCAGTGACTGGCTTTCTACCATCAAGTTTGCCATGAGCAGCTTCAAGGACGAGAGCTTCATCCTGCAGTACCTTTCGCCCAAGGTGATGCGCGACCTCAAGCTGTTCAGCATCCTCGACGACGACCAGCGCGACGACCTGCTAGTGCCCGCCATTCACGATGAAGCCGGCTACCGGGTGATTCGTGAACTGCTGGCCGCGCAGTACAACCTGGGTAACCGTGAACCGAACGTGCAGATCTGGAGCGTCGACCGTCGCGGTGACCGCTCGCTGACGCTGCGCCACCAGCAACACAACCGCAAACCGCTGGGCGACTCGACCGATGAAGTGCTCAAGCACCTGCATCGTCTGTGGGGCTTCGATATCCACCTGGAGACCGTACAGGGCGAGCAAGTGATGAAAACCCACCACATGCCACCCCGTGGCGAGCACGGCGAAAGCGCCGACTACGGGCGCATGGACCTGGCTGTCATTCACCACCTCTAGTGCTACGCCATAACTGCCGACGGGTTATCCTGTCGGCAGTTATGGAGAGCTGCACATGCACATCTACAAAGTCGGCGGCGCCGTGCGCGACCGCTTGCTCGGCCTTCCTGTCAGCGATATCGACTGGCTGGTGGTAGGCGCCACCGTTGAAGAAATGCACGCCAAGGGTTATCGGCCGGTGGGCGCTGATTTTCCGGTATTCCTGCACCCGAAAACCGGCGAGGAATATGCCTTGGCGCGCACCGAGCGCAAGAGCGGGCGCGGTTATGGCGGATTCACTTTTCACGCCAGCCCTGACGTGACACTGGAGGAAGACCTGATTCGCCGTGACCTGACCATCAACGCGATGGCCGAGGACGAGGCAGGTACGGTGTACGACCCCCACCACGGCAAAGACGATCTCGAAAGACGAATTTTACGCCACGTTTCCCCGGCATTCGCCGAAGATCCCTTGCGCGTGCTGCGCGTCGCGCGCTTTGCTGCCCGCTATGCACCGCTAGGTTTCCGGGTTGCCGAAGAGACACTTGAGCTGATGCGCCAGATCAGCGCCTCTGGCGAGCTGCAGGCGCTGACTGCAGAGCGCAGCTGGAAGGAAATCGAGCGGGCGCTGATGGAGGCACAGCCCCAGGTGTTCTTCCAGGTGCTGCGCGATTGCGACGCCCTGCAGGCCCTGCTGCCTGAGCTTGTTGACGATGCCCAGGCCCTGGCGGCTCTGGAACAGGCAGCGGCGCATGAACAGCCTCTGCACGTGCGCTGGGCGTGCCTGTTGCGCGGGCTGGCACCGGCATCGATCAAAGCCGTCAACCAGCGCCTCAAGGCCCCAAGGGATTGCCAGGAGCTGGCCTTACTGACCGGAGAGTGCCTGGCACAAGGTAATCAGGCGCTGGAGCTGCCAGCCACGGCGCTACTGGAGCTGTTGCAGAAGTTCGATGTTTACCGACGGCCGCAGCGGTTCGAGGATTTTGTGGTCGCTTGCGAGATGGCGGCGCTAGGTGATGGCCAGCCAGGTTATCCACAGGCCGATTACCTGCGTGGCGCAGCAGCAGCGGCGCGAGCGGTGGATGTGAAACCGTTGGTGCAGGCTGGGCTGACTGGGCAGGCACTGGGCGAAGCGCTCAAGGCTGAGCGGCTGAAAGCGCTTGAGGCTTACCAACTCGACTGACCATACCGGCCTCTTCGCGGCTAAAGCCGCTCCCACAGGTACAACGTGGGCCAGAAACCTGCGTAGTACTTGTGGGAGCGGCTTTAGCCGCAAAAGGGCCGGAACAGGCTTAAGCGGGTGTCAGCTGCAACCCACGCCACTCGAAGGCGACCGGGGCCAGTACCTGGTCAATCTGTGCCTCTTGCCACAACCGGGCCATGCTCTTGCCTGCCCCCGGATGCACCAGCTCAGGCGCCAGCAACGACAGCGGCCACAGCACAAACGCGTTCTTCAGGATCTCGGCCCGGGGTAACACCAGCCCATCGAAGGTGCCGTGCAGATCGTCATACATCAGCACATCGATATCCAGCGGCAGCCCTATGCGGTCCGGCGCGTAACGGCCATTTTCGGCCTCGATGAACTTCAGCCGACGGTCCAGTTCGATCAGCGGCAGTGCGGTTTGCCCGGTCACCACGAAATTGATGAACGGCCCGCTCTTGATCCCCACCGGCTGGCTTTCGAACACCGGCGAGCAGCGCATGTCGGTGAGGATGCCCGCCAACGCATCGAGCCCGGCGCACAAGTGCGCCTCACGGTCGATGTTGCTGCCAAGGCCAAGGTAAACCGTGCTCAGAGACATCCGCGCTCGATCTCCACGCCAACACCGCCACGGGCAGCCGGCACCGCACCCGGCTTGGTCAGTTTCAACCGCACCCAGGGGATATGGAATTCTTCCATCAAGGTTGCCACCAGGCGCTCGGCAAAGGTCTCCACCAACTCGAAACGGGCCTGCTCGGCAAACGCCTGGATGCGTGCCGAGACACTGGCGTAGTCCAGCGCCAGGTTCAGGTCGTCACCCGCTGCGGCCGGGCGGTTGTCCCAGGCAAAGCTCAGGTCCAGGCGCAAGCACTGGCGAATATCCCGCTCCCAGTCATAGGCACCGATGACGGTATCGACTTCCAGGCCTTCGATGAACACTCTGTCCAAGCACTTCTCTCCACAGCACGACAAGGGCGACTGGCGCCGTTAGAATCAGGGCGTCCTCGCCCGGAATAGTTAGCATGTTTTGGTTACTGGCGTTGCTCGCCTACCTGCTCGGCTCACTGTCCTTCGCCATTCTCCTCAGCCGCCTTTCGGGCAGCCCGGACCCGCGTTCCAGTGGTTCAGGCAATGCCGGCGCTACCAACATGCTACGCCTGGCAGGCCGTAAACTGGCGATCCTGACCCTGCTTGGCGACCTGTGCAAGGGCCTTTTGCCGGTATTGCTCGCCCGCGTTGCCGGGCTGGACCTGCACGCGCAAGCCTGGGTGGGCGTGTGCGCGGTGCTGGGCCACCTGTTCCCCCTGTACTTCCGCTTCCGGGGTGGCAAGGGCGTGGCGACGGCTGCCGGCATGCTCATGGGCCTGTATTTCCCGGCCGCGCTGCTGGCCATCGGCGCCTGGCTGCTGACGTTCTACCTCACTCGCACCAGCTCGCTGGCGGCGCTGATTGCCACGCCGCTGACCTTGCCATTGCTGGCCTGGCGCGAGCCCGAAGCACTCCTGCCGATCACCGTGCTGACCGTGATGATCGTGTGGCGCCACCGCAACAACCTGCGCGACCTGTTCGCCGGGCGCGAACGGCACTTCTGAGCGTTCGGCTTCACACGTTACAGCGGCGGCAACTGCTCCATCGGCCAGCGCGCCTGCACGCTAATCGCCAGGTCCTGGTGCTGCCCCGCCAACAGGCGCTGGCAACCGGCGTATGCGATCATCGCGCCGTTGTCGGTACAGAACTGCGGGCGCGCGTAGTACACGTTGCCCTTGATGCTGCCGAGCATGTCTTCGAGGGACGCGCGCAAAGCCTTGTTGGCACTCACACCACCCGCGATGACCAGGCGCTTGAGGCCGGTCTGCTTGAGCGCCCGCTTGCACTTGATGGTCAAAGTCTCCACCACCGCCTGCTGGAATGCCAGGGACAGGTCGCAACGGGTTTGCTCACTGTCGTCGCCAGCGTTCTTGCATTGCTGCCAGGTGTTGAGGGCGAAGGTCTTGAGGCCGCTGAAGCTGAATTCCAGGCCCGGGCGGTCGGTCATCGGCCGCGGGAACACGAAGCGACCAGGAACACCCTGCTCGGCCAGGCGCGCGATTTCCGGGCCGCCGGGGTAGTTGAGGCCGATCAGCTTGGCGGTCTTGTCGAACGCTTCGCCGGCGGCATCGTCCAGGCTTTCGCCCAGCAGTTCGTACTGACCGATGCCATCGACGCGTACCAGCTGGGTGTGTCCGCCTGAAACCAACAAAGCGACGAACGGAAACTCAGGTGGGTTTTCTTCCAGCATGGGCGCCAGCAAGTGGCCTTCCATGTGGTGCACGCCAATCGCCGGAATGTCCCAGGCAAAGGCCAGCGCCTGTGCGCAGGAGGCGCCCACCAGCAATGCGCCGACCAGGCCAGGACCCGCGGTGTAGGCAATGGCGTCGATCTCGGTGGCGACGCAGCCCGCCTCCTCCAGCACCTGGCGAATGAGCGGCAACATGCGCTTCACGTGGTCACGCGAGGCAAGCTCGGGCACCACACCGCCAAACACGCGATGCAGGTCGATCTGGCTGAACAGTGCGTCGGCCAACAAGCCGCGCTCACTGTCGTATAATGCGACGCCAGTTTCGTCGCAGGATGTTTCCAATCCCAGTACTAGCATGGGTTCGTCCCTTGTGGGGGCTGAATTCGAAGGCGCGCATGATAGTCCCCGTGTCGGATGCCGACCAGCGGTTTTCGATCAGAGGCTTTGCATTCCGGCTTGCTAAGGGTTAACATCCGCAACCCTTGAAAACCGACGTTCTCCAGCACACCTTTGTTTTGCCAGGAGCACGTCTACCCCGGTAATGAATTAAGGTAGCCCTGGATGCCAGCCGTCAAAGTTAAAGAGAACGAACCCTTCGACGTAGCTCTGCGTCGTTTCAAGCGCTCCTGCGAAAAAGCCGGTGTACTGGCTGAAGTTCGTAGCCGCGAGTTTTACGAGAAGCCGACCGCCGAGCGTAAGCGCAAAGCAGCTGCTGCTGTTAAGCGTCACGCCAAGAAAGTACAGCGCGAACAGCGCCGCGCCGTTCGTCTGTACTAATACAGACGTTCTACGCAAAGCTTCTGCCCTGCCCGGCTAACCGCCGGGTGATGGCAGCGGTCGTTTCAAGCTTGAGCAGCTAGCTCAAGGCCCCGCACAAGCTTCACGCGAAGTGCACAGGGGCAACCTGCCTGAAACGTCAGAGCTGGTCTTTCTTGCTGTATGACCAGACGTGCACGTCCGACTGACGGGCCCTTAGGGGCTGGCGACGAGCACACATTCCCTCGCACCTCCCCAAGCATCACCTGCCCCATTCGGCGCGTGAGCGATTAGACTTGCCAGTTGCCAGATGACGAGACTGCCATGGCCGGGCTGATTCCCCAGAGTTTCATTGACGACCTGATCAACCGCCTCGACATCGTCGACGTGGTGAGTTCGCGCGTCCAGCTGAAAAAAACCGGCAAAAACTACTCGGCCTGCTGCCCGTTCCACAAAGAGAAGACACCTTCCTTCACGGTCAGCCCCGACAAACAGTTCTACTACTGTTTCGGCTGCGGCGCCGGCGGCAACGCCCTGGGCTTCGTCATGGACCACGACAACCTGGACTTCCCCCAGGCTGTCGAAGAACTGGCCCGCGCCGCTGGCATGGAAGTGCCCCGCGAGCAAGGCCGCCGCGACCAGAAGCCTCGCCAGCCAACCGACTCGCCGCTGTACCCGCTGCTGGACGCCGCCTCGGAGTTCTACCGCCAGGCCCTGCGCAGCCACCCGACCCGCAAGGCCGCGGTGGACTATCTCAAGGGCCGCGGCCTGTCCGGGGAGATCGCTCGCGATTTCTGCCTGGGCTTCGCCCCGCCCGGCTGGGACAACCTGCTCAAGCACCTGGGTGCTGACGCCCTGCAGCAAAAGGTGATGATCGATGCCGGCCTGCTGATCGAAAACGCCGAAAGCGGCAAGCGCTACGACCGTTTCCGCGACCGGGTGATGTTCCCCATTCGCGACAGCCGCGGGCGCATCATCGCCTTCGGCGGCCGGGTACTGGGCGACGACAAGCCCAAGTACCTGAACTCCCCGGAAACCCCGGTGTTCCACAAGGGCCAGGAACTGTACGGGCTGTATGAGGCGCGCAAGCACAACCGCAACCTCGACGAAATCATCGTCGTCGAGGGCTACATGGACGTCATCGCTCTGGCTCAACAGGGCCTGCGCAATGCCGTGGCTACCCTTGGCACCGCCACCAGCGAAGAGCACCTCAAGCGCCTGTTCCGGGTAGTGCCCAGCGTGCTGTTCTGCTTCGACGGTGACCAGGCCGGGCGCAAGGCTGCATGGCGTGCGCTGGAGTCGACCCTGTCGAACCTGCAGGACGGCCGCCGCGCGCGCTTCCTGTTCCTGCCCGAAGGCGAAGACCCGGACAGCCTGGTGCGCGCCGAAGGCACCGATGCCTTCAGGGCCCGCATCAACCAGCACGCCCAGCCACTGGCCGACTACTTCTTCGAGCAACTGGGCGTTGAAGCAGACCCGCGATCGCTGGAAGGCAAGGCGCACATGGCGACCCTGGCAGCACCGTTGATCGAAAAGATCCCTGGTGCCAACCTGCGCCAACTGATGCGCAACCGCCTGAAGGAAATCACCGGCCTGGACCCGCAGCAGGTCGAGCAACTGGCCCAACAAGCGCCAGCGGCCAGCAGCGTGCCGGACTACGACCCTGGCTACGACTACGACGCGATGGCCAGCTATACCCCTGACTACGGCGACATGCCGCAGCACGACTTCGCCCCCGCTCAGCAGGAGCAGGCGTGGAAGCCCAACAAGGGCGGGGGCAAAAAGCAGTGGAGCGACAAACCCTGGGACAAGAACCGCAAAGGCGGCAAGCCCTGGCAGCAACGAGATGAAGCGCCACCGCGCGTACCAGCCCCGGTCGAGCCGCCTACCCTGGCCGCCCTGCGCACCCTGCTGCACCACCCGTTGCTGGCCGGCAAGGTGGAAGATGCCAGCCACTTTGCCGACGAAGAACACCTGTACAGCCAGCTGCTGGTGTCATTGATCGAAGCCGCACAGAAAAATCCTGGGCTAAGCTCAATGCAGTTGATCGCACGCTGGCATGGCACCGAGCAGGGCCGCCTGCTGCGGGCCCTGGCGGAAAAGGAATGGCTGATCGTAGCCGACAACCTTGAACAACAGTTTTTCGACACTATAACTAGCTTGTCCGCCCGCCAACGCGAGCGCAGCCTGGAACAACTGCTCAGGAAATCACGTCAAAGTGAGTTGACCAGCGAGGAAAAAACCCAGCTCCTCGCCCTGCTGAGCCGGAATGTTCCCGCACAAACGCCGACCTCATCTGGCGCGTGAGGCCCATGCTCGGGTATAATCCTCGGCTTGTTTTTTGCCCGCCAAGACCTTCAGTGGATAGGGTGTTATGTCCGGAAAAGCGCAACAGCAGTCTCGTATCAAAGAGTTGATCACCCGCGGTCGTGAGCAGGGCTACCTGACTTACGCGGAGGTCAACGACCACCTGCCTGAGGATATTTCAGATCCTGAACAGGTGGAAGACATCATCCGCATGATCAACGACATGGGGATCAACGTATTCGAGAGTGCTCCGGATGCGGATGCCCTTCTGTTGGCGGAAGCCGACACCGACGAAGCCGCGGCCGAAGAAGCCGCTGCTGCGTTGGCGGCAGTTGAAACCGATATCGGCCGCACGACCGACCCGGTGCGCATGTACATGCGTGAAATGGGTACCGTCGAGCTTCTGACCCGCGAAGGCGAGATCGAAATCGCCAAGCGTATCGAGGAAGGCATCCGTGAAGTCATGGGCGCCATCGCTCACTTCCCGGGCACTGTCGATTACATACTCGGCGAATATGACCGCGTCACCACCGAGGGCGGCCGTCTGTCGGACGTGCTCAGCGGTTACATCGATCCTGACGACAACATCGCCGCGCCGACCGAAGAGGTGCCGATCCCTGGCGCCAAGGCCGCAGCTGCGAAGGAAGAGTCTGACGACGAAGAGGAAGAAGCCGAGAGCAGTGACGACGAGGAAGAGACCGAGAGCGGTCCGGACCCGGTAGTCGCAGCCCAACGTTTCGGTGCGGTATCCGACCAGCTTCAGGCGACCTTCAAGGTTGTGAAGAAGCACGGTCGTGCCCACAAGGAAAGCATCGCGGCCCTGCAAGCCCTCGCCGACCTGTTCATGCCGATCAAGCTGGTACCCAAGCAGTTCGAGGTCCTGGTAGAGCGTGTTCGTGATGCCCTGAACCGTCTGCGTCAGCAAGAGCGCGCCATCATGCAGCTGTGCGTGCGTGATGCCCGCATGCCGCGTGCCGACTTCCTGCGCATGTTCCCGAGCAACGAAACCGACCAGACCTGGAGCGGTGACCTGGCCAAGCGCAACACCAAATGGGCTGCCGCCCTGGGTGAAAAGGACGCCGCCATCGTCGCTTGCCAGCAGAAGCTGATCGACCTTGAGACCGAAACCGGCCTGACCGTTGCCGAGATCAAGGACATCAACCGTCGCATGTCGATCGGTGAAGCGAAGGCCCGTCGCGCCAAGAAAGAAATGGTCGAGGCGAACCTGCGTCTGGTGATCTCCATCGCCAAGAAGTACACCAACCGTGGCCTGCAGTTCCTCGACCTGATCCAGGAAGGCAACATCGGCTTGATGAAAGCGGTGGACAAGTTCGAATACCGTCGCGGCTACAAGTTCTCGACCTACGCCACCTGGTGGATCCGTCAGGCGATCACCCGTTCGATCGCCGACCAGGCACGCACCATCCGTATTCCGGTGCACATGATCGAGACGATCAACAAGCTCAACCGTATTTCCCGCCAGATGCTGCAGGAAATGGGGCGCGAACCGACCCCGGAAGAGCTGGGCGAGCGCATGGAAATGCCTGAGGACAAGATCCGCAAGGTACTGAAGATCGCCAAAGAGCCGATCTCCATGGAAACCCCGATCGGTGACGACGAGGATTCGCACCTGGGCGACTTCATCGAGGACTCGACCATGCAGTCCCCGATCGACGTGGCCACGGTCGAAAGCCTCAAGGAAGCCACCCGTGACGTGCTCTCGGGCCTGACTGCACGCGAAGCCAAGGTGCTGCGCATGCGCTTCGGTATCGACATGAACACCGACCACACCCTCGAAGAGGTGGGCAAGCAGTTTGACGTAACGCGTGAGCGGATCCGTCAGATCGAAGCGAAGGCGTTGCGCAAACTGCGCCACCCGACTCGCAGCGAGCATCTGCGCTCCTTCCTCGACGAGTGATGACAAAACCCCGGCCCAGGCCGGGGTTTTTCTTTTCTGTCTTTTGAAACACTCGCGGTCCCTTTAGGGCAGCCTTGTGCTGCGAAGAGGCCATCCGGGTCACCGTACACCTGCGCCCATACCGGCCCTTTCGCAGCACAAGGCCGCTCCTACACGTATCTCGCTTACCCCACGCTTGCGCAATGCCCGTCTACACTCGACGTCAGACCCCAAAAATGCGAGGCCGCTATGCCGCTCATGCCGGCCATTCTGCTGCTGCTCCTGATTTTGTGGAACACAACGGCCGGCGCCCTGACCCTGACAGACGAGGAGAAAGCCTGGCTGGCTGCCCACCAACAGCTGAGCCTGGGCGTAGACGCCTCTTGGCCACCGTTCGAGTTTCGCGACCAGGAGGGCCGGTACCAGGGATTGGCCGCCGATTACATCGCCGCGATCCAGCAACGCCTGGGCGTGACGCTCAAACCGGTCGAGCCCAGCAGCTGGACCGAGGTACTGGCGCAAGCGCGGGAAAACCGCATCGACCTGCTGCCCGGTATCATGTCCACCCCCGAACGCCAAGGCTACCTGGCCTTCACCCGCCCGTACCTCGACTTCCCCATCGTCATCCTCGCCCACAAAGGCGGCGCACAACCGCGCAAACTGGACGACCTGTACGGCCTGAAGATAGCCGTGGTCGAAAACTACGCCCCGCACGAACTGCTGCGTACGCACCACCCCGACCTCAACCTGGTGGCACTGCCCAATGTGAGCTCCACCTTGCAGGCCTTGGCCACCGATCAGGTGGACGCCGTGGTCGGCGACCTCGCTTCAAGCATCTGGAGCCTGCGCCAGCTCAAGCTCGATGGGCTCTACGTCAGTGGCGAAACGCCCTACCGCTACCAGTTGGCCATGGCCGCACCACGCGACAACAAAGTGCTGGTGGGCATTCTGGACAAAGTCATGGCCGACATGAGCAGCGGCGAAGTCAGCCAGATCCAGCAGCGCTGGGTGGGTAATGTGGTCGACCAACGGATGTTCTGGTCTGACCTGCTGGTGTATGGCCTGCCAACGGTGCTGTTACTGATGGCCGTGCTGGCCGTGGTGATCCGTATCAACCGTCGGCTCAGCTCGGAAATTTCCCGGCGTATCGCACTGGAGCAGGAGCTGCGCAGCAGCGAGTACCACTACCGCGGCCTGGTCGAGAGCCTGTCCGCCATCGCCTGGGAAGCCGATGCCAACGACTTCACCTACAGCTACGTCTCCCCACATGCCGAAGACCTGCTTGGCTACCCGCTGAGCGACTGGCTCAGGCCGGGCTTCTGGCGCAGCATCCTGCACCCGGAGGACGCCCTCTGGGCCCAGGCCTACTGCGACAGCGAAACCGCAGCCGGACGCGACCATAGCCTGGACTATCGGGTAATCCGGGCTGACGGCCAGCCCCTGTGGGTACGCAATATTGTCAGCATGATCGAACACGGCCACCAGCCGGTGATGCGCGGGCTGATGATCGACATCAGCGAAACCAAGCGTACCGAGGACGCCCTGCGCCTTTCCGAACAAAAGTTTGCCTCGGTGTTCCAGCAGTGCCCCGACATTCTGCTGATCGCCCGCCACAGTGACGGCTGCCTGCTGGAGGTGAACGAAGCCTTCGAAGAGCAGATCGGCCTGACCGCGGGACAGGTGCTTGGCCGCAGCGCTACGGATCTGCACCTGTGGGGTGTCGAAGGCTCCGGCCCGCCGCTGCTTGAGCGCCTGCACCAAGGCGGCATCCGCAACCTGGAAATGAGCTTCCGGCGCAGCAATGGCCAACTGTTCACCGGCCTCACCTCGGCCGAAACCTTCGAACTCGACGGCACACCTGCGCTGGTGGTGGCGGTGCGCGACATCAGCCAGCTCAAGGAAACCCAGGGGCAGTTGCAAACCTCGGAAGAGAAATTCGCCAAGGCCTTCCACGCTTCGCCCGACGGCCTGCTGCTGTCGCGCCAGAGCGACGGTTTGCTGCTTGAGGTGAACGAAGGCTTCTGCCGCCTCACAGGCTACGACCTCAACCCGACCATCGACCAGACCTCGCTTGACCTGGGTATCTGGGTCGACCTCAACGAACGCAAACGCATGGTCGACCAGCTCAACCGTGACGGTTTCGTGCGTGACTTCACCTGTCACATCCGCCGCAGCGACGGGCAGATCCGCCTGTGCGAGCTCTCCGCCAGGCCCCTGCCGATTGCCGGCGTCGACTGCATGCTGACCATCGCCCGCGACATCACCGAGCGCCACCTGATGCAGGAAAAACTGCAGCTGGCCGCCACCGTGTTCGAGAACACTGCCGAAGGCGTGCTGATCACCGACATCGACCAACGCATCAGTGCCGTCAACCGCGCCTTCAGCGAAATAACCGGCTACAGCGAGATCGAAGCCCTCGGCCAGACCCCGCGCCTGCTCGCCTCCGGCCAGCACGACAGCGCCTTCTATGCCGCCATGTGGCACCAGCTTACTGCCGAGGGCCACTGGCAAGGTGAGATCTACAACAAGCGCAAGAACGGCGAACTGTACCCCAGCTGGCTGACCATCAGTGCGGTGCGCAACAACGAACGCGAGATCACCCACTTCGTTGCCGTGTTCGCCGATATTTCCAGCCTCAAGCACGCCCAGGCCAAGCTCGACTACCAGGCCCACCACGACCCGCTGACCGGCCTGCCGAACCGTGCCTTGTTCGAGAACCGCCTGCAGGCCGTGCTCACTTGCGCCCAGGTGTCCAACCGCCAGGGCGCGGTGCTGTTCCTTGACCTCGACCGCTTCAAGCACATCAACGACAGCCTTGGCCACCCGGTCGGCGACCTGCTGCTCAAAGGCATCGCCCAGCGCCTGAAAGAACAGGTGCGGGACGTCGACACCGTGGCCCGCCTGGGCGGCGACGAGTTCATCATCCTGCTGCCCGGCCTGCACAAGCCCAGTGACGCCAGCACCATCGCCAACAAGCTGCTGGCCTGCTTTGTCGCCCCGTTCCAGGCTGGTGAGCACGAGTTCTTCACCAGCGCCAGCATCGGCATCAGCCTGTATCCGCAGGACGGCACCGACGTGGCCACGCTGATCCGCAACGCCGACGCTGCCATGTACCGCTCCAAAGCCAAGGGCCGCAACCGCGTTGAAGCCTACACCCGCGACCTGACCGCCCAGGCCAGCGAGCGCATCGCCCTGGAGCACGAGCTGCGCCGTGCCGTCGAACGCAACGAAATGAGCCTGTGCTTCCAGCCCAAGCTCAGCCTCAAGACGCAGAGCCTGGTCGGCGCAGAGGCGCTGATCCGGTGGAGCCACCCGACCTTTGGTGAAGTGCCTCCGGAGCACTTTATCCACCTGGCGGAGGAGAACGGCACCATCCTCCAGCTCGGCGACTGGGTACTGGAACAAGCCTGCCGGCAGATGCAGGCCTGGAAGCAGCACTACGAACCCTTCGGCCCATTGTCGATCAACCTCGCCGGCGCCCAGCTACGCCAGCCACACCTGGCCCGGCGCATCGAACAGTTGCTCAAGCACTACCAGCTCAAGGCGGGTGACCTGCAACTGGAGATCACCGAAAACTTCATCATGAGCCAGGCGGAAGAAGCACTGGCCGTGCTGTACCAGCTGAAAAAACTGGGCGTGCAGCTGGCCATCGACGACTTTGGCACCGGCTATTCATCGCTCAGCTATCTCAAGCGCCTGCCGCTGGACATTCTCAAGATCGACAAGTCGTTCATCCGCGGCCTGCCCGACGACCCCCACGACGCCGCCATCGCCCGTGCGATCATTGCCCTGGGCCGCAGCATGCAACTGACCATCATTGCCGAGGGCGTGGAAAACCAGGCTCAGCAACGCTTCCTGGCGGCCGAGGGCTGCGAGCAGATCCAGGGCTACATCGTCAGCCTGCCGCTGCCGCCAGGCGAGTTCGCCGCAACGTTTCTTCGCATAGCACTATCGGATCTTTCAGATGGCACAGGTGCGAAACCCTCGTTATAATCCGGCCACTTACTGAGGGCCTATAGCTCAGTTGGTTAGAGCAGAGGACTCATAATCCTTTGGTCCACGGTTCAAGTCCGTGTGGGCCCACCAAATACGAAAGCCGCGCAAATGCGCGGCTTTTTCGTTCTCGCGTCTTGCCTCCAAGGCTCTCCAAGACCACGCCACTCTCACTAAGTGCTCCCTGCAAAAACTGCCGGTGAAGCAGCTTGGCGAAAATCCATTCCGGCATCCGCGCGCCGAGGGCGACAGCAGCGGCCCACACAAATTGTTACCAATTCAAAAATACTCTTTTCCAGCCTGCTTGATTTATCCGGTCCGTACAGCGCTTTAAACTAAAAACAACGCCAACATGCTCTACCCGGCATCGGGTATCGAACGCCTCGTCAAACTTTGTTTTAAACCACCACGGAACACCACCGTGCTTACCTGCAGCCAGGATCATTGGCATGCCTTCAATCGCACTGACGTCCATGGCGAACTTTGCCTTTGGCGCAAGCGTGCACCGCGTTCTAGTACGCACCACCTGCAACAACTGAAAACGGCCTACTTCCTGGCCTGCTTGCTCGCACCCTGAGGGAACAGCCATGTACTCACCAACTGAGCTTACACAACTATGACGGATGACAATTGTTCCAACGCCGGGAGGCGCTCGTTAAGCAATGCCGCGCGACTGCTTTTTTCGCTACTTGTAATGGGTGTAGCGGTGGCATTGATTTACGGCGGCTCCAAACTTCTGGCACTGGGCGGTTCAAGTTACTACTTGCTAGCGGGACTTGCCTACGCTGTGCTGGCCTTACTGGTATTCCTGCGCAAGCGCATCAGCATTGTAATTTCCGTCCTGATATTCCTTGCTACCTGCGCCTGGGCATTTTACGAGGTGGGCCAGTTCAGCTATTGGCAACTGCTGCCCCGCCTGGTCGTTCCGGCCATCATCCTGACCCTGAGCCTGTGGGTGGGTGCTGCGCTGCCCAACACCGCGTCGGCCAAACGCCGAGCTGCCAATCGCTGCGGCTTTGCCGTGTTTCTGGCATTGATCGCCACGTTCGTCGCTGCCTTCTTCCCGCATGGCGGCATTTCGAACCCGATCGCAGCAGCCAGCCAGCCAAAGGCGGCAATCTCCACAGCCCCGGAAAACTGGGAGTTCTTCGGGCGTAACGCCTCGGGGACCCGCTTTGCCCCCTACACCCAAATCACCCCGGAAAACGTGAAGGACCTGCAAGTTGCCTGGACCTACCGCACCGGCCGCAGAACCACGGGTGCAGGTGCTGGTGTCGACGAGAACACGCCTTTGCAGATCGGCAACGTCCTGTACTCGTGTACACCGGAAAACCTGATCACTGCGCTTGATGGCGATAGCGGCAAACCCCTCTGGAAGTTCGACCCTCACGCCAAAAGCGCAGAGCACGTAACTTGCCGTGGCGTGGGCTATTACGACATTGATAGCGACAACAGCCTGAGCGCCGAGGTAAAAGCCTCTCACGCCAGCGAGCAGCAATGCCGCCAGCGCATCCTGGTGTCGTCGGTCGATGCCCGGCTGTTTGCCCTGGATGCACACACCGGCACCCTGTGCCCCAACTTCGGCGAGGCCGGTTACGTTGATCTCAAGAAAGGCATGGGGCCAACGGAAAACAGCAAGCGCTACCACCCTACCTCTCTGCCGGTAGTCATGGGCCACCTCACGGTGGTGGGTGGTTGGGTGCGTGACATCGTTGCCGGCGAGCCTTCCGGTGCCGTGCGCGCATTCGATGTGCTGACCGGTGCGCTGGTATGGGCCTGGGATGTCGGTGCCCCCGATGGCGCGGACACAGCCGCGGCTGACCATCAGTTCGCGCTTGAAACACCAAACGTATGGACCATTCCCACCTACGACAAGGAACTGAACCTGGTCTACCTGCCCACCGGTAATGGCCCACCTGACTATTGGGGCGGCGACCGCAACCAGGTAAAAGAAAAGTTCGGTACAGCCATTGTCGCGGTCGACGCTTCGACAGGTAAGGCCAAGTGGGTTTACCAGACCGTCCATCATGATGTCTGGGACTACGACCTGCCTTCGCAACCCGTGCTTTACGAGATGAAGAACGCACAAGGGGTGAAGACCCCGGTGCTGATCCAGACCACCAAGACCGGCCATATCTTCGTGCTGGACCGCCGCACTGGCGAGCCAGTCACTGAAGTGCAGGAGCGCCCTGTTCCGACTTCACCGGCCGCAGAAGGCGAGCACCTGTCACCGACCCAACCTTATTCGACTGGCATGCCAGTAATTGGCGCAGACCCTCTGACAGAACAGTCGATGTGGGGCGTATCCACGTTCGACCAGCTCTACTGCCGCATCATGTTCAAGGACTCGGTGTACGTCGGCCCGTTCACGCCGCCTACTGAAAAGCCGTACATCGAATGGCCCGGGCTGTTGGGTGGCATGAACTGGGGTGGCATTTCGATTGATGAAAACACCGGCATGATGTTCGTCAATGACATGCGCATGCCGCTGCGCATGTCGTTGGTGACCAAGGAAAACACCCGCAAATACAAAGTGTCGACCGATGAGGTACCTGGCTTCATGGGCACTATCCGCCCACAGGTCGCGGGTATCTACGGCGGTGTGAAAATCGACATCCTCCAGTCTCCGCTGGGCGTACCTTGCAATACACCACCCTTTGGCAGCATGAGCGCCATTGACCTCAATACCCAGAAGCTGGTGTGGCAGGTGCCACTGGGCACGGTTCAGGATACCGGGCCCCTCGGGATCAAGACACACATGCAGATCCCGCTGGGTATGCCGACACTTGGCGGCCCAACCTCGACTGCATCGGGCTTGGTGTTCTTCGCTGGCACCCAGGATTACTACCTGCGCGCCCTCGATTCGGCCACCGGCAAGGAAGTGTGGAAGGCCCGCTTGCCAGTAGGTGCCGTAGCAGCACCGCTGATCTACAAGTCCCCCGCCACCGGCAAGCAGTATGTGGTGATCTCTGCGGGCGGCATGAGCCATTCGCCAGATGTGGGCGATTACATCATCGCCTACGCCCTGCCTGACAGCATCAAGCCGTAACGGCTCGTTGCATGACGAAAAATCCCCGCTCGCGGGGATTTTTTTCTGCCAATGGCCCATCACGCAAACGCCTGAACCGCTCAACCATTTCTCAAGCAAGGGAGCCCGCCCAAAATGTCATTACCCTTCCGCGCCGCGCTGACCAGCAGCCTGTGCAGCGGTTTGTCTCTCTGCCTTCTGCCTGTGTCCTGCGCACTGGCCGATACTGCCAGCCTGATGACCCAACCTACACTCACCGGCAACTGGGGTGGGCAGCGCCAGAAGCTGGCAGACCAGGGCATAAAGCTGACGGGCGACTACACCTCGGAAACCCTTTCCAACCTGCATGGCGGCATCAAGCGCGGTACCCGCTATGCACAACAGATACGTTTGGGCGCTCAGTTCGACTTGAGCAAACTGCTCGACATTCCAGATGCCGGACGCGTGCAATTGCTGATCAACGATCGCCGCGGCCATAGCGCCACGGAAGACCTGATTGGCAATCGCATGTCCGCGCAAGAAATATACGGGGGCGAATACACCCGGCTGACGGAACTGAGTTACCAGCGCAATCTCTTTTCGCCCGACCTGTCCGCCAAAGTCGGCTACATGGTCATGGGTACCGAGTTCGGCGGCATGCCGATCCTGGCCAACTTTGTCAGTGCCGGTTTTTGTGCACATCCGCTTACCATGTCCAGCGGCAGTGGCTGGGGCAACTACCCGACAGCACACTGGGGTGGCGAGTTGCGCTATGACGTAAACCCGTCGCTAACGCTGCAAACGGCATTGTTCCAGGTAAACCCGGATTACAACGCTCGCGTCTCCAAAGCGTTCGCCATGCCCAGCAACGGCACCACGGGCGCGATCCTGCCACTGGAGGCGATCTTCAATAACCGTGCATTTCTCGATGGCCAGTACAAAGTTGGCTGGTACTACGACACATCCGACTACCCCAGGATTGGCGGCACTGGCAAAAGCAGCAGCCGCACCGGCGCTTACCTGCTGGTCGACCAGGCAATCTGGCGTGATGAACAGGACCCGGCCAGTGTCCTGAGGTTGTTCGGGCAAGCCGCCACCAGTAATGCCGCAACCTCGCCAATGCGCCGCTGGTACTCGCTGGGCCTGGTCAAACAGAAGCCGTTTGCCAGCCGCCCGCATGACACCATTTCTTTCGGCTATGGCCGCGCCGTCATCAATCCACGTACGCGGGATGCGCAGGAAGCTGCTGCCCCCAAAGAAGACTTTGCCGTAGTTGCCGGCCTCGACAGCGCAGAGCAAGTGCTGGAACTCAACTACGGTGCACAAGTAACACCGTGGCTGCTGCTGCGCCCCGACCTTCAGTACTACATCGAGCCAGGGGCTTTCTTTGGCAAACAAAGAGGCAATGCGCTGGCGGCGGGTTTGCAGGTCAAGATGACCTTCTGACAGGCCGCATCTCGACCTGCCGCAGGTTGTAGAACGTCATGCCAGCCGGAATATCCCGCGTAACCAGCGCCATGGCGCCAATCACCACGTCGTCGCCAATGTCGATGCGGTCGGCAACGATGCAACTGTTGGCGCCCATGCCGTTGTAGGAGCGCGTCGGATTGTTCAGCTATGCCCGGGCCTTGCCCTGATTGGCACTCGCTGGCTAGGCTAGCAGGCCAACCGTAGAGACTCGCCATGTCGGATTCCCGCTCCATCACGCTGGATGAAATCGATCGCCAGCTGATCGCCCTGCTGCAAATCAACGCCCGCGAAAGCGTCGCCACCCTCGCGCGCCAGCTGGGCATCGCCCGTACCACCGTCAACTCGCGCCTGGAACGGCTGGAGAAGAACAAGGTCATCTCAGGCTATGGCGTGCGCTTGGGTCAGAGTGTGATAGGTGGCGGGCTGCAAGCGTACGTGGGGATCAAGGTGCAGCCGCGCTCCGGGAAGGAAGTGGTACGTCGCCTGAGTGCCATGGGCCAGGTGCAGCAGCTGTGTGCGGTAAGCGGCGAATTCGACTATGTGGCCTGGCTGCGTACAGACTCGCCCGAACAACTGGACCAGCTGCTCGACCAGATCGGCAGTGTCGACGGGGTGGAGAAGACCACCACGTCGATCATTCTCAGCAGCAAGGTGGATCGCGGTCAGCCAATCTGATTGGAACACGTGGCACCTCTGTCATTACTCGTCATAATTGATCTTCTACTAGTAAATATGACGACATAAGCTACATTCAGACACCAGTCTGAACCTTAATTACGAACGCCCTACTCCCTAAAATGACCGCCAGGCATCTCCTATACTCAGGCTCCGCTCCCTGCGCAGCCTCTCTGGCAAGGTCACTTCATGAACAAGAAAAACCGCCACCCCGCCGACGGCAAGCAGCCCATCACCATCTTTGGCCCGGACTTCCCCTTCGCCTTCGACGACTGGCTGGAACACCCCGCAGGCCTGGGCAGCATTCCAGCAGATCGCCAGGGTGAAGAAGTGGCCATCGTGGGTGCCGGTATCGCCGGACTGGTGGCGGCTTACGAGCTGATGAAGCTGGGCTTGAAGCCGGTGGTGTACGAGGCGTCCAAGCTGGGTGGCCGGCTGCGTTCGCAGGCTTTCAATGGCACCGACGGGATCATCGCCGAACTCGGCGGCATGCGTTTCCCTGTGTCGTCCACTGCGTTCTATCACTATGTGGATAAGCTGGGCCTGGAGACCAAGCCCTTCCCCAACCCGCTGACCCCGGCCTCGGGCAGCACGGTGATCGACCTGGAAGGCCAGACCTATTACGCGGAAAAAACCTCCGACCTGCCCACGCTGTTCCACGAAGTCGCCGACGCCTGGGCCGATGCGCTGGAAAGTGGCGCCCAGTTTGCCGACATCCAGCAAGCCATCCGCGACCGCGATGTACCGCGCCTGAAAGAACTGTGGAACAAGCTGGTGCCCCTGTGGGATGACCGCACCTTCTACGACTTCGTGGCCACCTCGCGCTCGTTCGCCAAACTGAGCTTCCAGCACCGCGAAGTGTTCGGCCAGGTCGGCTTTGGCACCGGCGGATGGGACTCGGACTTCCCCAACTCGATGCTGGAAATCTTCCGCGTGGTGATGACCAACTGCGACGACCACCAGCACCTGGTCGTCGGCGGTGTGGAGCAGGTGCCGCAAGGTATCTGGCGCCATGTGCCGGAGCGCTGCGCCCACTGGCCGGAGGGCACCAGCCTGAGCGGCCTGCATGGCGGCGCGCCGCGCACCGGGGTCAAGCGCATTGCGCGTGCTGCCGATGGCCGCCTGGCGGTCACCGACAACTGGGGCGACACCCGGCACTACGGCGCCGTGCTCGCCACCTGCCAGACCTGGCTGCTGACCACCCAGATAGACTGCGAGGAATCGCTGTTCTCGCAAAAAATGTGGATGGCCCTGGACCGCACCCGCTACATGCAGTCGTCGAAGACATTCGTCATGGTCGACCGGCCGTTCTGGAAGGACAAAGACCCGCAAACCGGCCGCGACCTGATGAGCATGACCCTCACCGACCGCCTCACCCGCGGCACCTACCTGTTCGACAACGGCGACGACAAGCCGGGGGTGATCTGCCTGTCCTACGCCTGGATGAGCGACGCGCTGAAGATGCTGCCGCACCCGGTGGAAAAGCGCGTGCAGCTGGCCTTGGATGCGCTGAAGAAGATCTACCCCAAGACCGATATCGCCGGGCACATCATCGGCGACCCGATCACCATTTCCTGGGAGGCCGACCCGCACTTCCTCGGCGCCTTCAAGGGCGCACTGCCGGGCCACTACCGCTATAACCAGCGCATGTACGCGCACTTCATGCAGCAGGACATGCCTGCCGAGCAGCGCGGCATGTTCATCGCCGGTGACGACGTGTCGTGGACCCCGGCGTGGGTGGAAGGCGCGGTGCAGACGTCGCTGAATGCGGTGTGGGGTATCATGAACCACTTCGGTGGCCAGACCCACCCGGACAACCCCGGCCCGGGCGATGTGTTTGACGAGATCGGCCCGATCGCCCTGGCAGACTGATACAAGGAGGCACCATGCGCATTGCTCTGTTCCAGGGCGCCCCCCAGCCATTGGACGTGCCCGGCAACCTGCAACGGCTGCGCCACCAGGCGCAGCTGGCAGCCGAACGCGGCGCTCAGCTGCTGGTGTGCCCGGAAATGTTCCTGACCGGCTACAACATCGGCCTGGCCCAGGTCGAGCGGCTGGCCGAAGCCGACGATGGCCCGGCGGCGATGGACGTGGTGGAAATAGCCCAGGCGCACCGCATCGCGATCGTCTATGGCTACCCCGAGCGTGGTGATGATGGGGCGATCTACAACAGTGTGCAGTTGATCGACGCGCACGGGCGCAGCCTGTGCAACTACCGCAAGACTCACCTGTTCGGTGAGCTGGACCGCGCGATGTTCAGCGCCGGCCCAGACCACTTCCCGGTGGTGGAACTGGACGGCTGGAAAGTCGGCCTGCTGATCTGTTACGACATCGAGTTCCCGGAGAACGCCCGACGCCTGGCGCTGGGTGGTGCCGAACTGATCCTGGTGCCGACGGCGAACATGGCCCCGTACGACTTCGTCTGCCAGGTGACCGTGAGGGCGCGGGCGCAGGAAAACCAGTGCTACCTGGTGTATGCCAATTATTGCGGCTCGGAAGACGAGATCCAGTATTGCGGGCAGAGCAGCATCATCGGCCCGGATGGCAGCTTGCTGGCCATGGGTGGGCGGGATGAATGCCTGCTGCTGGCGGAGCTGGAGCATGAACAGGTGGTGCAGGGGCGGGAGGCATTTCCTTACCTGACAGACCTGCGCCAGGAACTGCACCTGCGTAAGGGCTGACAGGGGCCGCGGTGCGGCCCAATCGCCGGCAAGCCAGCTCCCACAGGTACTCTACAGTCTTCAAATCTGTGGTGATCCAGCCCCCCCAGGTACCCCAGAGTTTTCAGATCTGTGGTGATCCAGTTCCCACAGGTACCCCACAGTTTTTCAGATATGTGGTGATCCTGTGGGAGCTGGCTTGCCGGCGATGGGGCCGGGCCTGCAAACAAATGGGTTAGCATGGACAGCAGTTACCGGAGCCCCCATGCCTGACGCCACCCGCCACCTCACCCTCGCCAACGGCCTGCAGCTGACCCTGCGCCACGCCCCGCGCCTGAAGCGCTCGGCCGCCGCATTGCGGGTGTACGCGGGCAGCCATGACGCTCCCGCCAAGTGGCCCGGCCTGGCCCACTTCCTCGAACACCTTTTCTTCCTAGGCACCGCGCGGTTCCCCCTGAACGACGGCCTGATGCGCTACGTCCAGGCCCTCGGTGGCCAGGTCAACGCCAGCACCCGGGAACGCGCCACCGATTTTTTCTTGGAAGTGCCGACCAATGCCTTGGCCGGGGGCCTTGAGCGCCTGTGCCAGATGCTGGCCGAACCGGACCTGGGCATCGAGCGCCAACGCCGCGAACGCGAAGTGATCCACGCCGAGTTCATCGCCTGGTCGCGCAACCCGCAGGCTCAGCAGCAGTTCGCCTTGCTGCAATCGGTGTCGCCGGGCCATCCGCTAGGGGCTTTTCACGCCGGTAACCGGCACACCCTGGCCTTGCAGAATCCTGCCTTTCAGCAAGCCCTCGAAGGTTTCCACCAACGCTATTACCAGGGCGGCCAGATGACCCTGAGCCTGTGTGGCCCACAGTCACTGGATGAACTGGAACAGCTGGGCAGGCAGCATGCCAGCCTGTTCGCACCAGGCACGCAGGCACCACAAACGCTGCCGCCGCCACTGTCGCCACCGAACGCGCGCCTGGTGTTCACCCATGAAAAGCTCCCGGCAGGTGCCGAGCAGGCCCTGGAATTACTGATCAGTTGCCTGGGCGACAACCGCCCGGGTACCTGGCTGCATGTGCTGCGCCAACGCGGCTGGCTGCAAAGCTTCAAGGCCGAGAGGCTGTACAGCTTCGCCGGGCAGTTACTTTGGCACATCGACCTGCAGCTCAGCGCAAGCGCCAACCCGGACGAAGCAGATGCCCTGCTGCAAGGTTGGTTCAGCTTCATCCGCCAAGCTGACCTTGAGCAGATGAACCACGCATTCGGCCTGCTGCAGCGCAGCCGCGAACGCAGCGCCGGCGCGCTTGAGCTGGCTCGCCGGGACAGCACGGGCCAGCCGTTCGCCAAGCTGGATGCGCAAGGTGTGCAGGCCCTGGGCGCACTGCTGAAAGGCCTGCCGGGCCACGTGCATGGGCAATGGCAACTGCCCCCCGTCGACCCCTTGCTCATGGCTGATTTGCCCCTTGCCTCGGCGCAACCTCTACCGGCGGCCCTGAAGACCAGCGACCTGCTGCCTGGTACCCGTCAGTACGCCGCGCTTTATCTGCGCTGGCATGTGCCTTCGCCCTTGCGCCAGCGCTTGCAGCGCGTGCAGGAACAGGCGCTCGCCCCACTGCAGGAGCGCTGCGAACGCGCGTCGGTGCAACTGCTGTTCAGTGGCGTTGGCGAATACTGGCAATTGCGCTGCGCCGGGCAACCGGCAGCAGTGCTGCGGGCAGTGGAGCAGGCCTTGGCCCTGATGCTCAAGCCGGCAGCCAGTTGCTGGCAGCCCAGCACGGCGACGCCACCGCCACTGATCCCCATCAGGGCTTTGCTCAAGCAACTGCCCGACGCGGTACTGGGCGCCCACCCCACAAGTCCGCCAGCCGGCATGCCGACGCAGTCGCAACTCGACAGCCTCTGGCAGCACGCCCACTGGCATGGCCTTGCCACGGGTTTCGACGATGCTGCTTTGGCCGCCTTGGGGACTGCGTTGCAGCACTGCCCTGGGCAAGGCTCGTTGCCTGGCCCCCCACCCATATGGGTCAACCACTGTTGGCAGCACGCCGAAGTACCCGGCAGTGAACACGCCTTGCTGCTGTTCTGCCCGCTACCTGCGGCCAGCGAAGCCGCCGGGCGCCTGCTCGCGCAACTGTTGCAAGGGCCGGTTTACCAACGGCTGCGGGTAGAGCTGCAACTCGGCTACGCGGTGTTCAGTACCTTTCGTCAGGTCGAGGGTGTCGGCGGCCTGTTGTTCGGGGTGCAGTCGCCACAAACCCGTCAAGCGCAGATCCTCGACCACCTGCTCACCCTGCTGAGGCAAGGCATCACGCTGGATCCGGACGCTCGCGTGGCGTTGGCCGAGCAATTCGACGAGCCCGCCATGGCCAACGCGGACGTGGCTGAATGGGCATGGCAGACACACCTGGCTACACAACCCGGCACGCTGGATGAGCTGCGCAGGGCTATCTTGAAGACGCGGCAGACGGATCTGGACCAACTGCTGGGCACCCTGCTCGACAAGGATTGCCCTTGGCTCTGCTTGGCCAACGCTGCCGCGCCAGCCCTTGAATGGCAGTGACCAACCTCGCGATTGTTACGCCAATTGCAACGGCGCTTTTCGAATAATTAACCTTTCGGTACAAATTTTTCTTGTAAGATAGCGCAATCCCAGTTTCAGGGAACTGCCGGCCCATGGCGGTACCCAAGTAGTAGCTGAGCAACCCAACCCTCATTCGGAAGGAGTAATTCCATGTGGACCAAACCTGCTTACACTGACCTGCGTATCGGTTTCGAAGTCACCATGTACTTCGCAAGCCGCTAAGCCAGGCTTGCGCCTCAACGCCTCGGCCCGCCGGGGCGTTTTCGTTTTTACGACACGGTTTTCTGCATAGAGAGTGGCCATGTACATCCAGGTTCTCGGCTCCGCCGCCGGTGGCGGGTTCCCGCAGTGGAACTGCAACTGCGTCAACTGCAAGGGCTACCGTGACGGCACCCTGCGGGCCACGGCGCGCACCCAATCGTCCATCGCCCTGTCCGACGACGGCGTGCACTGGGTGCTGTGCAATGCCTCGCCCGACATCCGCGCCCAGCTCCAGGCCTTTGCACCGATGCAGCCCGCCCGTGCCCTGCGCGACACCGGCATCAACGCCATCGTCCTGCTGGACAGCCAGATCGACCACACCACCGGCCTGCTCAGCCTGCGTGAGGGCTGCCCGCACCAGGTATGGTGCACCGACATGGTCCACCAGGACCTGACCACCGGTTTCCCGCTGTTCAACATGCTCAGCCACTGGAACGGTGGCCTGCAGTGGAACCGCATCGAGCTGGAAGGCAGCTTCGTGATCGACGCCTGCCCAAACCTCAAGTTCACCCCGTTCCCGCTGCGCAGCGCCGCGCCGCCCTACTCCCCGCACCGCTTCGACCCGCACCCGGGCGATAACTTGGGTTTGATGGTCGAAGACACCCGCACCGGCGGCAAGCTGTTCTACGCACCGGGCCTGGGGCAGGTAGACGAAAAGCTGCTGGCGATGATGCACGGTGCCGACTGCCTGCTGGTGGACGGCACCCTGTGGGAAGACGACGAGATGCAGCGCCGTGGCGTGGGCACCCGCACCGGCCGCGAGATGGGTCACCTGGCCCAGAACGGCCCTGGCGGCATGCTGGAAGTGCTCGACGGCTTCCCGCGCCAGCGCAAGGTACTTATCCACATCAACAACACCAACCCGATTCTCGACGAAGACTCACCCGAGCGCGCCGAAGTCCTGCGCCGGGGCGTCGAAGTTGCCTTCGATGGCATGAGCATCGAGTTGTAAAACCGAGACCGCACAAGCAACACAGCAGCCCTGTGGGAGCGGGTTCACCCGCGAATACGATTGTGGATCTACCGACGCATTCGCGGGTAAACCCGCTCCCACAGGGATCGAGCCGAGACTCAGCTTTACAGGAGCCAGCCGAATGAGCGACGCACTGCCAATGTCCCCTGCCGAATTCGAGCAGGCCCTGCGCGCCAAGGGCGCCTATTACCACATCCATCACCCGTACCACGTGGCGATGTACCAGGGGCGCGCCACCCGCGAGCAGATCCAGGGCTGGGTAGCCAACCGCTTCTACTACCAGGTCAACATCCCGATGAAGGATGCCGCGATCCTGGCCAACTGCCCGGACCGCGAAGTACGCCGCGAATGGATCCAGCGCCTGCTCGACCACGACGGCGCACCTGGCGAGGACGGTGGCATCGAAGCCTGGCTGCGCCTGGGCCAGGCCGTCGGCCTCGACCCGGACCAGTTGCGCTCCCAGGAGCTGGTACTGCCCGGCGTACGCTTTGCCGTGGACGCCTACGTCAACTTCGCCCGCCGCGCCAGCTGGCAGGAAGCGGCCAGCAGCTCGCTGACCGAACTGTTCGCCCCGCAAATCCACCAGTCGCGGCTGGACAGCTGGCCACAGCACTACCCGTGGATCGACCCGGCCGGCTACGAGTACTTCCGCACCCGTCTGGGCCAGGCCCGGCGTGACGTGGAGCACGGCCTGGCGATTACCCTGCAGCACTACACCACCCGCGCGGGCCAGGAGCGTATGCTGGAGATACTTCAGTTCAAGCTGGATATCCTCTGGAGCATGCTCGACGCCATGAGCATGGCCTACGAGTTGAACCGCCCGCCTTATCACTCCGTCACCCAGGACCGGGTGTGGCACAAGGGGATCACCCTATGAGTCTGGATCGCAATCAGGTGCCGAGCTGGCGCCCCGGCTACCGCTTCCAGTACGAGCCGGCACAAAAGGGCCATGTGTTGCTGTACCCCGAGGGCATGATCAAGCTCAACGAAAGCGCCAGCCTGATCGGTGGCCTGATCGACGGCCAGCGTGACGTGGCAGCCATCATCAGCGAACTCGAACAGCAATTCCCCGATGTCCCGGAAGTGGCCGATGACATCGAGCAGTTCATGGAGGTGGCCCGTGCCGAACACTGGATCGTCCTCGCCTGAGTTGCCGCCTACGCCCGAGGTCGGGCTGCCGCTGTGGCTGCTGGCCGAGCTCACCTACCGCTGCCCGCTGCAGTGCCCGTACTGCTCCAACCCGCTGGACTTTGCCGCCCAGGGCCAGGAGCTGAGCACCGAACAGTGGTTCAAGGTGATGGCCGAAGCGCGGGAAATGGGCGCCGCGCAAATCGGCTTTTCCGGCGGTGAACCGCTGGTGCGCCAGGACCTTGCCGAGCTGATCGGCGAAGCCCGCCGGCTGGGGTACTACACCAACCTGATCACCTCGGGCATCGGCCTGACCGAAGCGCGCATCGCCGATTTCAAGAAGGCCGGCCTGGACCATATCCAGATCAGCTTCCAGGCCAGCGACGAGCAGGTCAACAACCTGCTTGCCGGCTCGAAGAAGGCCTTTGCGCAAAAGCTGGAGATGGCCCGTGCGGTAAAGGCCCACGGCTACCCGATGGTGCTCAACTTCGTCACCCATCGGCACAACATCGACAAGACCGACCGCATCATCGAGCTGTGCATTGCCCTGGAAGCCGACTTCGTCGAGCTTGCCACCTGCCAGTTCTACGGCTGGGCGCACCTCAACCGCCTGGGGCTGCTGCCAACCCGCGAGCAACTGGAGCGGGCCGAGCGCATCACCAACGAGTACCGGGAAAAGCTCAAGGCCGAGGGCAACCCGTGCAAGCTGATCTTCGTCACCCCGGACTACTACGAAGAGCGCCCCAAGGCCTGCATGAATGGCTGGGGCAACCTGTTCCTCACCATTACCCCGGACGGCACCGCGCTGCCCTGCCACGGCGCCCGCCAGCTGCCCGTGAAGTTCCCCAATGTACGCGACCACGACCTGCACCATATCTGGTATGAGTCGTTTGGCTTCAACCGCTTCCGTGGTTATGAGTGGATGCGCGAACCGTGCCGCTCGTGTGACGAAAAAGAAAAGGACTTCGGCGGCTGTCGCTGCCAGGCCTTCATGCTGACCGGCGATGCCAGCAACGCCGACCCGGTGTGCGCCAAGTCGGCCGAGCACGGCATCATCCTCAAGGCCCGCGAGGAGGCGGAAACCGCCCAGCTCGCCATTGAACAGATGACCTTCCGCAATGATCGAAACTCCCGTGTCATCGCCCGCGGCTGAATTCAGCGCGGCCCAGGCCGTTGCTGCCGGTACCGACTTCGCCGAACTCAAGGTCAGTGCCGACGGGCTGTTCTGGGTCGAATTTCGCCCCGCCGACGGTGCTTGCCGTATCTGGCACTGGCTGTACCACCAGGCCCGCTGCCTGACCCCGGATGGTTTCAGCGTGCGCAGCCGGGTCTACGAATATGGCGGTGGCAGCTTTTGCCTGGGTGGCGACGGGCTGGTGTTCGTCAACGAAAAGGACCAGCAGGTCTACACCCAGCCGCTGGACGATGTGCCACCGCGTGCGCTTACCCAGGATGCCCGCTGCCGCTACGGCGATGTGCAGTGGCACGATGGCCAGGTGCTGGCCGTCGAGGAACGCCATGCCGAGCAGGTGGAGCATCGCCTGGTCGCGTTGACTGAAAGCAGCCGCGAGGTGCTCGCCGAGGGGGCCGATTTCTATGCCTCACCCACTGTGAGTGCCGATGGCCAACGCCTGGCATGGGTGGAATGGGACCGCCCGGCACAACCCTGGACCCTCACCCGATTGATGTGCCGCGTACGCGACAGCAGTGGCCACTGGGGGCCCGCGCAGTGCGTGGCCAGCGATGATGAATCGCTGCAACAGCCGCGCTTCGATGAAGAAGGCCGTCTCTACTGCCTGTCCGACCGCAATGGCTTCTGGCAGCCATGGGGCGAAGTCGATGGCCACTGGCAGGCGTTGCCTGCCGGGCCTGCGGACCACGCCGCTGCGCCTTGGCAACTAGGCACCTGCACCTGGTTGGCGCTGGGGCCGCAAAGCTACCTGGCCAGCTGGTTCAAAGATGGCTTCGGGCAACTGGGGCTGCGTCATGAAGATGGCCGAATGGCGCGTTACGCCAGTGCCTACACACGCTTTCGCAGCCTGGCCATGGACAGCGAAAACCTGTATGCCATTGCCGCCTCGCCCATCAGCCCGCCGGCAGTGATTGCCATCGACCGCCGCAACCACGAGGTCCGCGTGCTGGCCGGTGGTGCCGAGGTGCTGCCGGCAGCCCAGATCAGCCTGCCGCAGTCGATCCACTATGGCAGTGACGGCGAGCAGGCCCATGGTTTCTTCTACCCGCCAGCGCAGGCGCAAAGCGCCGCACCGCTGGTGGTGTTCATCCACGGCGGGCCGACGTCTGCCTGCTATCCCGTGCTGGACCCACGCATCCAGTACTGGACCCAACGCGGCTTTGCCGTGGCCGACCTGAACTACCGGGGCAGCACCGGCTATGGCCGGGAATACCGCCAGGCATTGCACCTGCGCTGGGGCGAGAGCGATGTGGCCGATGCCTGCGCGGCGGTCGAATACCTGGCTGCCCAAGGCCTGGTCGACAAGCACAAGGCGTTCATCCGCGGCGGTAGCGCCGGTGGCTACACCACCTTGTGCGCCTTGGCGTTCCGTGACGTGTTCCGCGCCGGCGCCAGCCTGTACGGGGTCAGCGACCCGGTTGCCCTGGGCCGTGCCACCCACAAGTTCGAAGGGGATTACCTGGACTGGCTGATCGGCGACCCGCAGCAGGATGCCGAACGCTATCGCCAGCGCACGCCGCTGCTGCATGCAGGGCAGATCAAGGTGCCGGTGATTTTCTTCCAGGGTGAGCTGGATGCTGTGGTGGTGCCAGAGCAGACCCGCGCCATGCTGGCGGCGTTACAGGCCAACGGGATCGAGGCTGAAGGGCACTTCTATGCGGGGGAGCGGCATGGGTTCCGCAAAGCGGATAACCTGGCGCATGCGTTGGAAGAGGAGTGGAAGTTTTATTGCCGGGTGTTGGAGACCTGAGATTTTGGGGCCGCTTTGCGGCCCATCGCGACACAAGGCCGCTCCCACATTAATCGGCGTCCGCAGGACATTTGTGGGAGCGGCCTTGTGTCGCGATGGGCTGCGAAGCAGCCCCAGAAAACCTCACCGTTTGGCGATGATGTACACCGCGTGCACGATCCCGGGAATGTAACCCAGCAAGGTCAGCAGAATATTCAGCCAGAACGCCCCGCCAAACCCCACCTGCAGAAACACGCCCAGCGGTGGCAGAAGAATGGCGATGATGATGCGAATAAAGTCCATGCGAGTCTCTCCTGAAGGGTTACATCAAAGACTAGCCGTCCGCCACAGAGGTTCCACAGGCAAAAAAAAACGCCCCGGGCCGAATAAAACAGGCCAGGGGCGATGCGCAGGAACGCCAGACGGTTCGTAGAATTCTCGGTCTTGCCAAACAGCTACGCCGGCATTTCGCGGCGGGCCTGCTGCTGGGCATGCAGGCGGGCAAAGGCGCGGGCCAGGCGCAGCAGCATTTCGTCGATGTTGCCCTTGCTCACGGTCAGCGCTGGCGACAAACGCACCACATCCGCTTGCGGTGCATTGAGCAGCAGGCCTTCATGCAGGGCCGCTGCCACCAACTCTTTGGCCAGGTTTTCTTTCAGTTGCAGTGCCCACAGCAGGCCTTGCCCGCGCACCTCACCCTGCCCATAGCGCCCAGCCAGGCGGCTCAGGCCTTCGCGCAGGTGGCGGCCGTTATCCTGCACCTGGGCGAAGAAGCCAGGCTCCAGCACGGTGTCCAGCACAGCCAGGCCGGCGGCGCACATCAGCGCATTGCCATGGTGGCTGCCTTCCAGTTCGCCAGGCTCGGCGCAGCATGCCGTGCCCCGGGCGAGCAAGGCAGCCAGGGGCACACCGCCGCCCAGTCCCTTGCCCAAGGTGATGATGTCGGCGCGCACGCCATACCGCTCCTCGGCCAGCAGCGCGCCACAGCGGCCAATACCGGTCTGCACCTCATCGAGGATCAGCAGGATGCCCAGTTCACGGCACAGTGTTTCCACGCCCTTGAGGTATTCCTGGGTGGCGGGGATAACACCCGCCTCGCCCTGGATTGGCTCAAGCATGATGGCCACGGTGCGCGAATCCACGGCGGCGTGCAGGGCGGCCAGGTCGTTGAACGGCACTTTGCTGAAGCCCGGCAGGCCAGGCTCACAGCGGTTGCACGGCAGCGGGTCGGACGCCGACAGGGCGCCCAGGCTACGGCCATGGCAGGCCTGGGTGGCAGTGATGATGTGGTAGGCGCCGTTGCGGTGCAGCTGGCCCCACTTGCGCGCCAGTTTGATCGCACCTTCACAGGCCTCCGCACCGCTGTTCAGCAGGTAGGCCTGCTCGCTGCCGGTGCTCTGGCACAGGCGGTTGACCAGCCCCAGCAGGCCCCGGCTGTGGAAGCCCGAGCCCGGGTTGATCAGCGCCTGGGCCTGGTTGCCCAGTGCCTTCACCAGCACGCTGGGGCTATGGCCCAGGCTGTTGACTGCACCACCCTGGGTAAAGTCCAGATAGGCACGCCCTTCGTTATCCCACAACCAGGAGCCCTGACCACGTACGAACACCTGCGCTGCCCGTTCGGCGCTGGGCATCAGGCGATCACGCGACAGCTCATCAGCGTGCGGCACGATCACCGGCGCGCGCTTGGGCTCGGCGACAGCGGCAGGGGCCGAGCGGCGCAGGTTGAACAGGTTCATCAGGGCTCCAACCAATCACGGTAAAGGGCGGCTACGGTGCGGTCTTGGTGCCGGCACTCGATATTTTGCCTTGCCTATCAAAAGTGTTTTTCATCCGGGGTAACAATCGACCCAATGATCGCTGTAACCCGTTGGAATACGGCGATAGACTAGGCTTCGCGAGGGTTTTCGACCATTTCGTTTTTCCAGCATTTTCGATAAGTGTTACTTATGGATTTCCGCCAACTGCGTTATTTCGTCGCGGTGTATGAAGAAGGCCACGTGGGCCGCGCCGCCGAGCGCCTGTCACTGTCCCAGCCGGCACTCTCCCAGCAGATCCGCCAACTGGAACACAGCCTCGACCTGAGCCTGTTCGAGCGCAGCAACAAGCGCCTGCTGCCCACCCTGGCTGCCCACACCCTGTACAACCACGCCTTGCCATTGCTCGATGGCCTGCAGCGCGCCCACGAGGCCATGCGCAACTTCAAGGGCCAGTCGCTTCGCACCTTGGCTATCGGCGTGTTGCAGACCGTGCGGCCGAGCCTGGTGCCACAGCTGCTCGAACGGCTGCGCAAGGCACAGCCGCACCTTGTGGTGCAGATCTACGAGTTGTCGGGGCTGGAGATCGAACGGCGGCTGCTCAACGGCAGCCTGGACATCGGCATCAGCTACCTGCCACCGCGCCAGCCCGGGCTGCATGGCCTGCTGCTGTACGAAGACGAGCTGCAGCTGGTGATCCCCGATACCCACCCGCTGAAGGATTTCAAGAAGGTGTCCATCCGCCAGGCCGCCGAGTTACCCATGTTGATGCTTGGCGAAGAGTTCCAGATCCGCCAGATCTGGCAGGCGCAGCTGGCCAGCCAGGGGCGGCGGCCACACGTACAGGCAGAGATGAACAACATGGCGGGGATTCTCGACAGCCTGGCGCACACCGCACTGGCCACCATTCTGCCGGGCCGGGCCAAAGAAGCCGCCGAGGATGGTCAGGGCCTGTTGTGGAAGCCGTTGAGCGAACCGCGGGTGCCGCTGAAGGTTGGCCTGGTGTTTCGCGATGCCCAGCGCCAGCAGGCGTCTGTAGAGCTGCTGCGCACCCTGCTGGAGGAAGAGACGGACGCCCGCCTGTTGGGCGCATCGCCGCTGGATGTGCTGGCCTGAAAAACACGCGCACAAAGAAAACCCCGCCGAAGCGGGGTTTTCCAGACTGTTTCCCTGTGACATCCGTATCGCCCCGCCATCCTGGCAGGTGGTCCTTCGTCGTCTTCCTTGATCTGTCCTTTGCGCTTCCTGCGCAACGTCCATGTGGTAAAGATTAACCGTGGATCCAATCTGAGAACAGTGGTGAAAAGTCACCACGTCGTGTAGGAAAAAGCTTACAAAGGATTTATTCCCAGACATACCGGGAATTGGGGCCGCTTTGCGACCCCAATATCTGTCAGAACTGCTCGGCATCCAGCAGGTAAAGCGACTCGCTCCCCGCCTTCACCGATGCCACCAGCGAATCCACCCGTGGCAGCAAACGTGCAAAGTAGAAACGCGCCGTCCCCAGCTTGCCCGAGTAGAACGCCTCGTCCCCTTCACCCGCCTTGGCCGCCCGCGCCATCAGTGCCCACATGTAGGCATAGGCCACATAACCAAAGGCATGCAGGTACTCAACCGACGCAGCTCCGATCTCATTCGGGTTGCCCTTGGCCTGCTCCAGCACCCACTCGGTCAAGCCATCGAGCTGGTCGAGGCTGGCCGCCAACGGCTTGGCAAATTCGCCCAGCTCGCCACCCGCGCCGGCTATGAACTGGCGAATCTCGTCGGAGAACAACCGGTAGTACGCGCCACCGCTGGCCACCACCTTGCGCCCCATCAGGTCGAGGGCCTGGATACCGTTGGTGCCTTCGTAGATCTGCGTAATGCGCACATCACGCACCAGCTGCTCCTGCCCCCACTCACGGATATAGCCATGCCCACCGAATACCTGCTGCCCGTGCACCGTGCTCTCCAGCCCCAGGTCGGTGAGGAAGGCCTTGGCCACCGGTGTCAGCAGTGCCACCAGCTCTTCGCTGCGCTTGCGCACGGCGGCGTCTTCGCTGAATTTGGCACTGTCCAGCTGCATGGCTACATAGGTGGAAAAGGCGCGGCCACCCTCGATCTGTGCCTTCATGGTCAGCAGCATGCGGCGCACGTCCGGGTGGACGATGATCGGGTCGGCGGCTTTTTCCTTGGCTTGCGGGCCGGTCGGGGCGCGGCTCTGCAGGCGGTCGCGGGCGTATTCCACGGCGTTCTGGTACGACCGTTCGGCCGAGGCCAGGCCCTGGATGCCAACGCCCAGGCGCTCGTAGTTCATCATGGTGAACATGGCCGCCAGGCCCTTGTTCGGCTCACCGACGATGTAGCCGACTGCCTCGTCGAAGTTCATCACGCAAGTAGCCGAGGCCTGGATGCCCATCTTGTGCTCGATCGAGCCGCAAGTAGCCGGGTTGCGCGCCCCCAGGCCGCCGTCTTCGTTGACCAGGAACTTCGGCACCAGAAACAGCGAAATGCCTTTCGCCCCTGCCGGTGCATCCGGCAGCTTGGCCAGCACCAAGTGAATGATGTTCTCGGTCAGGTCGTGCTCGCCACCGGTGATGAAGATCTTGGTGCCGCTGACCTTGTAGCTGCCGTCGGCCTGAGGCTCGGCCTTGGTGCGGATGATGCCCAGATCGGTACCGGCATGCGGCTCGGTCAGGCACATCGAACCTGCCCAAACGCCGGCGTACATGTTCGGCAGGTACTTTTCCTTCAGTGCTTCGCTGGCGTGGGCGTTGATCGACAGGCAGGCGCCAGCGGTCAGCATCGGGTACAGGCCAAACGCCAGGCTGGAGGCGTTGACCATTTCCTCGACCTGGGCCGAGATGGCCTTGGGCATGCCCATGCCGCCGAACACCGGGTCGCCGCCCACGCCGACCCAGCCGCCTTCGGCGTAGGTGTTGTAGGCCTCGATGAAACCGGTCGGTGTGCTTACCGCACCGTTGTCCCAGTGGCAGCCTTCTTCATCGGCGGCGCGGCTGAGCGGCGCGATGGTCTTGGCGGTGACCTTGCCGGCTTCTTCCAGCACGGCCATGGCCGTATCGGCATCGACTACCTCAGCCAGCCCGGGCAACTGCGCCCACTGCTCGGCCACATTGAAGACTTCATTCAGTACGAAGCGCATGTCGCGCAGGGGCGCTTTATAGTCAGCCATGACAACCTCTCGCTAGTCGGGTCGGGGCGGTCTCGGGGAACCGCGACACTGGGGTTACTGGCAGTGTAACCGAACAACTTTTACGAGACATAGGGTCATCAACTGACCGCATGGTCTTGATCAGTCACGCCATCCGCACTGCACCACGCTGCGATTGTTGCCCATGCACCATGACACAATTGCGCCCTGCGCCTTTGGCGCTGTACAGCGCCTGGTCAGCAGATTTGAGCACCGCCTCAGGGTTACGGTGGTCAACCTGGCGCTCGGCCACACCGATGCTGATGGTGACCGACACCGTCCCGCCGCTGTTGCCCGACCGGCGCTGGCGCCCGCTTGTATCGTCCTGTGGGCGGCTGCTCTGGTCGCGCAGGTGCATCACATAGTTGGCAATCACCTCGCGCACGGCCTCCACGTGGGGCACACATTCCTCGGCGGTCTTGCCGGCGAACACCAGGGCGAACTCCTCACCACCATATCGATAAGCGCGGCCACCGCCGGTCACCTTGGACAAGCGGCTGGCGACCAGGCGCAACACCTGGTCGCCCACGTCGTGCCCGTGGGTATCGTTGAATTTCTTGAAGTGGTCGACATCGGTCATGGCGATCACGTAGTTGCGCCCCAGGCGCTGCATGCGCTCGTTAAGCGCACGGCGCCCCGGCAGGCCGGTCAGCTCGTCACGGAAGGCCATCTGGTAGGCCTCGTGGGCAACCGCTGCGGCGATCATCAACATCACCTGGCTGCACATGATGTTCAGGGTGAACGGCAGAATGAAGGTTTGCGGCAGCATCCAGAAAATACCCACCAGGCCCGTTATCAACGCGGCGTGCAGCGGCCGCGGTGCGCGCAGGTATTGCACCACCAGCAGGATGAACACGCCGAGGAACAAGGGGTAGACCATCTGGATCAGGCTCATCCACTGGCCATGCAAGGTTGGCCAGCGGATCTCCGCCAGCCAGGTCAGCAGCGCTTCGGGGTAGCTTTGTTCGAGGGCTACCGCCACGCTGCCCACGGCAAACAGCACGGCACCGCGGGCGACCATGTCCTGCAGCAGGTGGGTGCGTTCCTGCCAGGCGCCGTACAGGCCGAACAGGGCGGGCAGCAGCAGGCATACCAGGTGGAAGATCACGGCCGCGTCCTCGCGCACGCGGCCATGGTCACGGTAGAAGTCGGTCTGGGTGTCGAGCAGGTAGTAGGCGATGTACACCGTGAGCATCATGAACAGCTCACGCTGGCGGCGGTACACCGCGCAGTAGGCACCGCCCAGCAGCAGCACCAAGGTAGGCAGGACGTTGAACAGCGATGTGAAAAAGACACTGAGGTCTCTCACATAGGCTGCGGCGAGCCCTGCCAGCAACAGGATCAGCGAAGGCAGGAAGTGGCTTGCGCGAACAGCGTTAAGACGAAACAAGGGTAATCTCCAACCCGGCAGATCAATAGTGGCATTGTGCCCTTACTTCATCGGCAGTGCACATGAACAGTTGAATTTCAGGAAGGAGAAACAGGACGAACAGGCCTGAACGCAATCCTTGTGGGAGCGGCCTCGTGTCGCGAAAGGGGCGCGAAGCGGCCCTGGCTTTTTGTGCCACGGCCAAAATTGCCGGGGCTGCTTCGCAGCCCAATCGCGACACAAGGCCGCTCCCACAGGAGTAGTGTTCAGTCACATAATGCAAAAACCCGCCTGCCGGTAACGGCAGGCGGGTTTTGGGTACAGCGGGTGAATCAGTACGACAGGCCGAAGTGCTCTTCGTCCATCGCCATCAGGTTGTTGGCACCCGACAGCATGGTCGCCACATGCGTACGGGTACGCGGCAGGATGCGCTGGAAGTAGAAGCGCGCAGTCTGCAGCTTGGCGGTGTAGAACGCCTCTTCGCTGGTGCCGGCTGCCAGCTTCTCGGCCGCCAGGCGGGCGATGTCGGCCCAGAAGTAGGCCAGGCAGGCGTAGCCGGAGTACATCAGGTAATCCACCGAGGCCGCACCCACTTCTTCGCGGTCCTTCATGGCGGCCATGCCCACTTTCATGGTCAGCTCGCCCCACTCCTTGTTGATTGCCGCCAGCGGTTCAACGAACTCCTTGACCGCCTCGTTGCCTTCCTGCGCCTGGCAGAACTTGTGCACGATCTTGGTGAAGCCCTTCAGAGCCTCGCCCTGGGTCATCAGCACTTTGCGGCCGAGCAGGTCGAGGGCCTGGATGCCGGTGGTGCCTTCGTACAGCATGGAGATACGGCTGTCGCGCACGTTCTGCTCCATGCCCCACTCGGCGATGAAGCCATGGCCGCCGTAGATCTGCACGCCGTGGTTGGCCGCTTCGAAACCGACTTCGGTCATGAACGCCTTGGCGATCGGGGTCAGGAACGCCAGCAGGGCGTCAGCCTTTTTGCGCTCTTCTTCGTCCTGGCTGTACTTGACGATGTCCACCTGCTTGGCAGTGAAGTACACCATCGCACGGTTGCCTTCGGCGAAGGCTTTCATGGTCAGCAGCATGCGGCGCACGTCCGGGTGGACGATGATCGGGTCAGCGGCCTTGTCCGGTGCTTTCGGGCCGGTCAGGGAACGCATCTGCAAGCGCTCGCGGGCGTACTTCAGGCCACCCTGGAACGCCACTTCGGCGTGGGCCAGGCCTTGCAACGCAGTACCCAGGCGAGCCGTGTTCATGAAGGTGAACATGCAGTTCAGGCCTTTGTTGGCCGGGCCGATCAGGTAGCCGGTTGCCGCATCGAAGTTCATCACGCAGGTGGCGTTACCGTGGATGCCCATCTTGTGCTCGATGGAACCGCAGCTCACGCCGTTGCGCTCACCCACGCCGCCTTCGGCATTGGGCAGGAACTTCGGCACGATGAACAGCGAAATGCCCTTGGTGCCGGCTGGTGCGTCCGGCAGACGGGCCAGGACGATATGGACGATGTTGTCGGCCATGTCGTGTTCACCGGCCGAAATGAAGATCTTGGTGCCGGACACTTTGTAGCTGCCGTCGGCCTGTGGCTCGGCCTTGGTGCGCAGCATGCCCAGGTCGGTACCGCAGTGAGGTTCGGTCAGGCACATGGTGCCGGTCCACTCACCGGAAACCAGTTTGGTCAGGTAGGTGTGCTGCTGCTCGGCAGTGCCGTGCGCGGAGATGGTGTTCATCGCGCCATGCGACAGGCCTGGGTACATGCCCCACGACCAGTTCGAACCGCCGACCATTTCGCTCAGGGCCAGGCCCAGCGATTCCGGCAGGCCTTGGCCGCCATGTTCGACGTCATGCGCCAGGCTCGGCCAGCCGCCTTCGACGAACTGCTCGTAGGCCGCTTTGAAGCCAGTCGGGGTTTTAACCCCCGATTCGCTCCAGGTGCAGCCTTCCTGGTCACCCACACGGTTCAGCGGCGACAGCACCTGCTCACAGAACTTTGCGCCCTCTTCGAGGATCGCGTCGACCATGTCGGGCGTGGCGTCCTGGCAGCCCGGCAGGCTCTGATAGTGCGCCTCATAGCCAAGCAGTTCGTCGCGAACGAAGCGGATATCACGCAAGGGGGCTTTGTAATCAGGCATTGCGATGAACCTCTGGGTCAGTTCTGTGGGGGTGACCAGCTCTTGGCGGCCGTCTATCAAACAGTTGTTTGAAACTTACGTTTAGCTCCGGCTTATGTCAAGGAGGGACTATGGTGCCATTTACGCCACGAAAAATGGCTTTTACGCCACACTCAGAAAAAACGCCGCCTCTGTGGGAGCGGGCGTGCCCGCGAAAGGGCCCGGCCAGACAAAAGAGATGCCTGACCTGACGCATTCGCGGGCACGCCCGCTCCCACAGGGGCTGTGTTTAATTTGAGGGTTGCCTGTCAGGCGTAGGTGTCGATGATCCGACCGAGCATTTCGTCGGATGCCTTGACCACCTTTGCACCAAGCTCGACTTCGGTTTTGCCAACAACCATTTGCACGGTGCTGGTGGCCAGGTCCATCTGCTGACTGCGATCTACTGCGCGCAGGCGTTCAGCCTGAAAATCGCTGGACTGGCTGGTGGCGGTACGTTCGGCTGTGGTGTTGGCGATCTGGCCGGCGGCCTGATCGACGCGGTTCTGGCCGGTTTGAATCGCACTCAGGCCCGCGTAATAGGCGGAGCTACCGGTGATTTCCATGTCAGGACTCCATTGACGCTGGATGACGAACAGGCCTAATTAAAGCAGGCTGGGCGCGAAAAGGCCCGTTTAAAAGCCTAATGGCCTGGTGCCAGTTGATAGGCCTTGGGTATTCCTGCACCGGCCCTATCGCCGGCAAGCCAGCTCCTACAGGTACCACGAGCCGGGCCTGGAAAAGGCTAATCCAGCAGATCCAGTTGCAGATGCTCAGCCACCATATCGGCACTGGCTTGCTTCAGTTTGGGCACCCGCCCAAGGCAAGGCGCAGGCAAGCGCTCTGCCAGGCTGGCAAGGTTCTCTTCAAGACGCGAAGTACGGGGCTCGATGATGTTCGCCACCCACCCGGCCAATTGCAGCCCATCCCGCTCGATCGCCTCGGCGCTGAGCAAGGCATGGCTGATGCAACCCAACCGCACCCCCACCACAAGAATGACCGGCAACTGCAGGGCAACGGCGAGGTCGGAAAGGTTCTCCAGGCCCGACAGCGGCACACGCCAGCCACCGGCCCCTTCGACCAAAGTGAAATCGGCATTTTGTTGCAGCACATTGCGCATTGCCGCCAGCAACTCCGGAACAGCCAGCGTCACCCCCGCCTCACGCGCCGCCACATGCGGGGCAATGGCAGGCTCGAAGGCAAACGGGTTGACCTGCTCGTATGGCAACTTGATCGTGCTTTCGTCGATCAGCGCCTGGGCATCACTGTTGCGCAAGCCCTTCGGTGTCATGGTGCAGCCGGAGGCCACCGGTTTGGCACCCAGAGTGCTCATGCCCTGCAAGCGCGCCGCGTGCAAAAGCCCGGCGGCGATGGTGGTCTTGCCGACATCGGTATCGGTACCGGCAATGAAATAGGCCTGGCTCATCTCGCTCCCCTTACGCCTGTGGCTTGCGCAACACACCATAGACCACCTGATAGGTGGCTGGCAGCCCCTCGGGCTGGCGAAATGCTTCGTAGGCCTGCAACAGGCCCTGCATGCGGGCCCGGCCGGTGAGGCCTGAAGGGCGGCCCGGGTTGAGGTTGTGCGCGCCCAGTGCCTTCAGCTCATGGGTCAGGCTGCGAACATCCGGGTAGTGCAGCACATGCGGGCAGCGCTGCAGCCCAAGTTGTTCAAAGCCGCTGCCGGCACACAGGCGTTGGTAATCCTCGAACCGGCGGAAGCGGTTCACATGCACCAGACCATCCACGGCCTGCCAGCTGGCACGCAACTCGTCGAGGGTACCCACGCACAGGCTGCTGAAAGCCAGCACGCCACCCGGGCGCAGTACTCGCAACGCCTCTGCAAGCACACAGGCGAACTGGTCGCACCACTGCACCGCCAGGCTGGTGAACACAAGGTCGACGCTGGCATCTCGCAGCGGCAAACGCTCGGCATCACCGGCCACGTGGTAGTGCGCCCCACCCTGTTCATTCCGGGCGTGGCGCAGCATGCCTTCGGCAATGTCCACTGCCACACCGCTGGCCTGTGCGAAACACTCGGCCAGTTTTCGGCTGAAATGGCCGGTGCCGCTGCCCAGGTCCAGCCAGTGCGAGGGTTGCAAGCCGGCCGGCAACTGCTCCAGCAGGTTCAAACCTACGGCGCGCTGCAAGGCCGCCACGCTGTCGTAGCTGGCCGCAGCGCGGGAGAACGAAGCCGCCACCTGGCGTTTGTCGGGCAATGCGCCGGGCAGGGTCGGACGGGAAAGGTCAGTCATCGCCACTCTCATGCAGGAAACTCTTGATGCCCGCCGCCAACTCCTGCGGATACTCCAGCAGGAACGCGTGGGAACTGTCTTCGACCAGGCCCACTTCCACATCCGGCAGCAGTTCGCTCAATGCCTTGGCTGCCTCTGCCGGCACCAGCGCATCGCTGCCGGCAAACAGGTGCAATTGCGGGCCGGCATATGCCTGGAGTGCTTCGCGGGTGTCCAGCTTGGCCAGCACCTCAAGGCCGGTTGCCAGGTACAGCGGGTCGGTGTCCGGCACCCCGACACCCAGTTGGCGCAGCAACGTGCGTGGCTGTTGGGCGCCATCGCTGCACAAGGTACGGAAGCGCTTGAGGGTGACCTGTGTATGGCTCCGGCAGCCATCGAGGAAGGTGCCAAAGGTGTCTTCGGGCATGCCGTGGGGCCAGTCGGGCCGGGCCACAAAACTGGGGTTGCTGGCCAGGGTCAGCAGGCCACAGCAGTGATCGCCACGCTGGTGCGCCAACGCGCTGGCCAGCATGCCACCCAGCGACCAGCCACCCAGCCAGACATCGCTGGGCAGCTTGCGGTCCAGGTGGGCGACCCAACCCTGCACATCGCTGTGGTCCAATTCGGGCAAGGGCATCAGCTCTACCTGCAAGCGGGCATCCTGGGCGCGCAGGCTGGCTGCCAGCGGCTCCAGTGAAGCAGTGCCCAGGCCCCAGCCGGGCAGCAATACAAGACGATTACGCATCGGCGTTCTCCAACTGTGGATAACACTCGGCCAATGCATTCAACAATAGCTGCACCTGCGCCTCGCTGTGCGCGGCGCTCAGGGTCACCCGCAGGCGTGCGCCGCCCGCCGGCACGGTGGGTGGGCGGATGGCCGTCACCAGCAAGCCGCGCTCGCGCAGCATGCGCGACAGGCGCAGGGCCTGAGCGCTGTCGCCGATCATGATCGGCTGGATCGGCGTCGGGCTGTCCATCAACGCCAGCCCGATCTGCTGTGCGCCTTCGCGGAACTGGCGAATCAACGCCGCCAGGTGCTCGCGGCGCCAGGTTTCGTGACGCAACAGTTCCAGGCTCTTGAGCGTGGCACAGGCCAGCGCCGGTGGCTGGCTGGTGGTGTAGATGTAAGGGCGGGCGAACTGCACCAGTGCCTCGATCAGCTCTTCGCTGCCGGCAACAAAGGCACCCGCAGTACCGCAAGCCTTGCCCAGCGTGCCGATCAGCACCGGTACGTCATCCACGCTCAGGCCGAAGTGCTCGACGATGCCGCCGCCCTGTGCGCCGAGTGTGCCCAGGCCATGGGCGTCATCGACCATCAGCCAGGCACCGCGGGCGCGAGCGACATCGGCCAGTGCCGGCAGCTCGGCCAGGTCGCCGTCCATGCTGAACACGCCATCGGTCACCACCAGCGTATTACCGACCGCCTTGTCCAGGCGGCTGGCCAGGCTGGCCGCATCGTTATGCAGGTAGCGGTTGAAGCGTGCACCGCTGAGCAGCCCGCCATCCAGCAGCGAGGCGTGGTTCAGGCGGTCTTGCAGTACGGTATCGCCCTGCCCCACAAGCGCGGTGATGGCGCCCAGGTTGGCCATGTAGCCCGTAGAGAAGAGCAACGCGCGCGGGCGGCCAGTGAGTTCGGCCAACGCTTCTTCAACCTGGTGGTGCGGCGTGCTGTGGCCGACCACCAGGTGCGAGGCACCGCCACCGACACCCCAGCGCTCGGCACCGGCCTGCCAGGCGGCGATGACTTCGGGGTGGTTGGCCAGGCCCAAGTAGTCGTTGCTGCAGAAGGCCAGCAACCGCTGGCCGTCGACCACCACTTCCGGCCCCTGCGGGCTCTCCAGCAGTGGCCGCTGCCGATACAGGTCTGCGGCGCGCCGTTCGGCCAGGCGCGCCGCCAGGTCGAAGGCCATGTCAGGCCGATGCAGCGTTGTAGAACATCTCGCTGCTGCGCTGTTCGACCAACGCCTGCTCAATGGCCGCCTGATGCACTTCGTCGGCGTGCTCTTCACGCGCTTCGGGCTTGATGCCCAGGCGTGCGAACAATTGCATGTCCTTGTCGGCCTGCGGGTTGGCGGTGGTCAGCAGTTTTTCGCCGTAGAAGATCGAGTTGGCACCCGCCATGAACGCCAGGGCCTGCATCTGCTCGTTCATCTGCTCGCGGCCGGCGGACAGGCGCACGTGCGACTTGGGCATCAGCAGGCGAGCCACGGCGAGCATGCGGATGAAGTCGAACGGGTCGACGTCCTCTTCTTCGGCCAGCGGCGTGCCAGCAACCTTGACCAGCATGTTGATCGGCACCGACTCCGGGTGCTCGGGCAGGTTGGCCAGCTGAATCAGCAGGCCGGCGCGGTCGTCCAGCGACTCGCCCATGCCCAGGATGCCGCCGGAGCAGATCTTCATCCCCGCATCGCGCACGTAGGCCAGGGTCTGCAGGCGCTCGCTGTAGGTGCGGGTGGTGATGATGCTGCCGTAGAACTCCGGCGAGGTGTCGAGGTTGTGGTTGTAGTAGTCCAGGCCAGCCTGGGCCAGGGCTGCGGTCTGCTCCTGGTCGAGCTTGCCGAGGGTCATGCAGGTTTCCAGGCCCATGGCCTTCACACCTTTGACCATCTCCAGCACGTAAGGCATGTCTTTGGCCGAGGGGTGCTTCCACGCCGCGCCCATGCAGAAGCGGGTGGAACCGATGGCTTTGGCGCGGGCAGCCTCTTCCAGCACCTTCTGCACTTCCATCAGCTTCTGTTTTTCCAGCCCGGTGTTGTAGTGGCCGGACTGTGGACAATATTTGCAATCTTCCGGGCAGGCGCCGGTCTTGATCGACAGCAGGGTCGAAACCTGCACCCGGTTAGGGTCGAAATGCGCGCGGTGCACGGTCTGCGCCTGGAACAGCAAGTCATTGAACGGTTGCTGGAACAGCGCCTTGACCTCGGCCAGGGACCAGTCGTGACGTGTTGTTGCAGTTGTGCTGGCGCTCATCGGCGTTTCCTTGTTTAGGCTGTAGCTGGCGCCGGGACAGGAAGCCCACAAGCGCATCACGGATAGCCCGCATAGTTACGGAAGGCCCATGAACTGTCAACCACACTGGAAAAGACTGGTTTACAAGTGCTCACTTATTAATCAAATGTGTTTGTTGTGTGACGAGCCTGCCGATCAGGCCTACCCGATGTGCATCGCCTGCGAGCAGGAACTGCCTTGGCTGGGCGATCAATGCCTGCGCTGCGCCCTGCCGCTGCCTATCGCTGGCCTGACCTGCGCCCACTGTTGCAGGCACTCGCCGCCGTTCGAGAGCGTGATTGCACCATGGCAATTCGGCTTTCCGGTCGACACGCTGGTCAGCCGCTTCAAGCACAACCGGCAGTGGCCTCTGGGGCGTTTGATGGCTGAACTGCTGGGGTTTGGGCTGCTGCATCGCTTTGCCGAAGGGCTACCCCGCCCTGACCTGCTGTTGCCCGTGCCCTTGGCCAAACGTCGGCTGCGCGAGCGCGGGTTCAACCAGGCCGGGATGCTCGGGCGGTGGTTGTCCACGCAACTTGGGCTACCGTGCGATGAGCGATTGTTGCTGCGTACGCGCGAGACGCCTGCGCAGCAACAGCTGGATGCCCGGGCAAGGCGGCGCAATTTGCGGCAAGCGTTTGCGCTCTCGGGTGAACTGACGGGCAAACATGTTGCTATCGTCGATGATGTGTTCACCACCGGTGCCACCGCGCAGGCCATCGCCGAGGTGCTGCGCAAGGCCGGAGCGCGGCGGGTGGATGTGTATTGCCTGGCACGCACGCCCAAGCCGGGGTATGCATGACCCTGCGCAGTCCTCCACAATCCGCTTTCAGGACCTTCACCTATAACGACTCAATACCCATGCCCCTACCCACCCTGCTTACCCAGCACATCGCCCGCCGCCCCCAGCGCATCGCCCTGCTGCAGCACATTGCCGAACAAGGCTCGATCACCCGCGCCGCGAAGGCTGCGGGTATCAGCTACAAGGCGGCCTGGGATGCCATAGACGAGCTCAACAACCTGGCCAGCCAGCCGCTGGTAGAACGCAGCACCGGTGGCCGTGGCGGTGGCGGTGCGCGTTTGTCGCCGGAAGGCGAGCGGGTGTTGCGTCTGTATCAAAGGTTGCAGGCCCTGCAGGCGCAAATTCTTGAGGCCGCCGAAGAATCCAGCGACCTCGACCTGCTCGGTCGCCTGATGCTGCGTACCAGTGCGCGCAACCAGCTCCAGGGCCAGGTCAGCGGCCTGCGCCGCGAGGGCCGGTATGACCGCGTCAGCCTGGCATTGGGCGGTGGGCTGGAGATTGATGCGCTGATCACCCATGACAGCACCGCGCGGCTGGAGCTGACACTGGGGACGACGGTGGTGGCGCTGCTCAAGGCGGGGTGGGTACGGTTGCTGGCGGAGGGGGAGGCAGCCGACGCGGGCAGCAACTGCTTGAGTGCAACCGTGGAAGAAGTGTTGGCAGAGGATGAGGGGCCCAGTGAGGTGCGGCTGGCGTTGGGCAATGGGCAGACGTTGTGTGCCATCGCCGATGCGGATTGGTTGGCTGGGCAGCAGGTGGCGGCGGACAGTGCGGTGCGAGTGCAGTTTCATCCGTCCTATGTGTTGATTGGGGTTCCTGCATAGCTTGGCCGCGCATTGCGCGGTTCGCGGGCGCGCCCGCTCCCACAAATCTTGAAAACTGCGCTGTGCCTGTGGGAGCGGGCATGCCCGCGAAGAGGCCGGTACAGGCATAACGCGTTACCATGGCCCCACGCTGCTTACCCTCCGGAGTCACCATGTCCCACCCCTTCGACACCCTCACCCCCGACCTGGTCCTGGACGCAGTGGAAAGCATCGGCTTTCTCAGCGACGCCCGGGTGCTGGCACTGAACAGCTACGAGAACCGCGTCTATCAGGTGGGCATCGAAGACGCGCAGCCGCTGATCGCCAAGTTCTACCGCCCGGGCCGCTGGAGCGATGCGGCGATCCTCGAAGAACACAGCTTCACCGCCGAACTTGCCGACTGCGAAGTGCCGGTGGTTGCGCCGATGCAGCACGACGGCCGCACCTTGTTCGAGCACCAGGGCTTCCGTTTCACTCTGTTCCCGCGCCGCGGCGGCCACGCTCCGGAGCCGGGCAACCTCGACCAGCTCTACCGCCTTGGCCAGTTGCTCGGCCGCCTGCATGCTGTGGGCGCCACCAAACCATTCGAGCACCGTGAGGCCCTGGCTGTGGACAACTTCGGCCACGCCTCGCTGAACACCCTGCTGGACGGTGGTTTTGTCCCTCGCGAACTGTTGCCCGCCTTCGAGTCCGTGGCCCGAGACCTGCTAAAACGTGTCGAGGATATCTACGCCCGCACACCGCACCAGCTGATCCGCCTGCACGGCGACCTGCACCCCGGCAACCTGATGCACCGTGACGAGGTGTACCACGTGGTCGACCTCGACGACTGCCGCATGGGCCCGGCGGTGCAAGACCTGTGGATGATGCTGGCCGGCAGCCGCGAGGAGCGCCTGGGGCAACTGGCCGAGCTGATCGACGGCTACAACGAGTTCCACGACTTCGACCCGCGCGAACTGGCCCTGATCGAGCCCCTGCGCGCCCTGCGCCAGCTTCACTACAGCGCGTGGCTGGCACGGCGCTGGAGCGACCCGGCGTTCCCGCCCAGCTTCCCGTGGTTCGGCCAACCCCGCTACTGGGGGGACCAGATTCTCGCCTTGCGCGAACAAATGGCCGCGCTGGATGAAGCACCGCTGAAATTGTTCTAGAAGCATGCCTACGTCTGTCTACAATAGGCGTCGCTTTATTTAGCTACCTAAGCAAGGATTCTGCATGCACGCCGCAAACCCGCGTCGCGGGTACATCCTGGGCCTGAGCGCCTACATCATCTGGGGCCTGTTCCCCATCTATTTCAAGGCAATCCAGAACGTCCCGGCGGTCGAGATCATTGTCCACCGGGTGCTCTGGTCGGCGCTGTTCGGCTCGCTGCTGCTACTGGTGTGGAAACACCCGGGCTGGTGGCGCGAACTGCGCGACAACCCGCGCCGGCTGGGCATCCTCGCGCTGAGCGGAGCATTGATTGCGGGTAACTGGCTGACCTATGTGTGGTCGGTAAACAACGGCCGCATGCTCGAAGCCAGCCTGGGTTACTACATCAACCCGCTGATCAATGTGGTACTGGGCATGCTGATTCTTGGCGAGCGCCTGCGCCGCCTGCAATGGCTGGCGGTGGGCATGGCCGCCGTAGGCGTAGCCCAGCAGGTGTGGCAGGTAGGCAGCCTGCCTTGGGTGTCGCTGGTGCTGGCGCTGAGCTTCGGCTTCTACGGGCTGATTCGCAAACAGGCGCCGGTGGCGGCATTGCCGGGCTTGGTGGTGGAAACCTGGATGCTGGTGCCGCTGGCCCTTGGCTGGCTGCTACTGCACCCGGCGGCGATGAGTGCCCAGGGGGCGTTTTACACCAGCAGCGAAGCACTGTGGTTGATGGCGGCCGGGCCGGTGACGCTGATACCGCTGGTGTGCTTCAACGCTGCGGCCCGGCACCTGCCATATACCACCCTGGGCTTCCTGCAGTACCTGGCGCCGACGCTGGTATTGCTGCAGGCAGTGCTGTTGTTCGATGAGCATTTGTCGTCGAGCACGTTGGTGGCGTTCATGTTCATCTGGGCAGGTTTGGCGATCTATAGCGTCGATGCGTGGATGAGTTTGCGCAAGCGCAGCTGATCAAAAAACGATCAAAACTCTGCAGACCATGCGGTTCGTGGCCTGCAGCGACATCTCCAAAGGTTATCCACACCCTCGTCCCCGTGCTTTGTGCACAAGCTGCTGATTATTGGGTGTTTTTTGATCAAAACTGCGCAGGGCACAGAGGGCCTGGGGTGGAGAGGTACACCCCCAGGTTATCCACAGGGCCTTCCCCGTGATATCGGGATAACCGCAAGGGGCTGCGATGCAGCCCGTTCGCAGCACAAGGCTGCTCCTACAGTGAATCGCATAACTCCTGTAGGAGCAGCCTTGTGCTGCGAATGGGCCGCAAAGCGGCCCCGGCAATCCCGAATCAATCCTCCGCCCGCAACTTCAACTCCACCATCAAATCATCCGCCAGGCTCTCCAGCTTCTGCTGCAGTTCATCCAGCGAAAGGGTCAACGGCAGCGCGAGCAATGCATCGGCATGAAACAGTGGCTCGCTGCTCATCGGTGCCGGCCGCACCTCAGTGGTAAATCGCTCAAGGTTCACCCCAAGATCCGCCAGCAACCGGGTAATGTCCCGCACGATCCCCGGCCGGTCATTCCCCACCAGTTCCATGGCAATCGGCTTCCAGGTACACGACGGCTCGATGCCGCTCTCGGCAATCAGCACGCGAATGTCATACCGGGCCAGCCCCTGCAACGATGCCACCAGTTCAGCGTAATTCTCAGCCGGCACCGCCACCCGCAGGATGCCGGCAAACTGCCCGGCCATACGCGACATGCGGCTTTCCAGCCAGTTGCCACTGTGGTCGGCGATGCACTGGGCAATGCGTTCGACCTGGCCAGCCTTGTCAGGGGCGATAACAGTCAGTACAAGATGATCCACAAGCCCTTCCTCGTGTCGGACCGCGCCCGGCGGCAGAAAATCGGGGGATCGACTCAGTATAGGCAAGGCGCGGCAACCTGCCGCAGGGCGGCCAGCACAACGAATCGTGTACTGTTTCAAGATTTATCTGGAACAATCCACCTGTTTTTTGCGAACATACCCACTCCCAGCGTGACCATACGCGACCAACGGGTCGCATAACGGCGCTTTTAGTCTGATTTTGCCCCGCCTACTGCTTCATGTAGTATCCCGTGGCGCGGACTACAAAACGTCGTTTGGATGTCTGCCAAGGCGCCTGTGAAAATACGCACACTGCCTGCCGGCCCGTCTGGCAAGCCGCACCCAGCCGCGCCCGGTACAACCCGGGGGCACGCACTGGTGCCGTGTTTAGAGAAGCGCTACAGGCTTAATACAGAAGAGCGAAATAGCTGAGCAGAGTGAGGCAAGCAATGACTGGATACGTTCAAGTCGGTGGCCTTCAGGTCGCCAAGGTCCTGTACGACTTCGTGAACAACGAAGCCATCCCCGGGACCGGCATCGTCGCCGAGCAGTTCTGGGCGGGTGCAGAGAAGATCATCAATGACCTCGCTCCAAAGAACAAAGCCCTGCTCGCCAAGCGCGACGAGCTGCAAGCCAAGATCGACGCCTACCATCAGGCACGCAAAGGCCAGGCCCACGACGCCGTCGCCTATAAAGCATTCCTCCAGGAAATCGGCTACCTGCTGCCACAAGCCGACGATTTCCAGGCCACCACCCAGAACGTGGACGAAGAAATCGCCCACATGGCCGGCCCGCAGCTGGTGGTGCCGGTAATGAACGCCCGCTTCGCCCTGAACGCCGCCAACGCACGCTGGGGTTCGCTGTATGACGCCCTGTACGGCACCGACGCCATCAGCGATGAAGGCGGCGCCGAAAAAGGCCAGGGTTACAACAAGGTCCGTGGCGACAAGGTCATCGCCTTCGCCCGCGCCTTCCTCGACGAGGCTGCGCCACTGGCTGCCGGCTCGCACGTCGACTCCACCGGCTACCGCATCGAAGGCGGCAAGCTGGTTGTTGCCCTGAAAGGCGGCAGCAACAGCGGCCTGCGTGACGATGCCCAGCTCATCGGCTTCCACGGTGACGCCGCCGCACCAACCGCCGTGCTGCTCAAGCACAACGGCCTGCACTTCGAAATCCAGGTCGATGCCAACACCCCGGTTGGCAGCACCGACGCCGCCAGCGTGAAAGACATCCTGATGGAATCGGCACTGACCACCATCATGGACTGCGAAGACTCGGTTGCCGCCGTCGACGCCGACGACAAGGTTATCGTCTACCGCAACTGGCTGGGCCTGATGAAAGGCGACCTGGCCGAAACCGTGAGCAAGGGTGGCAAAACCTTCACCCGCACCATGAACCCGGACCGCGAGTACGCCGCGCCCAATGGCGGCAGCGTGACCCTGCACGGCCGTTCGCTGCTGTTCGTGCGTAACGTTGGCCACCTGATGACCAACCCGGCGATCCTCGATGCCCAGGGCAACGAAATCCCCGAAGGTATCCAGGACGGCCTGTTCACCAACCTGATCGCCCTGCACAACCTCAACGGCAACACCAGCCGCAAGAACACCCGCAGCGGCAGCGTGTACATCGTCAAGCCGAAGATGCATGGCCCGGAAGAAGTCGCTTTCGCCGCCGAAATCTTCAGCCAGGTCGAAGACCTGCTGGGCATGCCACGCAACACCGTCAAGGTCGGCATCATGGACGAGGAGCGCCGTACCACGGTCAACCTCAAGTCCTGCATCAAGGCTGCCGCCGAGCGCGTAGCGTTCATCAACACCGGTTTCCTCGACCGCACTGGTGATGAAATCCACACCTCGATGGAAGCCGGCGCCGTGGTGCGCAAAGGCGCCATGAAAAACGAGAAGTGGATCGGTGCCTACGAAAACAACAACGTCGACGTTGGCCTGGCCACCGGCCTGCAAGGCCGTGCGCAAATCGGCAAAGGCATGTGGGCCATGCCCGACCTGATGGCTGCCATGCTCGAGCAGAAGATCGCCCACCCGCTGGCCGGTGCCAACACCGCCTGGGTGCCGTCGCCGACTGCAGCCACCCTGCACGCCCTGCACTACCACAAGGTGGACGTGCAGGCGCGCCAGCGTGAGCTGGCCTCGCGTACCCCGGCATCGGTGGACGACATCCTCGCCATCCCGCTGGCCGCCGACACCAACTGGTCGGACGAAGAAATCCGCAACGAGCTGGACAACAACGCCCAGGGCATCCTCGGCTACGTGGTGCGCTGGATCGACCAGGGTGTGGGTTGCTCGAAGGTGCCGGACATCAACAACGTCGGCCTGATGGAAGACCGTGCCACCCTGCGCATTTCTGCCCAGTTGCTGGCCAACTGGCTGCGCCATGGCGTGGTCAGCCAGGATCAGGTGCTGGAAAGCCTCAAGCGCATGGCCGTGGTGGTCGACCAGCAGAACGCCGGTGACGCCCTGTACCGCCCGATGGCGCCGAACTTCGACGACAACGTCGCGTTCCAGGCGGCTGTAGAGTTGGTGGTGGAAGGTGGCAAGCAGCCGAACGGCTACACCGAGCCGGTGCTGCACCGCCGTCGCCGCGAGTTCAAGGCGCGTAACGGACTGTAAGTAACACCTGCGAACGGGGGCCGCTGTGCGGCCCATTCGCCGGCAAGCCAGCTCCCACAGGAACTGCACAGGCGTTGAAACCTGTGCGGTCCCTGTGGGAGCTGGCTTGCCGGCGATGAGGCCGGAACAGGCCACTACTTACTCGATCTTCAGTTCTTTCTTCACCAGTTCCAGCAGCTTGCCCAGGTCCACCGGCTTGAGCAGGAAATCCACCACCCCCAGGTGCATCACGTCCACCGCCTCTTTCACATCGGTGTCGCCCGACACCACGATGATCGACAACGCTGCGCGCTCCGACTCGCGAATCTGCCGGATCAGGTCCAGACCGTCCTCTGGCTGCATGCGCAAATCGGTGATCATCAAAGCAATCCGTTGCTGGTAATGCAGGTACAACCTGGCTTCTTCGGCCCCGTCCGCCCCCACCGCATCAATGCCCCTGCTTTTCAGGTAAAGGATCAGTGCCTCGCGGTTCACCGCGTTGTCATCCACCACAAGCACCAACGGCCTGGGCGCCACAGGCGCACTTACCACGGCCAAGGCCTCACGCTCGGCGTCGCTCAGGATGTCGGTGTGCTCAGGCATGCTCATCTCGTCAAAAAAATTCCGCTTCAGCCTTAGGACCACATTACTCGCGTAACCCGTTTCGCCTTTCGTCGGGTCTTTGACAGGGGCGTTCATAGACTTACGTCCAATGGGCACCACCCCGCCGCAAGCCGACCATGGAGGCAGAGAACAACAAGGCCGGCACCTATATATAGATATATATAGTTCGGCGTAGCGATACGGTCAGTTTCATGAGCAAAAAGGACGCCTACAGCCAGGCGGGCAGGACAGCAGTACTGCAGAACATCCAAGGCACCCTGCAGTTCCTGCAGCGCTTTCCGCCGTTCAACCAGATGGAGCACAGCCACCTGGCCTACCTGGTCGAGCAGTGCCAGCTGCGCTTCTATGCCTGCGGCGAAAGCATCGTCAAACCTGCCGACGGGCCGGTCGAGCACTTCTACATCGTCAAACAGGGCCGCGTGGTTGGCGAGCGCCAGCACCTGGTCAAGCCTGGCGTGGAAACCACTTTCGAAATCACCAGTGGCGAGTGCTTCCCGCTGGCCGCCCTGCTGGGCGAGCGAGCCACCCGCACCGAGCACCTGGCCGGTGAAGATACCTTCTGCCTGCAGTTGAACAAGGCCGCGTTCATCCGCGTGTTCTCGATGTCTGAAGTGTTTCGGGATTTTGCCCTGCGCGGGGTCAGCAGCCTGCTCGACCAGGTCAACCAGCAGGTACGACAGCGCGCTGTGGAAACCCTCGGCACCCAGTATTCGCTGAACACGCCCTTGGGTGAGCTGGCCATGCGTCACCCGGTGGTGTGCACGGCACAAACCCCGCTGCGCGAAGCCGTACGACTGATGCACGAGCAGCAGGTCGGCAGCATCGTGGTGGTCGACGCGCAGCGCTACCCCACCGGCATCTTCACCCTGCGCGACCTGCGCCAGGTGGTGGCCTCGGCGGATGCCGACCTGGGCGCGCCCATCGAGCGGCACATGACGGTCAAGCCCTTCTACCTCAGCCCTCAGGCCAGCGCCTTCGACGCGGCCATGGCCATGACCGAGCGGCATATCGCCCACGTGTGCCTGGTAGAAAACCGGCGCTTGTGCGGGGTGGTTTCCGAGCGTGACCTGTTCTCGCTGCAACGGGTAGACCTGGTGCACCTGGCGCGCACCATCCGCCATGCGCCTCGGCTGGACACCCTGGTCTCGCTGCGCGGGGAGATCAGCCAACTTGTGGAGCGCATGCTGGCCCATGGCGCATCGTCCACGCAGATCACCCAGATCATCACCCTGCTCAACGACCACACCGTGTGCCGGGTGATCGAGCTGGCGCTGGCCGAGCGCGGCGACCCGGGCGTGCCGTTCAGCTGGTTGTGCTTTGGCAGCGAAGGGCGCCGCGAGCAGACCCTGCACACCGACCAGGACAACGGCATCCTCTTCGAAGCCGCCGACAGCGCTGAAGCCGACGCCATCCGTGCCCGCCTGCTGCCGCTGGCGCAGTACATCAACCAGTGCCTGGCCCAGTGCGGCTTTACCCTGTGCAAGGGCAACGTCATGGCCGGCAACCCTGACCTGTGCCTGTCGCGCAGCGAGTGGGCACGGCGCTTTGCCGGCTTTGTTCGTGAAGCCAGCCCGGAGAACCTGCTGGGTTCGAGCATCTACTTCGACCTGCGCGTGGTGTGGGGCGATGAGCAAGGTTGCGAACAACTGCGCCAACGCCTGTTGGACCAAGTGGCCGACAACCGCATCTTCCAGCGCATGCTGGCCGAAAACGCCTTGCGCCAGCGCCCGCCGGTGGGCCGCCTGCGCGAGTTCGTGCTGACCCGCCAGGGCAATGACAAGGCCGCCACCCTAGACCTCAAGGTTCAGGGCCTGACGCCATTCGTCGACGGTGCCCGGCTATTGGCGTTGGCCAATGGCGTCGGTGCCTGCAACACCCTGGAGCGGCTGCGCCAGCTGGTGGCCAAGGGCGTGATCGAGCCACTGGATGGCGCGGCCTATGAAGAGGCTTACCACTTCATCCAGCAAACCCGCATGCAGCAGCACCAGCGCCAGGCTCGCGACAACCTGCCTTACTCCAACCGCCTCGACCCGGACAGCCTCAACCACCTGGACCGGCGCATCCTGCGCGAGGCGCTGCGCCAGGCCCAGCGCCTGCAAAGCAGCCTGGCCCTGCGGTACCAGCTATGAGCCTGTTCACCTGGCTGCGCCCCAGCGCGCCCGAACTGGACCCCGCCACACGCCAGCGCCTGAGCCGGTTACCCAAGCCCACGCCGCTGGGGGTATGCACCCTGCGTGAACAGCGCTGGGTGGTGCTGGACCTGGAAACCAGCGGGCTCAACCCCAACCGGGACCAGGTATTGTCGATTGGCGCAGTGGCCATCGAAGACGGCGCCATCGATTTTGCCCAGCAGTTCGAACGCACCCTGCACAGGCCTTTACAGAAGACCAACGCCAGCGTGCTAATCCATGGCCTGGGCCCTGGCGCCTTGGCCGCCGGTTGCGACCCGGCCGAGGCCCTGCTCGACTTGCTCGATTTCATTGGCAACAGCCCGGTGCTGGCGTTTCATGCGCCCTTCGACCAGCGCATGCTGGCCCGTGCGCTGAAGGAGAGCCTTGGGCATCGTCTGCAGTCACTGTTCCTCGACGTTGCCGAACTGGCGCCGATGCTAAACCCCGACACGGTGCTGCGCGAGGCCGGGCTGGATGACTGGGTGGCGCGGTTTGGTTTGCAGGTGGAAGAGCGCCACCATGCCAGTGCCGATGCCCAGGTGACTGCTGAACTGGCGCTGATCCTGTTCAGCCAGGCCCGGCGCCAGCAGCTGGACAGCCCGTTGCAACTGGAGCAGCGGTTGCGTGGGTGGCGGCGGCGCAAAGCACAAAGTCATGGCCTGTAGCTTTGCATTGGCCTGACTGGCCCAATCGCCGGCAAGCCAGCTCCCACGGTACTGCACAACCCCTGAAAAGTACTCGACACCTGCTCCACAGGGACTGCACAACACCCCGAAATTACTCGACACCTGCTCCACAGGGCTGCACACAAGGCTTGAAAATCATACGATCCCTGTGGGAGCTGGCTTGCCGGCGATTGGGCCATCAGCCTTTTCCATGGTGGCAATCCGATAAGCGTCCATTGCACCCACCCCCTCCCCTCTGCAACAATCGCGAATAATTATCGTTAGTTAATGCATTCGTTCCGGGGGGACGCTGCTTGTCTTCAGCACAGAGCCCACACGCCGATCTGGTCGGTGCGCTGTACCGCGACCACCGCGGCTGGTTGCTCGCCTGGCTGCAACGCAGCATGGCCTGCCGCCAACGTGCCGAAGACCTGAGCCAGGACACCTTCGTGCGCCTGCTCGGCCGTGAGCAGCTGGACACGCCCCGCGAACCCCGTGCGTTCCTGGCCGCCGTGGCCAAAGGGCTGATGTTCGACCACTTTCGCCGCGCCGCGCTGGAACAGGCCTACCTGGTCGAGCTGGCGCTTATCCCGGAAGCCGAACAACCTTCCCCGGAAGTGCAGCTGCTGATCCTCGAAGACCTCAAGGCCATCGACCGGCTGCTCGGCAAGCTGTCGAGCAAGGCCCGCGCGGCATTCCTGCACAACCGCCTGGACGGCATGGGCCATGCCGAAATCGCCGAGCGCATGGGCGTTTCGGTATCGCGGGTACGCCAGTACATCGCCCAAGGCATGCGCCAGTGCTATGTGGCCCTGTACGGGGAACCGACGTGAGCAATGCACCGGTTTCGTCCCAGGTACTGGAAGCCGCCATCGCCTGGAAACTCAGCCTCGGCGGCGCCAGCGGCACGCCCGATGAACGCAACGAATTCATGCGCTGGCATGCCGCCAGCGAAGAACACGCGCGTGCCTGGCGCCAGCTCGGCGCCATGGACCAGCGTGTCAGCGCCGCGGCCGGCCCGGCACGCCAGGCGTTGCTGCAATCACGCGCCGGCCTGCGTCGACGCATCAGCAAAGCGGGCAGCGGGCTTGCTGGCATGTTCCTGCTCGGCTCGCTGCTGGCGTGGGTCGGCGCACCGTCGCTGGCCCCAAGCTACTGGCTGGCCGACCAGCGCACGGCCACGGGCGAACTGCGAACCCTGCGCCTGGAAGACGGCACACTGCTGAGCCTGAACACGCACACCGCCGTAGACATCGACTACGCGGGCGAGCAGCGGGTAATCGTGCTGCACCAGGGCGAGATCTCGGTTGAAACCGGCCACCAGGACCCACGCCCGCTGCTGGTACGCACCGACGACGGTCGCCTGCGCCCCCTTGGCACGCGCTTCCTCGTGCGCCGCGAAGCCGCCGGTACACGCCTGGAAGTACTGCAAGCCTCGGTCGCAGCCATGCCGCACAACAGTGGCGACGAGCAAGTGCTGCGCGAAGGCCAGCAGGTACTGATGAACGCCAACGGCCTCGGCCAGGTCGGCGCAGTACCGGTCGGGGCCGATGCCTGGACCCGCGGCATGCTGGTGGTGGACAACGTGCGGCTGGGCGACTTGCTGGCCGCACTGGGCAAGTACCGCAGCGGCTACCTGGGGGTAGACGAGCAAGTCGCCGACCTGCGCGTGACCGGCAGCTTCCCGCTGACCAACACCGACTTGGCGCTGGAGTCGTTGGTGCCGGCCTTGCCGGTGAAGATCGAGCGGCATACCCAGTGGTGGGTGAACGTCGTTCCCAAGTAGACCTGTAACGGCCTCTTCGCGGGTGAACCCGCTCCCACAGGTGTTTCACAGTGCCTGACCCCGTGGGGTCCCTGTGGGAGCGGGTTCACCCGCGAAGAGGCCAGTGCAGGCAAATACACATTTCAAATAATTCTCAATATTTTTCAGATTCACCCTGTCACTTTTCAATTCTCGCTCGGCAAGGAAGCAGCAAGCACTTACCCGTCGAGGAACCGCCGCATGTCCCGTGCCGTTGATCGTATCCTGCGCCCCAGTTTGATGGCCCTGGCCATCGGCCTGGCTGCCCCGCTGACCAGCCCTGCCTTGTTCGCCGCCGAGCTATCCACGCCGCGCGCCTACAACCTGCCCAGCGCGCCGCTAGCCACCACCCTCAACCAGATCGCCAGCCAGGCCGGCATTGCCCTGGCCATCGACCCGGCACTGGTAAGCGGCCGCACCTCGGCCCCGGTAAGCGGCCAGTACGACGGCCTCGGCGCCCTGCAAGCGGCCCTGCGCGGTACCGGCCTGCAGTTGCAACAGAGCAGCGTGGGTAGCTACAGCCTGGTGGCCGTGCCGGACGGCACACTGGCACTACCGGAAACCACCGTGGACGCCGCCAGCGTTTCTGAAAGTGCCTGGGGCCCGGTAGAGGGTTACCTGGCCAAGCGCACCGCCGCTGGCACCAAGACCGACACCGCGCTGGTGGAGGCCCCGCGTTCCATCTCCATCGCCACCCGCGAGCAGATGAAAGACCGCGGTGTGCACAGCCTGGATGACGCCGTGCGCTACATGCCCGGCATCGTGTCGGCCAGCTTCGGCAGCGACACGCGCTATGACTGGATGCGCGTGCGCGGCTTCGAGCCCACCCAGTTCCTCGATGGCCTGCCGCTGCCACGCGGCGTGTACGCCAACCCGAAAGCCGAAACCTGGAACCTCGACCGCCTCGCCCTGCTGCGTGGCCCGGCCTCCTCGATCTATGGCCAAACCCCGCCCGGCGGCCTGCTGGACATGGTCAGCCGTCGCCCGCAAGCCGAAAGCGAGCACGAGATCGAACTGCAGTACGGCAGCGACAACCACCGCCAGATCAACTTTGCCAGCACTGGCAAGATCGACGATGAAGGCCGCTTCCTGTACGGCGTCAGCGGTGTGATCCGCGACGGCGGCACGCAGATCGACCACATCGACGACAAGCGCTACAACATCGCCCCGAGCCTGACCTGGAACATTGACGAAGACACCACGCTGACCTTCCTCACCCAGTTCACCCGCGACGATACCGGCGCCACCAGCCAGTTCCGGCCAATCCAGGGCACCAAGATCGACATGCCGTTCGGCAAGATCTCGCACCACAAGAACCTGGGTGACCCGGACTACGAATTCTACGACCGTACCTACTACGCCCTGGGCTACGCCTTCGAACACCGCATCAACGACGTGTGGCAGTTCCGTCAGAATTTGCGTTATACCAAGACAGACCTGGCGTTCCAGACCATCACACCAGGCAGCTACTACCAGCCCGGTGGCCCGGTGAAGGACGATGGCACGGTAAGCCGCATGTCCACCAACACTGACGAAGACATCAGCCAGTTCGCCGTGGACAACAACTTCCAGGCAGATTTCGCCACCGGCGACATCACCCACACCCTGCTGCTCGGCCTGGACCACCAGCGCATCAACACCAACTACCTGTCGATCTTCGGCTTCAACGTGCCGGACAGCAACGTCAACAACCCGGTCTACGGGGTGCCGATCACCCGCCCGGACCGCTCGACGGCGTTCTACGACTACAACCAGAAATCCCGCCAGACCGGCCTGTATGTTCAGGACCAGATGGCGCTCGGCAACTGGCGCCTGACCTTGGGCGGTCGTGAGGACTGGGTACATACCGGTACCAGGTATCTCAACCAGGGTGATGCCACCAATACCCAGCGCGACAAGAAGTTCAGCGGCAACGCGGCTCTCAGCTACGTGTTCGATTCGGGCTTCGTGCCGTACCTTTCGTATGCCGAGTCCTTCCAACCTGCCAGCAATGCCAGCGCTTCTGCGACCGAGTCGTTCAAGCCGACCGAGGGCCAGCAGTGGGAGTTGGGCGTCAAGTACCAGCCACCGGGCTCCAACACGCTGCTGTCGGCAGCTGTCTATGACCTGACCCAGAAGAACGTCGCGGTCACCAACAACGTGGGTGGCGTAACCGTCACCAGCCAGAGCGGCGAAGTGAAAGTCCACGGCCTTGAGCTTGAAGCGGTTTCCGACGTTACCGAAAACCTGAAAGTGATTGCCGCTTACACCCTGGCCAAATCTGAAGTGCAGGACGGCCTCTACAAAGGTAACCGCCTGCAATTGATGCCTAACCAGCAAGCCTCGGTATGGAGTGACTACACCTGGCACTCCGGCGTGCTCGACGGCTTCGGCATCGGCCTGGGCGCGCGTTATACCGGCAATACCTACGGTGACCAGGCCAATACCTACCTGGGCAAGGCCAAGGCCTACACCGTGTTCGATGCGTCGGTGCATTACGACCTGGGTCGCCTGGACAGCAGCCTGAAGGGCGCATCGGTGGCGGTCAATGCCACCAACTTGCTGAACAAGGATTACCTCTCTACCTGTGACTCGTACTACTGCTACTACGGCGATGAGCGCAGTGTTGTCGCCAGCGCCACTTACAAGTTCTGAGTGAACGGGGGCCGCTTTGCGGCCCCCGTTCCAACAGACAAAAATCGGTACCGTGATGAAAAGCCCAACCATCCGCCGCTGGTCCGTGATCCATACCTGGAGCAGCCTGGTCTGTACCCTGTTCCTGTTGCTGCTGGCACTCACCGGCCTGCCGCTGATCTTCCACCACGAACTCGAACACCTGCTCGGCGACGCCCCCGAACTGCGTGAAATGCCAGCTGGCACCCCGCACCTCGACCTGCAGCAGCTTGTACTGAAAGCCGAGCAACACCGTCCCGGCGAGGTGGTGCAGTACTTCGGCTATGAGGAGGACGAACCCAACGGCGTGGTGGCCATCACCGCCGCTACCGCTGGCACCGACCCCAACCTGTCGCACACCTTCATGCTCGACGCCCGCACCGGCGAAGCAGTGGCCATGCCGGCTGCCAATGGCGGCTTCATGATGATCATGCTGCGCCTGCACGTGGACATGTTCGCCGGCCTGCCCGGCAAGCTGCTACTGGCCTTAATGGGCGTGCTGTTCATCGTCGCGATTGTCTCCGGCACCGTGCTCTATGCGCCGTTCATGCGCCGTCTGGCGTTCGGCACCGTGCGCCACGAAAAGTCCCGCCGCCTGCGCTGGCTCGACCTGCACAACCTGATCGGCGCAGTTACCCTGGCCTGGGCGTTGACCGTGGGCGTAACGGGCGTGATCAGTGCCCTGTCCGACCTGGTCATCGCGGCCTGGCGTAACGACAGCCTGGCAGCGATGGTTGCCCCCTACCGCGACGCGCCGCCGCTCGTCGATCGCGCCCCAGCCACTCGCCTGCTGGAAATTGCCGAACAGGCCGCCCCCGGCATGCGCCCGGACTTCATCGCTTTTCCAGGCACGCGGTTCTCCAGCGAGCACCACTATGCGGTATTCATGAACGGTGCCACACACCTGAGTTCTCACCTGTTCACGCCGGTATTGATCGATGCTCGCACCCTTGCTGTGACTGCCGTAGGCGACCGTCCCTGGTACATGGATGCCATGGGCCTGTCGCAGCCGTTGCATTTTGGCGATTACGGCGGGCGACCGATGCAAATCCTCTGGGCTTTGCTGGACGTGCTGACAATCATCGTGCTCGGCAGCGGCCTCTACCTGTGGTGGGGCAAGCAGCGCAAACCCAGGGAGGTGCGCGCATGAGCCACAGGTCGCAATCCACTGCACGCCTCTTCGCCTGGCCAGCGTTGATTGCCATGCTTGGGTTACTGGGCCTGTTCGCCGCACTGCTTGGCGACGGTGGCTGGGACGTTCTGGCATGGGCCGGCCTGGGCCTGCCGGCCCTGTTGAGCCTGCGCGGGCTGCTCTGGCGTCGCGGGCGCTAGCCCGCTACCGCCACGCAACCGCAGGTATTGCCAAGCATGGGGTTTTCCTCAACCAAGGACCCGCCCCATGCGCCCCCTCGAACAACTGGAACAGATCGACCGACAGATCAGTGACCTGCTCGGCGGCCTTCCGACGATTGCCCTTCAGCACCCCATCAACCCCGACACACGCACCTGGTTGCACGGCGAAGTGGCCAGCTTCTGGACCACGGCCGATGAGCAAGGCGAAACCCCAAGACAAAAGCTGCTGGCACTGCGCAAGGCGCTGATGCTGGCCGAGGTTGAATTGCGCCTGGGCGACGAGACCTTGGGCTACCGCTCAGCCGATCAACTATGGGCCTGCCTGCAACAGCCACTACCCTCCCAGCGCAGGCATATGCCCCTGGCCAAAAGGCCACAGGTCTACCGCGTTCTGCTGGAAGGCCTACGGCCCAACTGGCGAAGCTACCTGCCAGGCACACTGATCATCGTTGCCGGCACCGCCGAGGGCCCTATGCTTACACCCGAGGATGCCGCAGGCATGGCGTTGCTGTGCAGCCTCTCACAAGGCATTGAGGCCTTCGAGTCCCTTGCCGCACTGCACCAGGAGCTTTGCGAACGCCTGGAAGACCCACTCCAGAGCAAACCGCTGCTGCATCTGTACACTGACGCGCAGGCGGACCGCGTGCGGCTGTCACAGCGCCTGCGCTATGACTGGTACGCCGATAGCCTGCTGGAGGCCCAGATCGACAGTGTGATAGAAGCCCAGCGCCAACGCTTGAGTGACACCGGCTTGTGGAGCAGCTCACCCCACCAGCACACCCGAATACATAAAGCCATGGAGCTCTGGCACGAAGTCGGCGCCAAACCCATCCTGCAGACACGTTACTCCCGATTGCTTGAGAAGAACCTGCCGAACTGGCTGCGCAATACATCTGCGCAAGGCCTGAGCCATATGATGCAGGCGATGCAAGAGCTGGTGGCAATCGCCGAGCAGGCTGCCGCCCCGGGGGTGCTGAGCTTCAACGACTTCCAGCAACGCAATAGCCTGCTGGGCTGGGCCAACGCACGCCTTCGCGAGCGGCTGCGCCATGACCTGGGGTACGCCGCAGATCCCCGCGATATCAAGATCGTGGTCGTGCGTGCCCGCCGCACTGGCGCCGTCATGCATCCCTTCGCCATCTCATCCTATGTCACCTATGCAGGCATGCGGCGCGTGGGCGACGAGATGGTCGAAATGGTCGAGGAAATCAACACCCTCGAAGAGATCGCCCTCAAGAACTTGCCGTGGTTCGATACCGACTACTGGCTTACTGCCCGGGTGATCCATGCCCATGGCAAAGCCATGCCCGCCGGGCTCACGCCGCAGTATGTCAAGCACATGGTCCGGGAACTGAACGTGGGTGACAGTTACGCAGAGTACCTGCGCACCCAACTCATCAGTTCCAGAGCGGGCAAATGGCGCCTCACTGCGCACAGCAAGGTCAACCGTGCACGCATGCACGCTGAAGCAGTCAAGGCGCGCTACGCAGGGCACTTTGGCGAAGACCCTTTCGAACATGGCTACAACTGGGTGCGCGCAGTGCTGGACCAACCACACAATGCCTTGCGTGCGCCGGTAGCAGGCTACCCGGTCACTGTCCGGCAGCTGAACATCATGGGCCATACCCTGCAGGGGGTGCTTCTGCTCAACAGCCTCACCTACAAGTCTCCTGCATGTGTGCTGTACACCCCGGATGCCCCCGACCGCAGGGCCTGGCGGCGTTTCCGAACAACCCGCGAACTGCTTCGCACATTGCGCCAACAGCCCGCATTAAGAGCATACGTAGCCCAACGCCTGCCATTGCTACCTGCCGTCACGGTGCAGCGGCTGCTGGACAAGGGGCGCATGAGCACGCATTTGACGACACCTGAGATCAAGGACGACCTTTTCTTCGTTTACTACATGGCCGAAGCCCGGGCGCTGATCGCTCAGGCCGATGCCGACAGCATGACGACCAGGGAAGTGAACGTGGAATCGGTCATGGCGCTGAGCTGGCGCTTACTGGACTTCATCAGCCTGCTGCTGCCGAACCGTGCGCTGCTGGTGCTGTCGATCGGCCGCATGGCAATCGATATCTTGGATGGCGCCGAGGCCTTCAAGCAAGAGGATGTCGAAGGGGTGATGCGGCATGCGTATCAGGCGCTTAGCCACCTCAACGACGCAGGTACCAGTTTTCTGGGTTCCAGAGTGCTACGCCGATCCCTGCGCGGGATCCCCAAACAACCGCCACTGCCGCTGCCCGCACGCCAACAGGTACAACCGGGCAGCAGCAGCCTGCGCTATCGCATAGACGGTATCTACGGTGAAGGTGTATACGAGCAAAGCTCGGTGTTTGGCGGGCAATCGCTGTACTTCGTCAAGGACAACGACAACCGCTATTATCAGGTCAGCTTCGATGGCTACCGCTGGCGGGTCATCGACCCTGGCCAGCCAGACGCCTACCTGCAGCAGCCGCTCAAGCGCAAGGCCGACGGGCAGTGGGTCATCGACTCACCGGTACTCTGGCACGACGGGCTGCCCGACCTTAAGCAGTTACTGCAAGACTGCTACCTGCAGGTGCCTGTGGCTGGCCTGCCACTGAATATCGAACAAGGGCTCTTCGAGGCTGACGACCAGTTGTACCTGGGGCTCGAGAACGGGCAGTTGCCGGTGCGCCGCCACCTGCTGCCGAATCATTACCACTTGCAGATGGCTAGCCCCGACAACGCCGGGGTGGTGCCGTGGGCGGTGATGCGTCACGAAAGCGGCCAGTGGCTGATACGCGTTCGCCAGGCAGGGCGCAGCAGTGACTGGCTGACGCTGCCAGACCAACCACCGCCAGCCCAATGAAAGCCCGAACCGGCTGCCTTACTCGACCAGTTTTGGCAAAAGCCGGTCCAGTCGCTGATGCAAGGCACTGCCACTCGGCCAGTTGCGCAGCAGCCGTGCCCGGTCGCGGGCATAGGCCGGGGCGAAGCTGAGCTGGGTGGTGTGCTGGCACATGGCATCAAGGTCGATCAGCGACCACTGGCCGTTGTGCCAGAACAGGTTATGGCCTTTGAAGTCCCCGTGGCTGATACGCTCGCGAATCAGCTGCTGCATCAAATAGACCAAGGCATCCACTTGCTCCTCGGGTGCATCGCCACTTTCGACGTAGGGCGCGAAGCATGCCGTCAGGTCCGGGCCGTCGACATACTCGGTGACCAGGTAGGCACGGCTACGCAGGCCCAGCACCCGCTGTTCCAGCACCGCGAGAGGGCGAGGCGTGGCGATGCCGAGGAATTCCAGGCGGTGGCCTTCAATCCACGAATGCCAGGCCCGGCTCGGGCGCCAGAAGCGCTTGAACCAGTGCGCGGTGTTCTTGATGTTGTAGCGCTTGAGCACCAGCTTGCGACCGTTCACCTCGACACGCGCCACGCTGGCCGCGCCACCGGTCTTGTACAGGTGGCCCTTGTCGATCAGCGCATCGGCCTGCTCCAGCACCGGCTGCATGGCGTCGACTTCGCTGCGGCGGATCGCCTGCAAGCCCGAGAGGCTGCGCTGGACGCTGAACAGGCTGCACTCGCGGCCCGCTTTGTCCAGGTAGTCCTTCTGGCGCCAGCTGCGCACCTTGTCCACCTGCTTTTGCAGGGCTTCCAGGGGCAACGCATGCTCGGCGTTGGCCAGCAGGTAGTGCACCAACAGCTCTTCGATAAACGGTTCCAGGCGCTTGGGCAGCTGGGCGAAGAACACCCCGAGGTTTTCCAGCACGCGCGGGCGTGACAGTTGCTGGCCAGGCGTTTCGGCCTTGATACCGGCGCCGTCGATCAGGTACAGCTTGCCGCCATGGCGCAGCAGGTTGTCCAGGTGCAGGTCTTCCTGCCAAAGGCCCTGGGTGTGCATGTGCGCGACAGCAGTCAGCGCTTCACCCAATACCAGATGTTGCTCGTCAGCCAGCACCGGCAGGTTTTCCACCGCCGCCCAGGCATCGGCCAGGCTTTCGGCGCCGTCGAGGAATTCGAACAGCAGCCAGCCGCCCTCGCCTTCCTTGAGGCCATCGGCCAACAGTTTTGGCGTGGTCAGGCCTTGCTCGGCCAGCAGCTTCACACCTTGCAGTTCGCGCTGGAAATGCCGGGCGGCGTTACCGCCCACCAGCAGCTTGGCCAGCACCGGGGTCCCGCGCCACACTCCGGCGCCAACATAGCGCTGGCCCGGCAACACGCGCAGCAGGCTGAGCAGTTGCAGGTCGGCGCTGCCGGCGGCATCCGCCAGGGTAATGCTCAGGGGCAACGACGGGCTGCGCCCGGCATCTTTCAGTTCGGACAAACGCATCAGCGGGCCTCTTTTTCACGACGGCGTTGCGTCAGGCGTTGCAACCAGTTGTTGACCAGCGTGCTGTCAGCCGGCTGCGCCAGGTAGGTCGCCAGCATTGTGCGCACATCGGCCTCGCTCCAGGCCGGCGCGCGGCGCAGCAGCGGCTCCAGGTCCTTGAGGCGGTCACGCATGCCGAACAGCAATGGCCGGGTCTTTTCCAGGTCGATCAGTTGCGCGTCCCAGCCTTCACGGCGCTGGCGCAGGAAAATGTGCTTGGGGTAGAAGCAGCCATGCACCTGGCCGGCGCTGTGCAGGGTGCGCGCCAGCTGGCCGCACGCCTTGAGGATGCCATTGCGTTCGGCATCGCCCAGCTGTGGCCACTGGGCCAGCAGGCTGTCGAGGTCGGCCCACTCGTCCAGCGCGCGGGTCATCAGGATGGCCCGGTGCTTGCCGCCCTGCTTGCGCTCGCCATAGAACACCGCCTGCAAGGCCGGAATGTGCAGCTTCTGGTAGCGGCTGATGTTGCGGAATTCGCGAGCGAAGGTGGGCTCGCCAAACGGCCGGTGCAGGGTGCGGGTCAGGTAGTCGCTCTGGCGCTTGAGGTAATAGCCCTTGCCTTCGAGTTCCAGGCGGAACACGCTGCTCCAGCCGCCACGGCCGGTGTTGGGTTCATCCACTGCCTCAAGTTGCAAGGCCCACAGCGCCTCGAAGTCGTCCAGGCCATGGCGTTTGAGCAGCGCGAGGTCCGCGCTGGCCAGGTAATCGGTCATTCCCTTCCCTCGAAAAAGCCCAACACCTGGCGAATGCGCTTCTTGTCACGCTCATTCAGCCGGTCGCGGCCACGGTATTGCAGATAGAAACGCAGGCGCTGGGTGGCCGACAGGTGGTATTTGGCCACTTTGTCCAGGCACGCCAGGTCCTTGATCATCCGGTGCCGCCACATGAACCCGCGCCAGAAGTCGCCGGTGGGGCAGTCGATAAAGAATAGCGTGCCCTGGTCATCGACCAGCAGGTTGCGCCACTTCAGGTCATTGTGAGCAAAGCGGTGCTCGTGCATGACCCGGGTATGGCGCGCCAGCTGACGGCTGAGGTGGTCGACCCAGGCGCGGTCGGCCAGGCGCGCATCGTTGCGCTCGGCGAGTGCCGACAGGTCTTCGGTGTTCGGCAGCTCGCGGGTGATCATTGCCCCGCGACCAAAGGCCAGGCCCTTGCGCTCCAGCCCCCAGGCCACCACTTCCGCGGTAGGGATGCCCCACTTGGCGAATTGCTTGAGGTTCTGCCATTCGGCCTTGATGCGCGGCCGGCCCAGATAGCGGCGCATGTGCTTGCCGGCCCCGGTGTAGCGCTTGACGTAGTAATTGACCCCATCACGCTCGATGCGCACCACCTCGCTGAGCGGGTCGCGGGTCAGGCGTTCGCCTTGCAGGGCAAATACCGCATCGAGGCTGCCGAAGTCCGTCGCCAGGTGTTCGTAACCCGGCGCCAGTGTCCAGCCCGCCATCAGAGCGCATCCCCGTAGCGTTGCTTGCGGTCGTAGAGTTTCTGCGCCTTGCGCTCCAGCCAGGCGAGCAACTGGGCTTCGTCCTTCAGCACTTGGCGCAGCGGGCGCTGGAAGTAACCCCGCAAAAAGCGCAGCTTGTCGCGCTGGGTCAGGCCGATGTCCAGCGCCGAGAAGTACAGCGCGGCCAGGTCCTTGTCGCGCCAGCGGCGGCTGATGGTTGCACGGGTCTGGGCGCGGTGCAGGTCGATCACCGACAGCCTGAAGTCATCCGCCGTCACCGGGCGGTCGGTGTGCAGCAAGAAGTGGCAGATGTAGCAGTCGCGGTGGTTGACCCCGGCGCGGTGCATGCCGCCGGTCATCTTCGCCACTTCGGTGATCAGCGCACGCTTCAGGCGCGGCTCGGGCGGCTGCTTGACCCAGTCGATACTGAAGTCTTCCAGGCTGATGGTCGGCGCCAGCTCTTCGGTGATGATGAATGAGTGCTGCGTGGCCGGGTTGCTGCCACGCTCGCCATAGGCGACTGCGGTCATGGTCGGCACACCCACCTCGTGCAGGCGCTGGATAGCCCGCCATTCCTGGCCGGCACCCAGCACCGGCAGCTTGGCGGTGAACAGGTTCTTGAAGATCTCGCCCCAGCCGATGCCGCGGTGGATCTTGACGAAAAAGCCCTCGCCAGCCACTACGGTACGCAACGTGCGGCGCCCCTCCAGCTCGCGATAAACCTCGCCTTGCAGCGCTTCTACGGCATCGAAGGCATCACGCCCGGCCCACAGGTGCTTGAATGGTTCGGCCAGTATCAGCTTCATACGGTTTTCTGCCCCAGGATCACGTCGGCAGCATGCTGCGGCATGCTGTACAGATCGGCGGTTTCAGCAAACGCCAGGCCGTTGCGCGACCAGCTGGCGCGGGCCTGCGGGTCTTCGAGCATGCGTTGCAGGTAACCGTTGAGCTGGTCCTGTTCGAACGGTTCGTCCAGCACCAGGCCGCAATCGGCCTCGGCAATGTAGTGGGCGTAACCGCACACTTTGGACACCAGTACCGGCAGGCCGGCCACCAGCGCTTCAAGCAGTACGGTGCCGGTGTTCTCGTTGTACGCCGGGTGAATCAGCAGGTCGGCACCCAGCAGGAAGCGCGGGATGTCGCTGCGGCCCTTGAGGAACTGCACCTGGTCGCCCAGCCCCAGGGTGGCGCTTTGCAGCTGGAACACCTTGGGGTCGTCCTGGCCGATCACCATCAGCTTCGTGCGTTTGCGCAGGGCCGATGGCAGCGCGGCCAGCGCCTTGAGGCTGCGGTCCACACCTTTGGTCTTGAAGCCCGAGCCAATCTGTACCAGCAACAGGTCGTCATCGCCCAGGTTGAATTCCTTGCGGAAATCGGCGCGGATCTCGGCAGCGTTGGCCGGCGCACGGCGATCCTGGGAAATGCCCGGCGGCAGCAGGTGGAAGCGCTCCACCGGGGTGCCGTAGTGCTTGATGAACAGCGGCTGCTGCACCTCGGAAATCATCAGCACTTCGGTGTGGGCGTCCTTGGCGAACACCGCACGCTCGTACTCGGCAAAGTGCCGGTAGCGGCCCCAGCGGCGGTACAGGCCGCCACGCAGGGTCTGCGCCTTGTCTTCGAAGCAGCCGTCGGCGGCGTAGTACACGTCCAGCCCCGGCATCTTGTTGAAGCCGATCAGGCGGTCGACCGGGCGCTTGGCCAGGTCGGCGGCCATCCAGGCGCTGAGCTTCTCGTTGCGACGGTGGTTGAAAATGGCCTTCACCGGCGCCACCAGCACTTCGAAGCCCGGCGGAATGTCACCTTCCCAGATCAGCGTGTACACACGGATCTGGTGGCCCCGCTTCTGGCATTCCAGGGCAATGCGCATGAAATCGCGCTGCAGCCCGCCGAAGGGGAAATATTTGTAAAGCACGAAAGCCAGTTGCATCAACGGACATCCTCAGCCAGCAGCAACGCGCTCAAGCGGCCCGCCACATGCTCGGGATTCAGGCGAGTGAAGCACAGCGGCCACTCGCGTTTCAGATCGAACCGGCGCAGGTCGTCAGCGCTCGGTTTATAGGTGCACTTCTTCTGCAGGCAGGGAGCGCAAGGCCAGTCACTGGCCTGGTGAATCTGGGTCCGTCCGTAGGCACCGGTCAGGCCCGGGTTGGTCGGGCCGAACAGCGAAATGGTCGGCACATCGAGTGCCGCTGCCAGGTGGCCAAGGCCGGTATCGACCGCCACACAGGCTTTTGCCGCCGCCAATACACGCGCAACGCCGGCAAGGTTCAATTTGGGGAGCACCTGGCAGTTGTTCAAGCCCTGTGCAATGCGCTCGGCGCGCGCCTTTTCGGCCGGGTTGCCCCAAGGCAGGCGCACTTCCAGCTTGCGCCGGCCCATGCGCTCGGCCAGCTCGCGCCAGTAGGCTTCGGGCCAGTGCTTGGTCGCCCAGGTGGTGCCATGCAAGAACACCACGTAAGGCGCGGCGGGCGGCAATTGCAGGCGCTCCAGGTCCAGCCCGTAGTCGCCAATGCCCTCTGGCAAGTCGTAGGCCAGGGCCATGGCGAACAGCTGGCGCACCCGCTCCACCGCGTGCTGGCCGGTGGCAACCGACAGGCGCCGGTCATAGAAGCGGCTGGCCAAGCCTTCACGGGCCGAATAGCGGTCCAGGCCGGCGACCGGGGCCTTCACGTAGCGGGTCAGCCAAGCCGACTTGACCAGGCCCTGGGCGTCAATCACCAGGTCGTACTTGCGCTCGCGCACACGCTGCTTGAACGCTTTCCACTCGCCGCTCTTGAGGGTTTGCCAAAGGTTCTTGCGCCAGCGGCGAATGGCCACCGGGATAACCTGGTCGACCGCAGGGTGCCAGCTGGGGATTTCGGCGAAGCCTTCCTCCACCACCCAGTCGAAACGAATGCCCGGGATGGCGTGGGCGGCATCGGTGAGCGCCGGCAGGGTGTGGATCACATCACCCAGCGACGAGGTCTTGATGATCAGTACCCGCACTTAGTCGACCTCGGCCACGGTATCGATCAGGTCCGGCCCGCTCAGGCTGTGCAGGGCGGCGATGACTTTGCCCGGTTCCAGCAGGCGCAGGCAGTTGTAGTGGCCGAAACGGCAGGTACGGTCGAAGCATGGGCTGCACTCGATACCGGTACGCACCACCTCTACCTGGTCGGCCAGCGGCGGGGTGAAGCCGGGCGACGTCGAGCCGTACACCGCCACCAGCGGGCGGTTCAGCGCGGCGGCCACGTGCATCAGGCCGGAGTCGTTGGACACCACGGCATGGGCACAGGACATCAGGTCGATGGCCTCGGCCAGCGAGGTTTCACCGGCGAGGTTGGACGATTCTTCACGCAAACCCGGGATCAGCCGGTCGCGGATCTGCTCACCGACCGGGTGGTCGTTCTTCGAGCCGAACAGCCATACCTGCCAGCCCTGGCGGACCATCGCGTCGGCCACCGCAGCGTAATGCTCGACCGGCCAACGCTTGGCCTCACCGAACTCGGCGCCAGGGCACAGCGCCAGCACCGGGCGGTCCAGCTCCAGGCCGAACTTGGCCAGTGCAGCATCGCGGCTTTGCGCTTCGATCTGCAGGCTGGGGCGCGGGTACGGCTGCGGTAGCTCGGCGCCGGGCGCGTAGGCCAGGGCCATGAAGCGCTCGATCATCAGCGGGTAGCGGGCCTTGTCCAGCTTGCGCACGTCGTTCAGCAGGCCGAAGCGCATTTCGCCGCGCCAGCCGGTACGCTTGGGGATGCCAGCGAAGAACGGCACCAAGGCCGACTTCAGCGAGTTGGGCAGCAGGATGGCCTGGTCGTACTGGCCGGCCAGGGATTTGCCGATGCGCCGACGCGTAGCCAGCTCCAGTGCGCCGTGGCCGAGCGGGAAGCTCAAGGCTTGGCGTACCTCGGGCATACGCTCCAGGATCGGCCGGCTCCACTCGGGTGCCAGCACGTCGATCACGCAGTCGGGGTGCTGCTGTTTCAGGCACTGGAACAAGGTCTGCGCCATCACCATGTCGCCGACCCAGCTGGGGCCAATGATCAGTATTCTCATGCTTAGTCCAGAAACGCTCGGGGAGGCTACAGGCTGCGGTACAGCCTGGCCTCCCCTCTTTATATTCAGGCTATGTGGCGGACAGTGTACCACTCAGGCAGATCCATGGCTGATCGCAGCCCCTGTGGGAGCGGGTTCACCCGCGAACACGGGCGAAGCCCGTGCCAGACACCGCGGTGCCTGCTTCGCGGGTAAACCCGCTCCCACAGGGCCTGCGGCGCCTTCAGGTCAACCCCAGTTCACCCCAGATCCGCCGCACTTGGCGGCGTTCATCGGCAAACTGCGTCGCATCGATCACCCCGGCCTCCTTCTGCAAGGCCTGGCGGTGCGAGGCCGAGCGGAACGCCTTGTACACTTCACGCAACAGCACCGCGTCACTGGCCGGCATCAGGTTCGCCTGCTCCAGCTCTTCCAGAATGCGGATATTATCGGTCCATCGCAGTATGGCCGGATGGTCGTGAGACCAGGCCAAAGCGGCGTATTGCACCATAAATTCGATATCGACGATACCGCCGGCATCTTGCTTGATATCAAACGGCACACCGGCCTCGAAGGCGTTGGCCGCGGTCCCGGCAGCCGTGGCCTTGGTACCGAGGTTGCCGCGCATCTTGGCGCGCATTTCACTCACTTCGGTACGCAGTTTCTCCAGGTCGCGTGCCTGGCCCAGCACCTTGGCGCGCACGCCTTCGAACGCCGCGCCCACCTGCTTGCATCCCACCAGCACGCGGGCCCGTACCAGCGCCTGGTGCTCCCAGGTCCAGGCTTCGTTCTGCTGGTAGCGCTCGAATGCGCCCAGCGAACTGACCAGCAGGCCGGAGGCACCGGACGGGCGCAGGCGCATGTCCACGTCGTACAGCTGGCCCGAGTTGGTCTGGGTAGTCAGCAAGTGAATGATGCGCTGGCCCAGGCGGGTGAAGAACTGCGCACTGTCGATGGGCTTGCTGCCGTCGGTTTCTGCGTGCGGGTCGCCGTCGTGGATGAACACCAGGTCCAGGTCCGAGCCATGGCCCAGCTCCAGGCCGCCGACCTTGCCGTAACCAATGATGATGAACCCTGGGTCGCACAGGCTGCCGTCGCTGCGCCTGGGCTGGCCGTGGCGGGCCACGGTCTGGCGCCAGGCCAGGGCAAGCACCTGGTCGAGGATGGCTTCGGCCAGCCAGGTCAGGTAGTCGCTGACTTTCATCAGCGGCAGGTTGCCGCTGATTTCCGAAGCCGCCACGCGCAGGCTGTGCGCCAGCTTGAAGTGGCGCAGCGCTTCCATCTGCTGCTCCAGGTCGTCTTCGGGGATGCGCGTCAGGCGTTCGCGCAACTCGCTGGCCAGCTCTGGGGCCAGTGGCGGGCTGAACAAGCGGCCTTCGTTGAGCAATTCGTCGAGCAGCAGCGGGTAGTGCGCAATTTGTTCGGCAATCCACGGGCTGGCGGCGCACAACGTCAGCAGGCGGCGCAAGGCGCCCGGGTTTTCGGTCAGCAGCACCAGGTAGGCAGACCGCCGCGCCACGGCCTCGACCAGCGGCAACACACGCTCAAGCACCAGGTCGGGGTTGTCATGTTCCACCGCCTGGGCCAGCAGCCGCGGGATGAAGGCATCCAGGCGTTCACGGCCGATACGCTGCATCGAGCGCAACTGCGGGCTGGAGCGCAACCCGGCCAGGCGCCGCAGGGCTTCTACGGGCTGCTTGAAACCGGCCTCTTCCAGCTGCCGGCCAGCGGCTTCCTCGTCCTGTGCCTGCTCCCACAGCGGCGACCACTCGCCGCCCACCACCAGTTCGCCCTCACCGTCTTCGTCATCCGGGTCGGCGATCACCTGGCGGAAGTGCCAGTCGATACGGCCACGCCAGTACATCAGCTGGTCGTGGAAGCTCTGCCAGTCGGCAAAGCCGAGCATATAGGCCACCCGCGCCTGGTCGGTCTCACCTTCCGGCAGCATTTGCGTCTGGCGGTCGGCGATGGCCTGGATGGCGTGCTCGGTATAACGCAGAAACTCATAGCCCTCGCGCAGCTCGGCGACCACCGCCGGCGGCAGGTAACCCTGGCCCTCGAGGGTGGCCAGCACCTTGAGCAACGGCCGCTGCTGCAGGCTGAGGTCGCGCCCGCCGTGGATCAGCTGGAAGGCCTGGGCGATGAACTCCACCTCGCGGATGCCACCTGCACCCAGCTTGATGTTGTCGGCCATGCCCTTGCGCCGCACTTCCTGCTGGATCAGCTGCTTCATGGTGCGCAGCGCTTCGATCGCGGAAAAGTCCAGGTAACGGCGGTACACGAACGGCCGCAGCACCTCCTGCAACTGCGCCCCGGCCGCCTGGTCGCCCGCCACCACCCGCGCCTTGATCATGGCGTAGCGTTCCCAGTCGCGGCCCTGGTCCTGGTAATACTGCTCCAGGGCATTGAAGCTGAGCACCAGTGCGCCGGCCGAGCCATAAGGGCGCAGGCGCATGTCGACGCGGAACACGAAGCCATCGACGGTCACCGGGTCCAGCGCCTTGATCAGCCGCTGGCCAAGCCGGGTGAAGAACTCCTGGTTTTCCAGGGAGCGCTTCACCCCTTCGGTTTCGCCACCTTCGGGGAAGCCGAAGATCAGGTCGATGTCCGACGACAGGTTCAGCTCCACCGCCCCCAGCTTGCCCATGCCCAGCACCACCATGTGCTGCGGCTGGCCGCTGCGGTTGCCGATGGGCGTGCCGAACTGCTGGCAATGGCGCGGGTACAACCATTGGTAGGCTTCGTCGATGGCGGCATCGGCCAGGTCCGACAGGTCGCGGCAGGTTTCGCCAAGTTCTGCCTGGCGGGTGATGTCGCGCCAGATGATGCGCAATTGCTGGCGGTTGCGCGCGCGGCGCAGGTTGCGCGCCAGCTCGTCGTCGCTCTGCGCGGCCTGGGCGGCCGCAGCGATTTGCCCACGCAGCTCACCCGGCGCATAACGCCGCTCCAGCTCGCCACTGGCCAGCAGCTCGAACAGCATGGCCGGCTCGCGCTGGGCCAGGCCCAGAACAAAGTCGCTGGCGGCGGCAACCTGGTCGAATTGTTGCCGGTGCACCGGGCTCCAGGCATTCAGGTCGAGGTCGGCGTGAGCGGCCACTGCATCACTGAGGAATTGCCGGTTGCGGGCGAGCAATGGCTGGAGGGTGGCGGGCAGATCGGACGGCAAAGGCAGGCGCATGGTCTATCCTTGATCGGCGTGAAATAGAAGGGAAAAAGCGGCCAAGGGGAAGCCGGACCACGGTTGGACTGTCGTACAAAAGTTGGAAATAGCTGAAAAAAACGAAAACTTGGCAATAAACATCAAGAAGCACCCGTTCGCGTCACAATGCCAACCACCATGAACGTTTTTCCTCACAAGCCAAGGTGCGACCAAACGTCGCAGAAATGTAGTTTTACTACTACCCATGTCGTGTAAAAGCATGAAATGCGCAAGCAAATGTAGTAAAACTACACGGCGCCGGAAGACACCCCGGTAATCCAAGAATTCACGACGTCTGCCCATAAGGCCAGTCGCAACTTCAGGCAATCGATTCTGGTTGCCTTTCCGCCCTGGAGCAAGCCATGCAAGACCTCGATCCAATCGAAACCCAGGAATGGCTGGATGCCCTGGAGTCGGTCCTCGACAAAGAAGGCGAAGACCGCGCTCATTACCTGATGACCCGTATGGGCGAGCTGGCCACCCGCAGTGGCTCCCAGCTGCCGTATGCGATCACCACGCCATACCGCAACACCATCCCTGTCACCCACGAAGCACGCATGCCTGGCGACCTGTTCATGGAACGCCGCATTCGCTCGATGGTGCGTTGGAACGCCTTGGCCATGGTCATGCGCACCAACCTGAAAGACTCGGACCTGGGCGGACACATCTCCAGCTTCGCCTCCAGCGCCACCCTGTATGACATCGGCTTCAACTACTTCTTCCAGGCGCCGACCGAAGAACACGGCGGCGACCTGATCTTCTTCCAGGGCCATGCTTCGCCAGGCGTCTACGCCCGTGCCTTCATGGAAGGCCGCATCAACGAAGACCAGATGAACAACTTCCGTCAGGAAGTGGACGGCAACGGCCTGTCTTCGTACCCGCACCCATGGCTGATGCCTGACTTCTGGCAGTTCCCGACCGTATCGATGGGTCTGGGCCCGATCCAGGCTATCTACCAGGCACGCTTCATGAAGTACCTGGAAGCCCGTGGCTTCATCCCGGCCGGCAAGCAGAAGGTCTGGTGCTTCATGGGCGACGGCGAGTGCGACGAGCCGGAATCCCTGGGCGCAATCGCCCTGGCCGGCCGCGAGAAGCTGGACAACCTGATCTTCGTCATCAACTGCAACCTGCAGCGCCTCGACGGCCCGGTTCGCGGCAACGGCAAGATCATCCAGGAACTCGAAGGCGTGTTCCGTGGCGGTGGCTGGAACGTCAACAAAGTGGTCTGGGGCCGTTTCTGGGACCCACTGCTGGCCAAGGACACCAACGGTGCCCTGCAGCGCCGCATGGACGAAGTCATCGACGGCGAGTACCAGAACTACAAAGCCAAAGACGGCGCGTACGTTCGTGAAAACTTCTTCAACACGCCAGAACTCAAGGCCATGGTCGAAGACCTGTCCGACGACGAGATCTGGAAGCTCAACCGTGGCGGCCACGACCCGTACAAGGTCTACGCGGCGTACCACCAGGCTGTGAACCACAAAGAGCAGCCGACCGTCATCCTGGCCAAGACCATCAAGGGTTACGGCACCGGTGCTGGCGAAGCCAAGAACACCGCGCACAACACCAAGAAGGTCGACGTCGACAGCCTGCGTCACTTCCGTGACCGCTTCGACATCCCGGTCAAGGATGCCGACCTGGAGAACCTGCCGTTCTTCAAGCCGGAAGAAGGTTCTGCCGAAGCCAAGTACCTGGCCGAGCGTCGCGCTGCCCTGGGCGGCTTCGTACCACAGCGCCGTGCCAAGAGCTTCAGCGTACCGACCCCATCCCTGGAAACGCTGAAAGCGATCCTGGATGGCTCGGGCGACCGCGAAATCTCCACCACCATGGCCTTCGTGCGTATTCTGGCGCAGCTGGTCAAGGACAAGGAAATCGGCCAGCGCATCGTGCCGATCATCCCGGACGAAGCCCGTACCTTCGGTATGGAAGGCATGTTCCGCCAGCTGGGCATCTACTCGTCCGTCGGCCAGCTCTACGAGCCAGTCGATAAAGACCAGGTGATGTTCTACCGCGAAGACAAGAAGGGCCAGATTCTCGAGGAAGGCATCAACGAAGCCGGCGCCATGTCGTCGTTCATCGCTGCCGGTACCTCGTACAGCTGCCACAACCAGCCGATGCTGCCGTTCTACATCTTCTACTCGATGTTCGGCTTCCAGCGCATTGGCGACCTGGCCTGGGCCGCTGGCGACAGCCGCACCCGTGGCTTCCTGATTGGCGGTACCGCCGGCCGTACCACCCTGAACGGTGAAGGCCTGCAGCACGAAGACGGTCACAGCCACATGATGGCGGGTACCATCCCGAACTGCCGCACCTACGATCCAACCTACGGCTACGAGCTGGCGGTGATCATCCAGGACGGCATGAAGAAGATGACCGAAGAGCAACAGGACATCTTCTACTACATCACCGTGATGAACGAATCCTACCAGCAGCCAGCCATGCCGGCCGGTGTCGAGGAAGGCATCATCAAGGGCATGTACCTGCTGGAAGAAGACACCCGCGAAGCCGCGCACCACGTACAGCTGATGGGCTCCGGCACCATCCTGCGCGAAGTCCGCGAAGCCGCGAAGATCCTGCGTGAAGAGTTCAACGTCGGTGCCGACGTATGGAGCGTCACCAGCTTCAACGAACTGCGCCGCGACGGCCTGGCCGTTGAGCGTGCCAACCGCCTGAAGCCTGGCCAGAAGCCACAGCAGACTTACGTCGAAGAATGCCTGGCCGGCCGCAAGGGCCCGGTCATCGCCTCTACCGACTACATGAAGCTGTTCGCCGAGCAGATTCGCCAGTGGGTGCCGAGCAAAGAGTTCAAAGTCCTGGGTACCGACGGTTACGGTCGCAGCGACAGCCGCAAGAAGCTGCGTCACTTCTTTGAAGTTGACCGCCACTTCGTGGTACTGGCTGCCCTGGAAGCCCTGGCTGACCGTGGCGAGATCGAACCCAAGGTTGTGGCTGACGCCATCGTCAAGTTCGGCATCGACCCGGACAAGCGCAACCCACTGGACTGCTGAGGAGTATTTTTAAGTGAGCGAACTCATTCGCGTACCTGACATCGGCAGCGGTGAAGGTGAAATCATCGAGCTGTTCGTCAAGGTCGGTGACCGTATCGAGGCTGACCAGAGCCTGCTGACCCTGGAGTCCGACAAGGCCTCCATGGAGATCCCGGCCCCCAAGGCCGGTATCGTCAAGGAACTCAAGGTCAAGCTGGGCGACCGCCTGAAAGAAGGCGACGAGCTGCTGGTGCTGGAAGTCGAAGGTGCCGCTGCTGCGGCGCCTGAGGCTCCGGCCGCGGCCGCTGCCCCGGCTGCTGCTCCAGCGCCTGCCGCCGAAGCCGCCCCTGCTCCTGCCGCAGCCCCGGCTGCTGCCAGCGTGCAGGACATCCACGTGCCGGACATCGGCTCGTCGGGCAAGGCCAAGATCATCGAAGTGCTGGTCAAGGTCGGCGACACCGTCGAAGCCGACCAGTCGCTGATTACCCTGGAGTCCGACAAGGCCTCCATGGAAATCCCGTCGCCGGCTGCCGGCGTGGTCGAAGAAGTACTGTGCAAGCTGGAAGACGAAGTCGGCACTGGCGACCTGATCTTCAAGCTGAAAGTCGCGGGCGCTGCACCGGCTGCTGCACCGGCACCTGCTGCTGCGCCGGCGCCAGCCAAGGCTGAGGCTGCTCCGGCCGCCGCGCCTGCCGCTGCTGCCCCTGCTGCTGCCCCTGCACCGGCTGCTACCGCACCGGCTGCTGGCAACAATGCCAAGGTTCACGCAGGCCCGGCTGTTCGTCAGCTGGCCCGTGAATTCGGTGTCGAGCTGGGCGCAGTGGCTGCCACCGGCCCGCACGGCCGTATCCTGAAGGAAGACGTGCAGGTTTACGTCAAGGCGATGATGCAAAAGGCCAAGGAAGCCCCGGCCGCCGCCGGTGCAACCGGTGGCGCTGGCATCCCGCCGATCCCGGTGGTGGACTTCAGCAAGTTCGGCGAAGTGGAAGAAGTGGCCCTGACCCGCCTGATGCAGGTCGGTGCCGCCAACCTGCACCGCAGCTGGCTGAACGTGCCGCACGTGACCCAGTTCGACTCCGCCGACATCACCGAGCTGGAAGCCTTCCGCGTCGCGCAGAAGGCCGTGGCCGAAAAAGCTGGCGTGAAGCTGACCGTGCTGCCACTGCTGCTCAAGGCCTGCGCCTTCCTGCTCAAGGAGCTGCCGGACTTCAACAGCTCGCTGGCGCCAAGCGGCAAGGCCATCATCCGCAAGAAGTACGTGCACATCGGCTTCGCCGTGGACACCCCGGACGGCCTGCTGGTCCCTGTGATCAAGAACGTCGACCAGAAGAGCCTGCTGCAACTGGCTGCCGAAGCCGCTGCACTGGCCGAGAAGGCGCGTACCAAAAAGCTGTCGGCCGACGACATGCAAGGTGCCTGCTTCACCATCTCCAGCCTCGGTCACATTGGCGGCACCGGCTTCACGCCGATCGTCAACGCGCCGGAAGTGGCTATCCTGGGCGTCTCGAAGGCGACCATGCAGCCAGTGTGGGATGGCAAGGCCTTCCAGCCGAAGCTGATGCTGCCGCTGTCGCTGTCCTACGATCACCGTGTGATCAACGGCGCTGCCGCCGCGCGCTTCACCAAGCGCCTGGGCGACGTGCTGGGCGATATCCGCACCATGCTGCTGTAAGGCAGCCCGCTGCCCCTCCTTGCGAGGGGCAGTACCCTTTTCGAGCTGCCACGCTCGTACCTCAACCCCGCCAATTGGCGGGGCTTTTTTTGCCTGGAGAAAGCCGGGAGGGCTTCGCCCTCCATCGCGACACAAGGCCGCTCCTACAAGGCGATCGCGGTTCCCTGTGGGAGCGGCCTTGTGTCGCGATGGGCCGCAAAGCGGCCCCAAAATCTCCAGCCAAACTACAGAATCGGCCACGTCAGCCGATAACCTGTCCACAGCATCAAGCATGGCCGCTTGCCAGCCCTCGGGACATGATGCAACCTTGCCGAATCCGCCGCCGCTCCAAGGCCGCGCTCCCTGTTCAAGCGAGTCTTCGATGAAAAGCCAACCCGATGCCGCCAGCCGTGTGGCGGCCGAGGTCGTCACGCCGTTACCCGTGCCCTCGCGGCTCGGTATGCTGCGTTTCGAAAGGCTCAACGAAGCCACCTGGTCCATGCTCTACCTTGACCCGGCCTGCGAGCGCCAGTTTGGCCTGCACGCCGCCGACCTGTGTGCCCTGGTGGACGCGCCCTACGCCAGCCTGATGGAGCCCGAGGCCCGCTACCGGCTGCACGACGAGATCCAGCTGCAACTGGCCCAGCGCGGCTACTACCGCGTGCGCTACTCCCTGCACACGCCAACCACCTCGCTGCGCCTGCTGGAAACCGGTGAAGCCTACAAGCAGCACAACCGCCAGCTGTTGCGCGGCTACCTGAGCGTGCTCGACGACCAGCCCGACGACGCAGGCGAGAGTGCCAGCGACCTGGAGTCGCGCAACAACCGCCTGCAACTGGCCCTGCAACTGAACCAGCGTGCCCAGCAGGAACAACTGGAACACCTGGAGCGGGTACGCGGCCAGCAGGACCTGATCCTGCGCCTGGCGCGCCAGCGCTACAGCGCCGAGAACTCCCTGCTGGAAGCCGCCCAGCTGATCACCCAGAGCGCCTGCGAAATTTACAAGGTCGACAGCGCCAGCATCTGGCACCTGGACGACCAGCGCCTGGAACCGATCACCGCCTGGTACCGCGACGCGCAGGAGCATCGCCAGCCCGAAGCCATCGATGCCAGCCGCTTCCCCGACTACCTTGAAGCACTGCACGCCAGCCGCGCCATCGACGCCCACAACGCCGGCCACGACCCGCGCACCCGCGCCCTGACGCAAAGCCTGCGCCCCGAAAACAAGGCCATGCTCGATGCCAGTATCCGCGTCGATGGCCAGGTGGTCGGCGTGTTGTGCCTGGAGCAGAGTGGCCAGCCACGGGCCTGGCAATCGGACGAGATCGCCTTTGCCGGCGAGCTGGCCGACCAGTTCGCACAGGTCATCACCAACCACAATCGGCGCGCGGCGGCCAGCGCACTGCACCTGTTCCAGCGTGCGGTGGAGCAAAGCGCCAGCGCCTTCCTGCTGGTCAACCGTGATGGCCGGGTGGAGTACGTCAACCCAAGCTTCACCGCCATCACCCAGTACAGCACCGACGAAGTGCAAGGCCGCCAGCTGGGCGAGCTGCCTGCACTGGAAAACCTGAGCGAACTGCTGTTCGACTCGCCCTCCAGCCTGGCCATGGGCAATAGCTGGCAGGGCGAATTCAAGAGCCGGCGTAAAAACCTGGAGCCCTACTGGGGCCAGTTGTCGATTTCCAAGGTGTACGGCGACAACCGTGAGCTGACCCATTACATCGGCATCTACGAAGACGTCACCCAGACCAAGCTGGCCCAGCAGCGCATCGAGCGCCTGGCCTACACCGACAACCTGACCAACCTGGGCAACCGCCCGGCGTTCATCCGCAGCCTGGACGAGCGCTTCGTCCGCGATGGCGAAAGCGCGATGTGCCTGCTGCTGGTAGACATCGACAACTTCAAGCGCATCAACGACAGCCTCGGCCACCAGACCGGCGACAAGCTGCTGATCAGCCTGGCCCGGCGCCTGCGCAACAGCCTGCACAGCGGTGGCATCCTGGCGCGCTTTGCCAGTAACGAGTTCGCCGTACTGCTCGATGACACCAGCCTGGAAGATGGCCAGAGCGTTGCGCTGCAGTTGCTGAGCACACTCGACAAGCCGATGTTCGTCGACAACCAGCTGATCAACGTCACCGCCTCGGTAGGCCTGGCTTGTGCACCGCTGCACGGTGTCGACCCCGCCAGCCTGATGAAAAACGCCGGCCTTGCCCTGCACAAGGCCAAGGCCAACGGCAAGCACCAGGTACAGGTGTTTACCGAGGTGCTGAACGCCGAGGCCAGCTACAAGCTGTTCGTCGAGAACAACCTGCGCCGCGCCCTGACCCAGAACGAGCTGGAGGTGTTCTACCAGCCCAAGATCTGCCTGCGCAGCGGCCGCCTGCTGGGGCTGGAGGCATTGCTGCGCTGGAACCACCCCGAGCGTGGCATGATCCGCCCGGACCAGTTCATCAGCGTGGCAGAAGAAACCGGCCTGATCATCCCCATCGGCAAGTGGGTGGTACGCCAGTCGTGCCGCATGAGCAAGCAACTGCGCGAGGCCGGGCTGGGCAACCTGCACGTGGCCATCAACCTCTCGCCCAAGCAGTTCTCCGACCCGGACCTGGTGGCGTCCATCAGCACCATCCTCAACGAAGAAGCCCTGCCCCCGCACTTGCTTGAGCTGGAGCTGACCGAAGGCCTGCTGCTGGAAGCCAGCGAAGACACCCACCGCCAGCTGGACGAACTGAAGGCCCTGGGCCTGACCCTGGCCATGGACGACTTCGGCACCGGCTATTCGTCGCTGAGCTACCTGAAGAAGTTTCCGATCGACATCCTCAAGATCGACCGCAGCTTCATCAACGAAATCCCGGATAACCAGGACGACATGGAAATCACCTCGGCGGTGGTGGCCATGGCCCATAACCTCAAGCTGAAGGTGGTGGCCGAGGGTATCGAGACGCCGGAGCAGCTGGCGTTCCTGCGTCGGCACCGTTGCGACGTGGGCCAGGGCTACCTGTTTGACCGGCCGATTCCGGGGCGCGAGCTGGCCGAGCGGCTGAAGCGTTATCCGCGCGGCCCAGTGGCCTGACAGCAGCGTAATCCTCGGGCACTATAGAACCTATTCGGGCCCTATCGCCGGCAAGCCAGCTCCCACAGGGACCGCACAGGTTTCCAGACCTGTGATATCCCTGTGGGAGCTGGCTTGCCGGCGATGGCCCCAACACCTATCCCACTGAATAAACACAGAGGAACGGCCATGGTCCTGCGTTCGGAAATCCTGGTGAACAAAAACGTCCTGCCAACTGCGGAACAGGCCCTGCCTGGCCGCGAAACGCCAATGAGCCTGCCCGAGTTCCACTACGTCTTCGAAGGCACCCCGCTGCTTGGCCCCTTCTTCGAAGGCGCCATCGACTTCGCCATCTTCGGCCTGGGTTGCTTCTGGGGCGCAGAGCGGCGCTTCTGGCAGCGTGAAGGTGTGGTGAGCACCGTGGTCGGCTACGCCGGCGGTTTCACCCCGCACCCTACCTATGAAGAAGTCTGCTCGGGCCTGACCGGCCACACCGAAGTGGTGCTGGTGGTGTTCGACAAAGACAAGGTCAGCTACCGCGAGCTGCTGGCGATGTTCTGGGAACTGCACAACCCGACCCAGGGCATGCGCCAAGGCAACGATGTCGGCACCCAGTACCGCTCGGCCATCTACTGCACCAGCCCTGAACAGCTGGAACAGGCCAAGGCCAGCCGCGACGCCTTCCAGGCGGAACTGAACAAGGCCGGCTTCGGTGAGATCACCACCGAAATCGACCAGGCACCGACCGTATACTTCGCCGAGGCCTACCACCAGCAGTACCTGGCCAAGAACCCGCAAGGCTACTGCGGCATCGGCGGCACCGGTGTATGCCTGCCACCCAGCCTGCAGGGCAACTGAACCATGGCCACGATGACCCTGTTCCACTCGCCATTATCGCCTTTCGTGCGCAAGGTCATGGTGGTGCTGCACGAGACCGCCCAGCTTGAGCGCGTGACGCTGCAACCGGTCAACATCAGCCCGGTCAGCGGCGACCCGCAGCTCAACCACGACAACCCGATCGGCAAGATCCCGGCCCTGCGCCTGGACGACGGCACCGTGCTGCATGACAGCCGGGTGATCTGCGAATACCTCGACCTGCAACATGTCGGCCTGCCACTGCTGCCCCGCGAAGGCTCGGCGCGCTGGCGGCGCCTGACGCTGGTGTCGCAGGCCGATGCGATCATGGATGCAGCAGTATCGTCGCGCTATGAGAGCTTCCTGCGGCCAGAAGACAAACGCTGGGACGGCTGGCTGCAGGCGCAAGGCGACAAGATCCGCCGTAGCCTGGCCAACCTGGAGCAGGAGCACCTGCCCGAGCTGGTGTCCGGGTTCGACCTGGCGGCGATTGGCGTGGCCTGTGCGCTGGGGTATCTGGATTTGCGTCAGCCGGAGTTTGGTTGGCGTGATCGCCAGCCTGGTTTGGCGGCATGGTATGCCGAGGTGGCCAAGCGGCCGTCGATGGTCGCCACAGCACCGACAGCCTGACAGGGACATTCGCAGCACAAGGCTGCTCCTACAGGGGATGCGACCGCCTGTAGGAGCAGCCTTGTGCTGCGAATTCCTCACTTGGCTGCCACAGGAAACAACAGCCCAATCCTGTAGGCCAACCACCGCCCGATTTCTTTGTCCTCCCTCATGCCGACCTCCCCACCCGCGCCCAGTCCAGCCGTCGGGTCAGCACCATGAACACCCCCAGCAAGCCAAAGCACAGCAGCGACCCCATCAGCAGCGCATAGTCCTCGGCACTCAGCAGCCCATACAGCAGCGCATACAGCGCCGCCAACCCCGCCGCAAACCCCACCCCTCGTCCCAGGCTGCGCAACACATGGCTGAGGTAGAAGCCGATCAGCAGCACACACGCCGAAGCCGACAGCACGTAAGCCAGGCCAAAGCCTATGTGCTCGGACAACGACAACAGCAGCAAGTAGAAGAACGCCAGCGCCACACCCACCAGGATGTATTGCACCGGGTGCACACTCAGGTTTTTCAACACTTCGAACAGGAAGAAGCCGGCAAAGGTCAGCGCGATGAACAGCAACGCGTACTTGATCGCCCGCTCACTCTTCAGGTACTGGTCCACCGGGTCGACAAAGCTCACGCCGAAGCTGCGTTCGCTGAAGTCTTCGCACTGGCCGGCAGTGGCGCATTGGCGCAGGGCATCTTCAAGGTTGGTGGCGAAGAACGACGTCTGCCAGTGGGCGCTGAAGCCTTGCGCATCGATGTCGCGGCGGTTGGGCAGGTAGTTACCGACAAAGCTCGGATGCGGCCAGTTGGCACGCATGTCCACGCTACTGGTGCGGCCCACCGGCACGATGTGCAACTGGCCGGTGCCTTGCAAAGCAAGGTCGAAGCCGTAGCTGAATTCCCGTGCCTGCATACCGTCCAAACCCGGCAGGCTGGCATGCACGCCACCGCGCATCCAGTCGAGCTGGGTGCCGGCCTCGAACGGCACCTTCTGTTCGTCCATGCTCAGTTCCAGGCCATTCTCGATGCCGCGGATATCGCTGATGCCCACCACCAGGAAGGGTTTGTCGAAGCGGTAGTCGTCGAAGTCCTTGTCGATACCCCAACGCTCCGGGAGCTTGAAGCGGCCGCTGATACGCCCCTTGGCGTGGAACAGCCGGGCCTGATAGATGCCGCGGGCACGCAGTTCGGTGTCCACGCCCAGGTCGGCGGCGAAGGTGTCCGGCAGGAAGTACAAGTGGCCAGCAATGGTGCTGGTTTCCTGGGTGCGCTCGCCGTCCTTTTCGATCCAGCGGCGCTGGTACTTGCGGTACGGCACCACCAGCAGCGGGCCGCTGAGCTGTTGGTCGAAGCTGGCACTTTGGGCGATGTCGCGCAGCACGTTGTCGCGCAGGGCCTGGCGCTCATCGATCAGGCCGTTGATCAGCAGCAGCGGGATGAGCAGCAGCAATATGAGCACGGCGATCATGCCGAGTTTGTAACCGAGGGTCTTGGTCATGGGGCCTCCTGTGGCAGTGGGCGCAAGTGTCTGCGCCGTGCGTGGAGGCTTTGGGGAGCTTGTGTGGAGATCGTGTGTACTTTCAAGGGCCAGATCGCCGGCAAGCCAGCTCCCACAGGTCCAGCACAAGGCCGGAAACCTGCGCAGTACCTGTGGGAGCTGGCTTGCCGGCGATGGGCTGCAAAGCAGCCCCGGCTATCTCAGCTGCTACGCCGCACCGGCAACCACAACCGCACCCGCACCCCGCCATCGACGTTATCCACCGCCAGCGCCCCACCATGCAGCTGCATCACCTCGGCCACAAAATTCAGGCCCAGCCCGGTGCTCTTGCGCCCGCTCCCCGGCCGCGGCAGCGAGTAGAACCGCTCGCTGACCCGCCCGATGGCATACGCCGGTATCGCCTGCCCCTGGTTGAACAGGCTCAATGCCACCCGCTCGCCGTCGCGCTCCAGGTCAAACAGCAGGGCGCCACCTGCGGGGGTGAAATCAAGTGCGTTATCCAGCAGGTTGGCTAGCGCCTGGCGCATCAGGAACGGATCACACAGCAAGCGCAAACCCGCCGGCACCCGCTGACGCACGTGCAAACCGGCGCCTTCGATCCGCGCCCCGTGAGCCAACAGCAACTCGTCCACCAGCGCCGCCAGCGCCACCTGCTGTTCATCCTCCAGGGCCTGCATCTGCTCAACCCTAGCCAGGTTGAGCAGGCGCTCGACCATCTGCTGCAAGCGCTCGCTCTCGCGCTCGATATTGCCGGCGAAGCGCGCGCGCTGGTCGGCGGGCATGCCCTCGTCCTGCAGCAGCTCGCAAGCCCCACGAATGGCTGCCAGCGGGCTTTTCAGCTCGTGAGTCAAAGTATGCACATAGCGCTCGACATAGGCCTTGCCCTCCAGCTGGGTGCGCATGCGTTCCACCGCCTGGGCCAGGTGCGCCAGCTCGCCGCCCTTGTAGTGCGGCAACGCGGCACGCTCGCCCTCGCTAACCGCCTGGGCATAACGCGCCAGCCGGCGCAGCGAGCGCGCCAGCCACCAGGATAACGCCGCGCCGATCAGCAAGCCGAGGCCGATCAGCCCCAGGCCCAGCGTGAGCAGGCGCCGCTCGGAACGGTCGATGTACGGCTGCAGCGAGCTGTTGGGTTTGGCCACGGTGACTACGCCGATGACCTTGCCGCCGTCGATGATCGGCGCACCAACGTGCATCACCGAGGTGCTTTCATCATTGGGGTCGCTGCGGGTGGAGCGGGCGCCGTACTGGCCGCGCAGGGTCAACAGCACGTCATTCCACTGCGAGTAATCCTTGCCCAGCGCCTCACCGCTGGAGTCCAGCAACACGATGCCCTTGGCGTCAGTCACATAGATGCGGTGGCTGACCTGGTTTTTGGCCAGGCCCCAGATATGCGCGCCCGGGCTGCGCGAGCCGTAGGCCTTGAGTACTTGCGGCAGGCGGCTCTGGCTCAAGGTGCCGGCCTTGACGTCATCGCGCAGGATCTCGGCCAGCAGGTTGGCGGTGTCGACCAGTGTTTCTTCGGAAGACTGGCGTACCACCGGGCGGATCTGTTCACGCACCGTGTTGAGCAAGAAGTAGCCCGCCAGGCCGACGAACAGGAAGTACACCAGGAAGATCCGGATGCCCAGGCGCATCAGGCATGGTCCGGGCTGTAGCTGTAGCCGAGGCCGCGGTGGGTCTGGATCGGCTCGGCGTCACCCGCGACCTGGCGCAGCTTCGCGCGCAGGCTTTTGATATGGCTGTCGATGGTGCGCTCGTACCCTGCATCGGAGGCCACCCCCAGGGCGTCAAGCAGCTGTTCTCGGCTGAACACCCGCTGCGGCTGCTCCAGCAGCGATTGCAGCAGGCGAAATTCATGGCGGGTGAGCGTGAGTGGCTGGCCGCGATAAGTGATCTGCATGCGCAGGGTGTCGAGCTGGAACAATACCGCATCGGTAGCCGGGTCGGCCCTGGGACCCATGCGCTTGAGGATCGCCCGCACCCGCGCAGCCACTTCACGCGGGCTGAAGGGTTTGACCACGTAGTCGTCGGCACCGATTTCCAGGCCCACCACCCGGTCGATTTCACCGTCGCGGGCGCTGAGGAACATCACTGGCACCTCGGTGAAACGCCGCAATTGCCGGCAGGTTTCGAAGCCACTGATGTCGGGCAGGCCGATGTCGAGGATGATCAGGTCCGCCGGGCGCTGGCGCTGCTGGTCGAGGGCGGCGCTGCCCAGGGTCACCCATTCGGTACTGTGGCCGTCGGCCTGCAGGGCGTAGATCAGGGTGTCGGCGATGGCGGCTTCGTCTTCGACGATGAGAATATGGGGCATGGATGCGCAGCCTGTGCAGATGTCGATGGCGACGCACTATTGTGTAGGAGCGGCCTTGTGTCGCGAAAGGGCCGCAGAGCGGCCCCGGCAATATCTGCTTCAGCGCTGAGATCATGGGGCCGCTTTGCGGCCCATCGCAGGCAAGCCAGCTCCTACACGTACTGCCCAGCCTTGGAGAGCAGCGTTAACCTGTGGGAGCGGGCGTGCCCGCGAAGAGGCCAGTGCAGGCAGCCTGGATCAGCAATCAGGCTTGCCAGCGGTAAACTTCTTGGCCGGGTTGACCGCGGCCTTGAACTCACGCAGCGCCTTGGACCCCACCAGCAGCGGGTAGTTGAAGCTGCTGCGGTCCACCAGGTTCACTTCCACGGTGCGCTTCACGTCACCCAGGCACAGCTCCAGGTCCACCACCGGGCGCTTGGAAATTTCCGGCGCATCGCCCTCTTCCTCTTCATCGGCACGGCCCTTGATCTTGCTGATGCGCGAGACCTTGTGCTCGTACACCTTGCCGTCCGAGTCCTTGGTCGCCAAGCGGAAACGTACCCACTCGTCGCCATCGCGGTTGAACAGCTCAATGTCCTTGGCCGACAGCGACGCGGTGAAGGCACCGGTGTCCATCTTGGCCTTCAGGGTTTCGCCCAGCTCGGGCAGGGCGATGTTCTCGTACCGGCCGTAGATCGTAGGTTCGGCGGCCATTACTGGCAGCGCCAACAGTGACAACATGGCAAACAGAGATTTCACAAGCAGGCTTCCTTGAGAAGGGTCAGTGCTTAGACTGCACTGGCAGGATAGGTTCGCTGCCCCAAGCCTAATCAACATAATGTGAAACATTTGTTGCCGCCGCAGGGCATTGGACATTTGGCGTAGGCCACTGCCCTGCTTATCATTGCCAGCCGTTTATTTCCCACAACAAGAGTCTCTTTATGCGTCGCCTGCTGACCGGCATTCTTACTACCACCCTGCTGCTGCTCAACACTGTGGTGTTGATCTGCCCGCTGCTGGTCTTTGCGCTGCTCAAGCTGGTGTTACCGGGCCGTGGCCGCGACTATGCCTCGTGGGCAGTGATGTGGGTGGCCGAAACCTGGTCGGAAATCGACAAGGCCATCTTCGCCCTGTGCATTCCTACAAAGTGGGACATCCGCGGCGTGGAGAACCTGCGCAAGGACACGTCCTACCTGGCCGTCAGCAACCACCAGACCTGGGTCGACATCCCCGCGTTGATCGAAAGCCTCAACCGCCGCACGCCGTTCTTCAAGTTCTTCCTGAAGAAAGAGCTGATCTGGGTGCCGCTGCTGGGCCTGGCCTGGTGGGGGCTGGATTACCCGTTCATGAAGCGCTACAGCAAGGCGTTTCTGGAAAAGCACCCCGAGCTCAAGGGCAAGGACCTGGAAATCACCAAGGCGGCCTGCGAGCTGTTCAAACGCCAGCCGGTGACCGTGGTGAACTACCTGGAGGGCACCCGGTTTACCGAAGCCAAGCGCCAGGAACACCAGTCGCCGTATCGCTACCTGCTCAAGCCCAAGGCTGGCGGCGTGGCGTTTGTGCTGGCGGCATTGGGTGAACAACTGGATGCCCTGCTGGACGTGACCATCGTGTACCCCGGCAACCAGGCACCGGGGTTCTGGGCGTTGCTCAATGGCAGCATTAGCCGAGTGATTATCGACATTCAGGTGCGGGAGCTGGACCCGGCATTGTGGGCGGGCGATTACGAGAATGACCCCGAGTTCCGGCAGACCGTACAGGCCTGGGTGAACCAGCTGTGGTCGGCCAAGGACCAGCGGATCGAGCAGCTGCGGGGAGAGCTGGGCTGATCTGGACTGGCCCTATCGCCGGCAAGCCAGCTCCCACAGGGACTGCACAAGCATTGGCCAATGCGGGCATTCTGTAGGAGCTGGCTTGCCGGCGATAGGGCCGGTGAACCCACTGCAAAGCCCGATTAAAACCCAGGCTAATAATCAACATTAGGATTACTTCTTTGTCACACCCCACCTAAGTGGATAAAAATCGATCAAAGCACAATTACAAAAAGCCTGGATCGATCAATGGCCAACCAACCTAGCTCTACCCCCGCCCAGCTTCGCCGTGTTCTCGGCCTCCCCGCCCTGGTGTTCTTCGGCCTGGTCTACATGGTCCCGCTGACCATCTTCACCACATACGGCATCGTCACCGAACTCACTGGTGGGCGCACAGCCGGCGCCTACCTTGTCACCCTGGTGGCCATGCTGTTCACCGCTGCGTCCTACAGCTTCATGGTCAAACGCTTCCCGGTGGCGGGCTCGGCATATTCCTACACCAACATGGCCTTCGGCCCCAACATCGGCTTTCTCGCCGGCTGGTCGCTACTGCTCGACTACCTGTTCCTGCCGATGATCAACTACCTGCTGATCGGCCTGTTCCTCAACATCGCGTTCCCGGCAGTGCCCGCCTGGGCCTTCGTGCTCGCCTGCATCGCCCTGGTGACAGTGCTGAACGTGGTCGGCATCAACTCGGTGGCCAAGACCAGCAACCTGATCGTCGGCGCGCAGATCGTGTTCATCGGCGTGTTTGTCGCGCTGTCCTGCCAAACGCTAGCCGGCCAGCCGCTCGACCTGCTGTCGCCGCTGCTGGGTGACGGCAGCAAACCAGGCTTCGGCCACCTGATGGCTGGCGCAGCGGTGCTGTGCCTGTCGTTCCTCGGCTTCGACGCCGTATCGACCCTGGCCGAAGAATGCCGCGACGCACGCCGCGACGTGCCACGGGCGATCATCCTCACCACCCTGTTTGCCGGCTTGCTGTTCACCCTGCTGGCCTATGCCAGCCAACTGGTGCTGCCGGGCAGCAGCTTCGCCAATGCCGATGCAGCGGCCAACGAAGTGATGTTCAAGGCTGGCGGGCAGTTCCTTACCAACTTCTTCACCGCCGCTTATGTTGCAGGCAGCCTGGGTTCGGCGCTGGCCTCACAAGCGGCGGTGTCGCGCATCCTGTTCACCATGGGCCGCGACAACGTGCTGCCACGCCGTAGCTTCGGCTACCTGTCGTCGCGCTTTGGTACGCCAGTGTTCGCTATCTTGCTGGTGTCAGCCTTCTCGCTGCTGGCGCTGGTGATCGACCTGGCTACCCTCGCCTCGCTGATCAGCTTCGGCGCGCTGGTGGCGTTCTCGGCGGTGAACCTGGCGGTGGTGAAGACGCATCTGATGGATGATGCCAGCCAGCGTAATGCCAAGGGGCTGCTGAGCTATGGCGTGGTGCCGCTGGTGGGGTTGGCGCTGACACTGTGGCTGTGGACCAGCCTGTCAGCGCTGACGCTGATGATCGGGTTGTGCTGGTTTGCCTTGGGGCTGGCCTATCTGGCGACCCTGACTGCCGGTTTCCGCCGCCCAGTGCGCCTGATGGACTTCTCCGAAGCCGGCTGAGGCGCACCCCAAGTACTGACATTTCTGCCAGTTGTACATGGCCGCGCGTTGATCAAGACTGAAGCTGAACAGACCTGCGCGAGCCTATTACCGATGCGAATTATTCTGCCTGCCTATACGCCTTACGGGCACGGCCACACCCAAGTCAACCTTGCGCCCATCCTTGGCTTCAACGGTGACCGATATGATGCTCTCGCCGGCATGTATGCATTAGGACAAGGCTTGCGGAGCTATAGCCCTGCTCTGATGCGCTTTTGCAGGCCCGACCAACTCAGCCCCTTCGCAGACGGGGGCTATAACGCTTATGCGTATTGCGCTGGTGACCCACTCAATTACCGGGATGATACAGGGCAATATCCAGTGCCATCTCGAGTGCAATCTCGAGAATTTACCCGTTTAAGAAACATGTGGGAGGACAGGTCGAGTCAGCCAGTTCAAAAAATGGCACCGCCGAAGATAAAATCTATACTTCGGATGACTCAGACACCCGAGCCGAAGGAACACCGCGCGCCACGTGATCCCGTGATAAAGTTTGACGAAACCACCACAATCATGCACTACAAAAAAGAACAAATAGCACTCGAAAATCACTATGCTAGAGACAAAAGATTATTACGCACTTATATTCAGAAACTTACCGCATATAAAAACCAAAAATTCCAAGAGCTTGTATACCTGAGTTCTCCTGAGGCATTAAATCAGGCCAACAACCTGGAGGTTAGTCCCGAAAGATATGACAAGATGATGATCTGGCTCGCAAAAAACATTCAAAATATGGAAGAGCGTTTGAGTAACCTCAAGACAACGCTCAAAAGTTATTGTATCAGAAGCGATGTTAATTGACGGCTAAACAAGAGAGATGCTTTATGAAAGCCGTACCATTACACAGTTATACGCCTTATGGATATCTTCAAAACGATTTCCCACATCAACAACTGCTCGGTTTCAATGGCGAATTATTAGAAAGGTACTCTGAGACTTACCAGCTGGGCAATGGCTATCGTCTGTACAGCCCGGTAACAATGCGATTCGTCGCACCCGATAGCTGGAGTCCGTTCGGCAAGGGGGGGGGTCAATACCTATGGCTATTGCGCAGGAGACCCCATAAACAACCTAGATCCAGACGGGCATGTAGTTGCCACGCCATTACGCCGCCACGCCGTAATACTGACGTCCGATGCTCCTACCCCCCAAACAGCTCAGCATCTCAATCAGTCCCTCGACAGGCAGCGCTTGCAGACCGGAGGCAATGCACAACCACAAACTCAGCAGCCACGCGCCAATAGAAACCCACTGGCAAGCGGTGGTCGAATGCCGTTTGAAGACCGGAGAAATCCAAGCGTGCCGTTGAGTGAAGTCGTAACTCTGGCCAATGAACTGGCGGGGGCGAAGCAGTCCCTTGCTGCGCCAGTGGATCTGGCACTGGTGCATGACCCGGAAATGCGGGCGGATTACCTTGCGGATCTCACCAGCATCCGTAGTGAAGTGCCAAAACAGGAGGCTCGATTGAACATAGCAATGGTCAGCTGGTTCCACTCCTGACCAATCCCATGTCCAGCCCAATCATACCGATGGCGTATTTATTGGCGCCGGAGTGGTCCACAGGCTACCCAGGTTCTGCAGCAACGACCCGGCGATGCCCTGCTGGCCGAGGTACTGCAGAATCAACGGCGCAAACTGCCCGATCATCCCCGTGTCCATCCCCAGCGTCTTGAACGCACTGTCCAGGTCGCTGCGGTTTTCAACGTTGTTGCCCAGTGCGTTGCTCAAAGCCGACTGGCTTTCGCTGTTCTTGCCGAGCAAATCGCCTAATCCACTCAAACCACCCAGCGCGTTGGCCCCGGCCAGCAGGTCCAGCCCCGGCACAGCCTTGGTCAGTTGGCCGTAGTCATCGCTGCTGAGGTTGTTGCGGGCTAGCCCCAGCATTGCCCCTGCCCCGCCCACGGCCTGTTCGGGGGTGATCTTCAATTCGCTGCCCAAGGTGTTGAGCAGATTGGCCTGTGCCTGGGGTGCCTGTACTTGGCCCTGCTGCTTCTGAGTTTGCATGGCGGACACGGCGTTGGCAGCATCGCTGAGGTTGAAGGCAAACACCGGGCTTGCGGCCAGGGTCATAAGGGTTGCCAGGGTGAATGCTTTCATCGGGACGGACCTCGTTGGCCGGGATGGCCTGGGAAACGAGGGGTTTGACTGGGAATTTGAGGGATTGTTCCGGGCCAAACCAGGCACACACCTGATATTTCTGCCAGTAGTCAATTGCTAAAGGTACTCCAAATAATAGTAGTGCCCACGCCTTAAATTTTTGGGGCCTACTGCAGACAACGGGAGCACGCCGGTGAAAATCAGTCCTGATACCGCCAAATATTTCTACCACGCCAGCAAACTAACCACTGTCATTGAAAACGATCAGAAGTGTTCAATCCTGCGGATTGGATCCCTCCCTCTTGCTGAATCATCTGGAAAAGAAGCAAGCAGCAGCAAGCTTCTCGCAACAGATGAGATGGCCTCTGTGCTTATCGTGAGCACGCATGACGGAAAGCAAAATAATCAAAACTACACCGCCTTCGGATACAACAACGAACTGCCATCAGCATCCGCAGCTATGGGATTCAACGGCGAGTACATGCTGAAAAACATGCACCTTTATATTCTAGGCCAAGGACACCGTGGATATAGCACTGAGATTGGACGTTTTATCGCACCGGACAACGCTGAAAGCCCATTTGGCCGAGGGGGGATTAGTTCATACGCGTACTGCCTGAATGATCCGATGAATCGGAATGACGAAACGGGGATGTTGTCCGTCTTCAAGCCTAGAACGTGGTTCCGTAATACCCAGACAAAAGTGGAACAGCGTCTAAAGAGCATAAATGCTATTAATAGAACGCTAAAAACTCAAACCACCTCCCTCAACAATTTAGTTAATGACAAAGAATACCAAGGAAAAATACTCAACGAACAAATTGACGACGCTAGAGCATCCCTTCAAAAAACGCTTAATAAAAGCAAAAAAAAGGCAAAAGGCATAAACAAATACGTAGGCAAAGGCAAATCATACGTCTTCCCCGAACAAGACAAAGCCACACAAGCAATTAATGCTTCACAAGCCAACACCTATCGCCAAAAACCCGAGGACAGAGAAAAAAGGAACATGTTCAATAATCAAAGGCATCGTGACGACGAATACGACGACAACAACTACATGTCTGGCTTCCGCCAGCAATAACCAAAGTAACTGATTTACTGCATGAAAGAGGCAGGACTGTGGCCCTCGCTCAAGGGCCACTCTCCAAGCTTCGGGCTCAGTTAGCGGTCTAGTTTCTGCCACTTCAAATATTGAGCATAATGTATCAGGAGCAAACTGTGATCGACATCTGCTAAAGATGTGTAAGCGCTCCATGACCCCCACATTCAAAGCGCCTAGCTGACTCCCGATGCTGTGCTCCCGATTTCTTTCTGGAGCCAGCCGCCATGATGCGCCCCGACGCCAAAGTCGAAAAAGTCTATCTCTACCCCAAGCCCGTCGACTTCCGAAAGTCGATTGACGGCCTGGCCGCTCTGGTCGAACTGGATATCAAAGTGGTGGTGTTTGCCCCGTGCTTTTCGTGTTTCTCAACAAGCCGCGCAACCGCGTGAAGATCCTCTATTGGGAACGCAACGGTTTCTGCCTTTGGCTCAAGCGCCTCGAATCTGAACGTTTCAAAACATCGCCAGAGGCCACCGAAGAGGCGATCATTCTGACCGTCCAGGAACTGAACTGGCTGTTCGACGGTTTTGACCTCTGGCGTAATCGTCCTCATCAGGTTTTGACGCCGCGCTACGTGGCGTGACTCGGTATAATCCGCGCCATGATTTCTCTGCCCGGTGACCTTCCTGATGATCCTGTCTTGCTCAAGCAGCTGCTGCTTGAGGCACTCAATCGCCAGGAGGAATCGGCTCAGGCTTATCAGACGCACATCGTCGATCTGAAAGAACAGATTAAGCTGCTACGCGACCGCTTGTTTTAACGCAAGTCCGAGCAAACCGTTGAGCCCAATACGCCGCAGCTGGCTTTGTTCAATGAGCCTGAAAGCGAACCGATGCCGTTGATTGGTGACGCTGATGAGGAGGTCGTTGCACCGACAGCGCGTCGTGGCAAACGCAAGCCGTTGTCGGCCGATCTGCCGCGTATCGAAGTCATCCACGAACTGCCCGAACACGAACTGACCTGTCCTTGCGGTTGCCGCAAACATGTCATCGGCGAAGAGACCAGCGAGCAACTGGACATCGTGCCGATGCAGATTCGGGTCATCAAACATATCCGCAGGGTTTACGGTTGCCGAGGCTGCGAAGCAGGCCCTGTCACGGCTGACAAACCTGCGCAACTGATCGAAAAGAGCATGGCCAGCCCCAGCGTATTGGCCATGCTACTCACCACCAAGTATGTCGACGGCTTACCTCTGCATCGGTTTGAAACGGTTCTCAGCCGCCACGGTATCGATATCCCTCGGCAAACGCTGGCTCGCTGGGTGATCCAGTGCAGCGAGCATTTCCAGCCACTGCTTAATTTGATGCGTGACCGGCTGCTGGAAAGTCCGGTGATCCACTGCGATGAAACCCGTGTCCAGGTGTTGAAAGAACCGGATCGAGACCCGACCAGTCAATCCTGGATGTGGGTGCAAGCCAGCGGCCCGCCGGATCGAAAAGTCGTGTTGTTTGATTACACGTCCAGCCGTGCGCAGGAGGTGCCGTTGCGCCTGCTGGAAAGTTACCGTGGCTATATCATGACCGATGATTACGCCGGCTATAACGCGTTGGCGTTACAGTCAGGTGTGGAACGTCTGGCGTGCATGGCCCATGCACGACGCAAGTTTGTGGACGCGCAAAAAGTGCAGCCCAAAGGTAAAACCGGGCGGGCCGATATCGCGCTGGCGATGATCAACAAGCTGTATGGCATCGAGCGCGAGCTCAAGGACGTCAGCGACGAACACCGGTTTACCGGTCGACAGGAGAAAAGCCTGCCGATCCTGAAGCATCTGAAAAGCTGGCTGGATAAAACCCAGTCCCAGGTGACGGCACAAAGTGCGTTGGGCAAGGCCGTACATTATCTGGCGAACAACTGGATTCGACTGGAGCGTTATGTCGAAGCGGGTTACTTGCCCATTGACAACAATGCAGCCGCAAGAGCGATCAAGCCGTTTGTCATAGGGCGCAAGGCCTGGCTATTCAGCGACACCGTTAACGGCGCCAGTGCCAGCGCGAGGATCTACAGCCTGGTCGAGACCGCGAAGGTCAACGGCCAAGAGCCTTATACGTGGCTGCGCCATGTACTTGAGCGGCTGCCGCACGCCTCGTCAAGTAGCAGACTACGAAGCGCTGCTGCCGTGGAACTGCTCGCCAGAGATGCCACGGTAAACCGTTAACCCACTGTTGGGCAGGTGGGGTTTATGGGTCGCGTACCGTTTGACTGTAGATTTGGAGGTTTGTTCCAGAAGGACCAGGGGAGACACTGCACAGCCAAGGGTTGTCGATTCCCTATCATTTCTACCAGTAGCATCCCTCGAAAAACGACGAGATACTCAAAATACGTAGAGTTGCCTAACTCTATAGCTCATTCTACAGAGGGTGCCGCCTTATGAAAGCTATTGATAATACCGTTCAGTATTTTTATAAGAACTCACGAGTGGATATCGTGAAATCTACTGCTTATAGCCGAAAAATTTTTCGAGATTCGCATAATTGTCTCGCTGAACTTGAGACAGGGGAACCCAATAACATCAAAGTTATAGCTGTAGACGCAAATGGCTCTAATTTGCATGCGCTCGGAGAGCAGGAGGGCCATAACTACTTAGCGTATGGGTACGCCTTTAGTTTACCATCGCTTGCAACTGAAACAGGATTTAATGGCCAACTCATTGAAAAACTAACTAAAAACTATTTCCTGGGTTCAGGTTACCGCGCATACAGCTCTAACTTAATGCGCTTTCATTCACCCGACAACATGAGCCCGTTCGAGGCGGGCGGACTGAATGCTTACGCATACTGCTCAGGTGATCCAATAAACTTTACCGACCCTAGCGGACATATGCCGCGGCCTAACTTCAAGCGAGCGAAAACAGCCAGTTATTACAAAGAAAAAAGCGACAAGTTAATAGCAGTCGGCAACCAAACGATAGCACATAGGAATAAGCTATCTGACTCCATAAAGTCAGCAAGTCAAGTAGACAAAAACCGAAATAGACTTTACGAAATATCCGGCAAAAAGCAGCTCAAGAACTGGCTGAGCGACACTGTAGATGAGATATATAAGCTCGACAGCAAGATAGACACAATAAAAATCAAGGAACAAAAAGCTTATGACAAATATATAGCTCTAAAAAATCAAGAAGACAAAGCGCTCACTAGCTCCAAGCCTGCTGCTAGCGCTCCTCGAGGCAGTATTATGTCTATTTACGAACCCAACGCACCTATACTTTCCTTAATAATGGAGGATGTGCGCATGCGTCAAGGCGCTAATCCAGAAAACTAAGAAGAATGCTGATGAGGAAACGTTGGGGCGGATAGAGTAATTGCGGAATATGACCATTTATGGACTTATGGACCACAAGCCGTAGTTGCTTTGGGCTTCTCATTACCTACGGATGATGCCGTCCATGAACGAGCCCCTCATGCTGAGGGGCTCTTGTTAAGCGTCGGTTGTTACGCCGCACCCCACATCTTATGCGGATCAATCACAAACTTCTTCGGCACACCCGCATCAAACTCGCCATACCCTTCCGGCGCCTGATCCAGGTTGATCACCTGCACCCCAACCACTTCAGCAATATTGATGCGGTCCCACATGATCGCCTGCATCAGCTGGCGGTTGTACTTCATGGTCGGGGTCTGGCCGGTGTGGAAGCTGTGCGACTTCGCCCAGCCCAGGCCAAAGCGAATGCTGAGCGCGCCAATCTTGGCGGCGGCATCTACCGCGCCCGGGTCTTCGGTCACGTACAGGCCCGGGATACCGATGTTGCCAGCAACGCGGGTAACCTGCATCAGCGAGTTCAGCACGGTAGCCGGTGCTTCATGCTTGGCGCCTTCGTGGCCATGGCCACGCGCTTCGAAGCCAACGGCGTCGACGGCGCAGTCCACTTCCGGCTCACCGAGAATGTCGATGATCTGCTCGTGCAGCGGGGTGTCCTTGGACAGGTCGACCACTTCAAAGCCTTGAGACTTGGCGTGGGCCAGGCGGGCCGGGTTGAGGTCACCGACGATGACGCAGGCGGCGCCCAGCAGGCGGGCCGAGGCAGCCGCAGCCAGGCCGACCGGGCCAGCGCCGGCAACGTATACGGTACTGCCTGGGCCTACGCCAGCAGTCACTGCACCGTGGTAACCGGTTGGCAGGATATCGGACAGGCAGGTCAGGTCACGGATCTTCTCCATGGCCTTGTCGCGGTCCGGCAGTTTCAGCAGGTTGAAGTCGGCGTATGGCACCAGCACGTATTCAGCCTGGCCGCCGGTCCAGTCGCCCATGTCGACGTAGCCGTAAGCACCACCGGCGCGGGCTGGGTTGACGGTGAGGCAGACACCGGTGTGCATCTCTTTGCAGGAGCGGCAGCGGCCGCAGGCAACGTTGAACGGTACCGACACCAGGTCGCCGATTTTAAGGCGTTCGACATCCCGCCCGATCTCGACGATTTCACCGGTGATTTCGTGGCCCAGGACCAGGCCGACCTGGGCAGTGGTGCGGCCACGGACCATGTGCTGGTCGGAGCCGCAGATGTTGGTTGAGACCACCTTCAGGATGACGCCGTGTTCGATCTTCTTGCCACGCGGGTCCTGCATTTTCGGGTAGTCGATGTGTTGCACTTCGACCTTGCCGGCGCCGAGATATACCACTCCACGATTGCCAGACATGCTCTTACCTCGCTTGATTTTTATTTATGCAGCGGTGGTTGAACGCGCCGCCATCCGTGGGCGGCATGTGTTTCTGGAATGAGGGGAATTGTGGGCCGGATGGGGCGGGATGCACTGACTGGGAACGACAGGGAGATGCCTTTTAGCGGCAGGGGTGTCGTTGGAAGATATGGGGGCAAGCAAAGGTGGCGGCCTGTGCTGGCCTCTTCGCGGCTAAAGCCGCTCCCACAGGGTTTTGTGCAGACCTCAAAAGCATCAGCACCTGTGAGGAACCACAGGTACGGCGCAGAGCTCAAGGCTGGCGCAATACTTGTGGGTGGCTTGCCGGCGATCACCGGCGTAGCCGGTGCCATACACCGCGTCGCCTGCTTCGCGGGCTTGCCCGCTCCCACAGCTACTGCGCTAGCTTTGAGTTCACGCTGTACCTGTGGGAGCGGCTTTAGCCGCGAAGAGGCCAGTACAGGCTATTACAGAACTACAGTCCGGTTGGCGTTGAGGAACACTCGCCGTTCAATGTGATACCCCACCGCCCGCGCCAAGGTCAGGCATTCGATATCACGCCCTTTGGCAATCAAATCTTCCGGGTAATGGCTGTGGTCCACCACCTCGACGCCCTGGGCAATGATCGGCCCTTCGTCGAGGTCGTTGTTGATGTAGTGCGCCGTGGCACCCACCATCTTCACGCCCTTGTTGTAGGCCTGGTGGTAGGGCTTGGCGCCTTTGAACCCTGGCAACAACGAGTGGTGAATGTTGATCGCCCAGCCATCCAGGCGCCGGCACAGCTCGGGTGACAACACCTGCATGTAACGGGCGAGGATAACCAGCTCGGCACCTGTCTCCTCGATCACCTGCAGTACCTTGCGCTCTTGCCCCGCCTTGTCATTGGGGTCAAGGGCGAAGTGGTAATAAGGAATCTTGTGCCACTGCGCCAGCGGTTCGAGATCAGGGTGGTTGGACACCACCGCGACCACGTCCATGCCCAGTTGCCCAATCCGCTGACGATACAGCAGGTCATTCAGGCAATGGTCAGCCTTGGACACCATGATCACCACCTTGGGGCGGTGGTTGGGCGCGGTCAGCTCGAAGGCCATGCCGAACGCTTCGCTGCGCTCGGAGAGGCCGGCCCGGAAGCCCGCCTCGTCGAAATCGTCCGGCTGACGGAATTCGACGCGAATGAAGAAGCGCCCCGACTGCCGGTCATCGAAGGAGTGGTGCTCCGTCACGTAGCAGCGCTGCTCGAAGAGGTAACGCGTCACCACGTCGACGGTGCCGAGCATGCTCGGGCAGTCGGCGGTGAGAATCCAGGTATCCGGTGCCCGACTCATGTTCTGCTCTCCTTAAGCTTCGATGCTCAGGCCGTATTCGGCCGAAGCGTCCTGCAGCCACAGCCACCAGTAGTCGGCGAAGCTGCGGCGAATCACCAGTTCCCAGGTGTCTTCGGCGGTACGGCGGATCACCAATTGCGACTTGGCGAACACAGTGCCCACGGCCTTGCCCACCGGGAAGTTGTTCGGGTGAACATCATAGCTGGTGGATTTCATCAGCACTTCGCGCACGTTCGGGCCGCGCAACTCCAGCAGGCTTTGCCCGCCGCTGACGTTGACCACCTGGATGTGCTGGCCATCAAGGGCCGCGCGCAGCTTTTGCTCGACCGCCAGTTCCTGGCCACCGGGCACGATCAGCAGCCACTCGTCGGGGCCGACCCATTGCAGCGACATGTCGTTGTTGGCAACCACGGTCAGGGCTACTGGCAGCTCCAGGCCCAGGGCCTTGTGCACGCCGGCGGCGAACTCCGGGTTGTGGCCATCGCCACGCAGGGTCAGGTGGCCAAGGAATTTGCGTTCACGCAGGGTCACGCCTGCGTTCTTGCGGCCTTTGCCAACCAGGCTGGCCAGGTCGGCGTGGTGCAGTGGCGACTGGGCCTTGGCCTCGGCGCCGGGGTTTTGCTGGAAGACGTTGATAGCGCTCATTTCTTACCTGCCTTGAATTCTTGTTCGTCGATGCGACGCAGCTTCTGTGTGGTGGCTACCGGCCCTATCGCCGGCAAGCCAGCTCCCACAGGGATTTCACCCACCTTCAAAGCTGCATCGATCCTGTGGGAGCTGGCTTGCCGGCGATAGGCCTGGCCTGCCCCCACAGGGCCCGGAGTCAAACGTTCTGCCGCTCACCCTTCGGATCGAAGAACACCGAAGACACGATTTCCGCCTCGATCACGCTGCCATCTGCCTGCGGCGAGTAGACACGCTCGCCCATGCGCTTGAGGCCGCCTTTGACCACACCCATGGCGAACGAATAGCCCAGGGAGTTGGACGCGTAGCTGGAGGTAACGTGGCCAACCATGTCCATCGGGATCGGCTGTTTGGGGTCGAACACCAGCTGGGCACCTTCCGGCAGCCACTTGGTCGGGTCGACCGGCTTCAGGCCTACCAGCTGTTTGCGGTTCTCGCGCACGCAGTCTTCGCGGTTCATGCCACGCAGGCCGATCCAGGAATAAGGCTTGTTGCGGCCCACACACCAGCTCATGTTCAGGTCGTCCGGGTTCATCGAACCGTCGGTGTCCTGGCCCACGATGATGAAGCCCTTCTCGGCACGCAGTACGTGCATGGTCTCGGTGCCGTACGGGGTCAGGTTGTACTTCTTGCCCGCCTCGATGATCTGTTCCAGCACGCCCATGGCGTAGTTGGCCTGCACGTTGACTTCGTACGAAAGCTCACCGGTGAACGAGATACGGAACACACGGGCCGGCACGCCGCCGACGTTGCCTTCCTTCCAGGTCATGAACGGGAAGGCTTCCTTGTCCATGTCGATGTCGGTCAGCTCGCTGAGCAGCTTGCGGCTGTTGGGGCCGGACAAGGTCATGGTGGCCCAGTGGTCGGTGACCGAGGTGAAGTACACCTTCAGCTCCGGCCATTCGGTCTGGTGGTACAGCTCCATCCACTGCAGCACGCGGGCGGCACCGCCGGTGGTGGTGGTCATGATGAAGTGGTTGTCACCAACGCAGGCGGTTACGCCGTCTTCGAAGACCATGCCGTCCTCTTTGCACATCAGGCCGTAGCGGGCCTTGCCCACGTCCAGCTTGGTCCAGGCATTGGTATAGATGCGGTTGAGGAACTCACGGGCATCCGGGCCCTGGATGTCGATCTTGCCCAGGGTCGAGGCGTCCAGCAAGCCCACGCTGTCGCGCACGGCCTTGCACTCCCGGGCCACGGCGGCATGGATGTCTTCACCGGCTTTGGGGAAGTACCAAGGGCGCTTCCACTGGCCGACGTCTTCGAACTCGGCGCCGTTCTTCACGTGCCAGGCATGCAGGGCGGTGAAGCGCACGGGCTCGAACAGGTGGCCACAGTGACGGCCCGCTACGGCGCCGAACGTGACCGGCGTGTAGTTGGGGCGGAACATGGTGGTGCCCATTTCCGGAATGGTGATGCCGATCGAACGGGCGGCGATGGCCAGGCCGTTGATATTGCCCAGTTTGCCCTGGTCGGTACCGAAGCCCAGCGCGGTGTAGCGTTTTACGTGCTCGACCGACTCGAAGCCTTCACGGGTGGCCAGTTCGATACCGGCGGCGGTCACGTCGTTCTGCTGGTCGACGAACTGCTTCGGCCCCTTGCTGCCTTTGTCGTGCGGCACCTGGAACAGCGCCACGGTGGCCTCTTCCTTGCGCGCCACGGTTTTTGGCAGGGTGCCGACAGAGGCCTTGAAGCCCGCCTCGGTGGCTGCGCGAACGCCGCCTTCGAAGCCATCGGCAATCACGTCACCAAGGGCGTAGACGCCGTTGATACCACCCACGCACTCGCGTTTCTGCGGCGCATCGCCCGGCACGAAACCGAGGATGTCGTCACGCCATACCGGGCGACCGCCCAGGTGCGAAGCCAGGTGCACGATCGGGCTGTAGCCACCGGAGGTTGCGATCAGGTCGCACTCAAGGGTTTCGCCTGGGCTGGTGACTTTGTGCGCCTGCACATCGATGGCCGCCACGCGGGCGCCGGTCACGTGCTTGCTGCCTTTGGCCTCGACCACGGCGCTGGAGGTGAGGATGCGGATGCCTTTGGCACGCGCTTCTTCAACCAGCGAGCCACGTGGGTTGTGGCGGGCATCGGCGATTGCGACCACTTGCAGGCCAGCGTCGTGCCAGTCCAGCGCGGCGCGGTAGGCGTGGTCGTTGTTGGTGGACAGCACCAGCTTGCGGCCCGGTGCCACGCCGTAGCGGCGAACGTAGGTGGAAACGGCACCGGCCAGCATGTTGCCCGGTACGTCGTTGTTGCCGTACACCAGCGGGCGCTCGTGGGCGCCGGGCGCCAGTACCACGCGCTTGGCGCGTACACGGTGCACACGGTGGCGTACCTGGCCGATCGGGGCGCGGTCGCCGAGGTGGTCGGTGAGGCGCTCGTGAATGGTCAAAAAGTTGTGGTCGTGGTAGCCGTTGACCGTGGCGCGTGGCAGCAGGGTTACGTCCGGCAGGCCTTCCAGCTCTTTGATCACGGCGTTGACCCAGTCGGCGGCAGGCTTGCCGTCGAGGGTTTCGCGGCTGTCGAGCAGGCTGCCGCCAAACTCTTCCTGCTCGTCAGCCAGGATCACACGGGCGCCGCTGCGCGCAGCAGCCAGTGCAGCGGCCAGGCCAGCAGGGCCGGCGCCGACGATCAGCACATCGCAGTGCTGGTTCATGTAGTCGTAGCTGTCCGGGTCGTTCTGCAGCGGTGCACGGCCAAGGCCTGCAGCTTTGCGGATGTACTTTTCGTACGTCATCCAGAACGATTTGGGGTACATGAAGGTTTTGTAGTAGAAGCCCGGCGGCATCATGCTGCCGCCCACCTTGCCGAGGATGCCCATCACGTCGTTGTTGACGTTAGGCCAGCCATTGGTGCTGGTGGCAACAAGGCCTGCGTACAGCGCCTGTTGGGTGGCGCGCACGTTCGGAATCTGGGTGGCTTCGCTGGAACCGATCTGCAGGATGGCGTTCGGCTCTTCGGTACCGGCAGCGATGATGCCGCGTGGGCGCGAGTACTTGAAGCTGCGGCCAACGATGTCGACGCCGTTGGCCAGCAACGCAGCGGCCAGGCTGTCACCGGCATAACCCTGGTAGGTCTTGCCGTTGAAAGTGAAGTTCAGGACCTTGCTGCGGTCGATGCGGCCGCCGCTGGCGAGGCGATAGGTCTGGCTCATACTTTTTCCCCTTGGCCTTTGACGGTCGACGGTGCGTTTGCAGCTTTACCGTTGGCGGTCACTTGCGGCTTTTCGCCAATCTTGTAGGTTTCCAGAATTTCGTAGGTCACAGTGTCGCGGGTGACGTTGAAGTACTGGCGGCAACCGGCAACGTGGTCCCACAGTTCATGGTGAATACCGCGTGGGTTATCACGGTAGAACATGTAGGTACCCCACTCCTCGTCGGAGCAGGCGGCAGGGTCCAGCGGGCGGGCGATGTGCGCCTGGCCAGAGGCGTGGAACTCTTCTTCGGAGCGCAGCTCGCCGCAGTGGGGACAGAAAATATGCAACATGACGGTGTCTCCGGTTAGTGGGCGACGGCGGCGGCGCCGTGTTCGTCGATCAGTGCGCCGTTGTAGAAACGGTCCATGGAGAACGGCGCGGCCAGTGGGTGCATTTCGCCCTTGGCCAGGCTCGCGGCGAAGACGTTGCCCGAACCCGGGGTCGCCTTGAAGCCGCCAGTGCCCCAACCGCAGTTGAAGAACATGTTCTTGACCGGGGTCTTGGTGATGATCGGGCAGGCGTCCGGCGAGGTGTCGACGATGCCGCCCCACTGGCGGTTCATGCGCACGCGCGAGAGGTTGGGGAACATCTCCACGATGGCCTGCAGGGTGTGCTCGATCACCGGGTACGAACCGCGCTGGCCGTAGCCGACCCAGCCGTCGATACCGGCACCGATTACCAGGTCGCCCTTGTCGGACTGGCTGATGTAGCCGTGCACGGCGTTGGACATGATCACGCTGTCGATGATCGGCTTGATCGGCTCGGATACCAGCGCTTGCAGCGGGTGCGATTCCAGCGGCAGGCGGAAACCGGCCAGCTTGGCCATGTGCCCGGAGTTACCGGCAGTGACCACGCCGACGCGTTTGGCGCCGATGAAGCCTTTGTTGGTTTCCACGCCGATGACCGCGCCATTTTCCTTGCGGAAGCCGATCACTTCGGTCTGCTGGATCAGGTCCACGCCCAGGGCGTCGGCAGCGCGGGCATAGCCCCAGGCCACGGCGTCGTGGCGGGCTACACCACCACGGCGCTGAACGGTTGCGCCAAGGATCGGGTAACGGGTGTTCTTCGAGCAGTCCAGGTACGGGATTTCGGCCGCGACCTGGGCGGTGTTCAGCAGCTCGCCATCGACACCATTGAGGCGGTTGGCGCTGACGCGGCGCTCGGAGTCACGAATGTCCTGCAGGGTGTGGCACAGGTTGTACACGCCGCGCTGGGAGAACATGACGTTGTAGTTGATGTCCTGGGACAGGCCTTCCCACAGCTTCATGGCGTGCTCGTACAGCTGCGCCGACTCGTCCCACAGGTAGTTGGAACGCACAATGGTGGTGTTACGGGCGGTGTTGCCGCCGCCCAGGTAACCTTTCTCGATCACGGCAACGTTGGTGATGCCGTGCTCTTTGGCCAGGTAGTAGGCCGTGGCCAGGCCATGGCCGCCACCGCCGACGATAACCACGTCGTAAACCTTTTTAGGGGTTGGCGTGCGCCACATGCGCTGCCAGTTTTCGTGGTGGCTGAGGGAGTGTTTGAAGAGGCCGAAGCCCGAGTAGCGTTGCATGGTCGTTTACTCCACTCAGCGGTAAACAGGGAAGTCTGCGCACAGCGCCGCGACGTTCTTCGCCACATCGGCTTCGACGTCTGCGTCACCGAGGTTGTCGAGGATGTCGCAGATCCAGCCGGCCAGGGCCACGCACTGCGCAACCTTGAAGCCGCGGGTGGTGACGGCCGGGGTGCCGATGCGCAGGCCAGAGGTGACGAACGGCGACTGCGGATCGTTCGGCACGGCGTTCTTGTTAACGGTGATGTGCGCGCGGCCCAGGGCGGCGTCGGCCTCTTTGCCGGTGAGGCCCTGGCGGATCAGGCTGACCAGGAACAGGTGGTTGTCGGTACCACCGGACACCACGTCGTAGCCGCGGTCGATGAACACCTGGGCCATGGCCTGGGCGTTATCGATCACTTGTTGCTGGTAAGCCTTGAAGCCAGGCTCCAGTGCTTCCTTGAAGCACACGGCCTTGGCGGCGATGACGTGCATCAGCGGGCCGCCCTGGGCGCCCGGGAATACAGCGGCGTTCAGCTTCTTCTCGATCTCTTCGTTCGACTTGGCCAGGATCAGGCCGCCACGTGGGCCGCGCAGGGTCTTGTGGGTGGTGGTGGTCACCACATCGGCGAACGGGATCGGGTTCGGGTACAGGCCAGCGGCAACCAGGCCGGCTACGTGGGCCATGTCGACGAACAGCAGCGCACCGACCTTGTCGGCAATGGCGCGGAAGCGTGGGAAGTCGAGGGTCTTGGAGTAGGCCGAGAAACCGGCAACGATCATTTTCGGCTTGTGCTCGACCGCCAGGCGCTCGACTTCGTCGTAGTCGATCAGGCCGGTGTCGGTGTTGATGCCGTACTGCACGGCGTTGTACAGCTTGCCCGAGGACGAAACTTTTGCGCCGTGGGTCAGGTGACCGCCGTGGGCCAGGCTCATGCCGAGGATGGTGTCACCGGCTTGCAGCAGGGCCAGGTAGACGGCGCCGTTGGCCGACGAGCCGGAGTGCGGCTGGACGTTGGCGTAGTCGGCACCGAACAGCTGCTTGGCGCGCTCGATGGCCAGGGCCTCTACTTTGTCCACGTGCTCGCAGCCACCGTAGTAGCGCTTGCCCGGGTAGCCTTCGGCGTATTTGTTGGTGAGGCCGCTGCCTTGGGCCTGCATGACGCGCTGGCTGGTGTAGTTCTCCGAGGCGATCAGCTCGATGTGATCTTCCTGGCGCTGTTCTTCGGCATTCATCGCCGCCAGCAGTGCGTCGTCGTAACCCTGGATCTGGTCTTGCTTGCTGAACATCGTGTATCTCCCGGCAGCGATCGTTTTTTGTCGTGGGGCACTGTGGCCCTTTGTGGCGATGGTATGACTGGCGGGGGCGGGTCAGATGCCTGCGCACGCCTTGCAATGGCGCGTTTACGACATTCGTTTTGCACTGGGTTCTCTGGCCCTATCGCCGGCAAGCCAGCTCCCACAGAAATTGCAGGGTCCTCAAGCCCTGTGCAGTGCCTGTGGGAGCTGGCTTGCCGGCGATAGGGCCTGTGAAGGCAAAGCTGAAAATCAGCCGATGCACGGGTTGTATAGGCAAGTGCTGAATCGATGGTTTAGAGTGCTGTTCTGCGTCGTTCACAGGACCGTGTCATGACAGATAAGAGCCAACAATTCGCCAGCGACAACTATTCCGGTATCTGCCCCGAAGCCTGGGCGGCGATGGAGAAGGCCAACCACGGCCACGACCGCGCCTATGGCGACGATCAGTGGACCGAGCGCGCCTCGGAATACTTCCGCAACCTGTTCGAAACCGACTGCGAGGTGTTTTTCGCCTTCAACGGTACCGCAGCCAACTCCCTGGCCCTGGCCTCGCTGTGCCAGAGCTACCACAGCGTGATCTGTTCCGAGACTGCCCACGTCGAAACCGACGAATGCGGCGCGCCGGAGTTTTTCTCCAACGGCTCCAAGCTGCTGACGGCGGCCAGCGTCAACGGCAAGCTGACCCCGCAGTCGATCCGCGAAGTGGCACTGAAGCGCCAGGACATCCACTACCCCAAGCCACGCGTGGTGACCATCACCCAGGCCACCGAAGTGGGCACCGTGTATCGCCCCGATGAGCTCAAGGCCATCAGCGCCACCTGCAAGGAGCTGGGCCTGAACCTGCACATGGACGGCGCGCGCTTTACCAATGCCTGCGCGTTCCTGGGCTGCAGCCCGGCTGAGCTGACCTGGAAGGCCGGCGTCGACGTGCTGTGCTTTGGCGGCACCAAGAACGGGATGGCGGTGGGCGAGGCGATCCTGTTCTTCAATCGCCAACTGGCCGAGGACTTCGACTACCGCTGCAAGCAGGCCGGGCAACTGGCGTCAAAAATGCGCTTCCTGTCCGCGCCGTGGGTCGGCCTGCTGGAAGATGGCGCCTGGTTGCGCCATGGCAACCACGCCAACCATTGCGCGCAGCTGCTGGCGTTGCTGGTGAGTGACTTGCCGGGGGTGGAACTGATGTTCCCGGTGGAGGCCAACGGGGTGTTCCTGCAAATGCCGGAGCACGCGATTGAAGCGCTGCGCGCCAAGGGCTGGCGGTTCTATACCTTTATCGGCAGCGGCGGGGCCCGGTTCATGTGTTCCTGGGATACCGAGGAAGAGCGGGTGCGCGAGCTGGCGGCGGATATCCGCAGCATCATCACCGCCTGACAGGCCCCAATCGCCGGCAAGCCAGCTCCCACATGGACCATACAAGGCTCAGGCCTGTGGTGATCCTGTAGGAGCTGGCTTGCCGGCGATGAATCCCACACCGATCTAAAGCCTGAACCCGCCCATCTGCCGAGCCAGGTCATCAGCCAAGCCACGCAACGCCTGGCACTCCTCGCGGCAGCCCTGCACCTCTGCCGCCGTCTCCCGCGCCAGGTCGGAAATGCCCTGCACCGTGCGGTTGATTTCCTCAGTCACTGCCGACTGCTCTTCGGTCGCCGTGGCCACCTGATGGTTCATGTCGCTGATGTGTTCCACCTGGTCGGTAATCGCCCCCAGCGACGCCCCGGTACGCTGGCTCGATTCCACCCCACTGCCGGTCGCCTGCTGCCCCGCCTGCATCGAGCTCACCGCCGAACCCGCGCCCTGCTTCAGGCGCTGGATCATCTGTTGCACTTCGTCGGTGGACAGCTGCGTGCGCCGCGCCAGCGTGCGCACTTCGTCGGCCACCACAGCAAACCCGCGTCCCATTTCCCCTGCCCGCGCAGCCTCGATGGCGGCGTTCAGTGCCAGCAAATTGGTTTGTTCGGAAATGCTGCGAATAACCGCCAGAACCTCATCGATAGAGGCGACTTCGTCGGCCAACTGGCTGACTGCATCGGCTGCCTTGCCAATGTCGCCCGACATGCCCTCGATGCCCTGAATCGAACGCCGTACCACCTCGCGCGCCTGCAAGGCCTCATCCCGTGCCGACTGCGAGGCCTGCGCCGCATCACCGGCATTGCGGGCAATGTCCTGCACAGTCAGGCCCATTTCGTGTACGGCAGTGGCAACCATTTCGGTCATTTCCTGCTGCCGCCCTGAGCGCTCGGCCGTGTTATCCACCACTTGGGTCACCTGCTCAACCGCCCGATGCAGCCGTTCAGAAGTCTGCAACACCTCGCCAATCAGGCTGCGCTGGCTGTCGAGAAAGCGGTTGAAACCCCGAGCCAGGTCACCCAGTTCGTCCTCGCGCGAATCATCCAGGCGGTGGCTGAGGTCGCCTGCGCCACTGCCAATCTGTACCAGCGCAGCGGTGACGCGGCGCACAGGGCGCACCAGGCCCCGCGCCAGCAGCACCACCAGCAGCAGCGACACAAGCGCCACGGCGCCACCGATCAGGCTGGTCAGCCATACCGCCTGATGCATTTGTGCGTAGATTTCCGACTCCGGCACCTCGGCCACCAGGGTCCAGTTGAGGTCGCGCAGGGGCAGGCCGAGTGCCAGGTAACCTTCGCCGTCACGGCTGAAACGGCTGCTGCGCAGGCCCTCGCCGCCCGTCATCACGGCCTTGGCAGCGTCCGTGCCGAGCTGCTCGGTGAGCTGGCGCTTGCCACTGAAGGCTGCGTCCGGGTGCACCTGGATCAGGCCGTCGTTACGTACCAGGAAGACCTTGCCATGCTCGCCAAAGCTGAAGTCGTGAATCAGCTTCGACAGCTCGGTCATGCGCAGGCCCATGCCGGCCACGCCCACCAGCTTGCCGGCCTTTTCCACGCGATAGTCGATAAACAGCGCCAGCTCGCCAGTGGCACCGTCAATGTCGATATTGATAAACCGTTCGGCGCCGCTGTCGATGTAGCCGTAGAACCATTTGTCCTTGGGGTTGCTGCGGCTGAGGGTGCGGTCCAGGCCATTCTCGTTGTAGTAGTGGCCGGTTTCGGTCGAGGCAAACAAGGTGGTGAAGGCCCGGTTACGCTGTTTGGCGGCGCCCAGGTATTCGATGAATGCCGCAGCCTGGGCGGGGTCTTCGCCGGCCGCCAGCCAGTCGCGCAGCAGGGTGTTGCCGGCAATGTCCGCCGCAGCCACCAGTGGCTGGCCGAGCATGCGTTCGATGTCGTTGCGGATCGCCTCGACACTGGCGGGCAGGGCAGTGTCGACCAGGTAGCGGTCGGTGAGGCGGTTGAGCGCCACGGTGAAGATGATGACCACCACCAGGATGCTGGCCAGCAGGGCGGCGCCCATGCTGGTGATCAACTGCCACTGGATGCTTTTACGCCAGATACGCATGCCCCTACTCCCCCGCACATTATTGTTTTGCGAGAAGTGTATACACTTGCGTATCCAGTTAATCCAGTGACCTGGAACAATGTGTTGGGACTCTGGGGCTGCTGCGCAGCCCATTCGCAGCACAAGGCTGCTCCTACAGGGGAACGCATAACCCTTGGAGGAGCGGCCTTGGGCCTTTCAGCTATCGATCAGGACTCTGCAATGGTCCGCACGATGGCGTCCACCGTGGCGTCGATCTGCGCCTGGGTACGCGCAAGGGTCTGCTGGTGTTCTTTCTGCAGTTCAACCTGTTTGGAGCACAGGTTAAGGGCAGCCAGCACCAGCAATTTGTCACCGATCAGGGTCGGGTACTGACGCTTGGTTTCGTTCAGGGCGGTGTTGAGCATCCGCACCGCCTGGGCCAGGGTTTCTTCTTGGCCTTCGGGCGCCTTGATCGAATAGTCGATGCCGAGAATCGACACGACATTGACCGGCTGCTCTTGCAATCTCATGCGCCAACAACGCCAGCGCTGGCGCGATCAACCAGGGCCTGCAGGCGGGCGGCGGTGCTGCCGTTCTTCTCTTCCTGCTCCATCAGCGACAGCTGCAGGGTTTCGTTCTCTTCCTTGGCCTGGGCCAGTTGCGTGCCCAGGGTGGTGTTCTGCTCGGTGAGTTGAGCGTTTTTCTGCATCAGGTCGCTGACCAGTTGCTCGATTTGATTCAGGGAAGCTTCCAGCATGGGTCTATCTCAGGTTGTTGCGAGGGGCGCACACGATAAAGAAAAGCGCGGCCCATCGCCATTAAAAATCGGATTCACAAGGTGTCTGGCCCGCAGATTGACAGGGTAATCACCCCCTTGTTCCGACCTGGGTCAACCGCCGGTCAGGAAAAGGTTAGCTACCTCACAATTTTTGCGGGTTGCACTCAAGACTGGCCAGTCACGACCGATAGCCCGGCAAGTCATGTTTTGTCGCACTTTGCGCACTCTTTGCCCCTTGCCTGGATCCCCCTCTCCATGTCTCTACGTAACATGAATATCGCCCCGCGCGCGCTGCTCGGCTTCGCGCTTATAGGCCTGCTGATGCTCGGCCTTGGTATCTTCTCGCTGGTGCAGATGGGCAACATCCGCCAGGCGGGCGTGGCCATCGAGCAAGTCAGCGTGCCCAGCATCAAGATCCTCGATGAAATCACCGCGCTCAACCTGCGCATGCGCACCCTCTCCTACCGCCTGCTGACCAACCGCGAGCCTGCAATACAAAGCGATACCCTCAACCTGCTGGCCCAGCGCAACAGCCAGATCGACCGCGCACGCCAGGCCTACCTGCCAATGATCGGCGCCGCCGACGAACAGGCCGCGTTCGACCAGTACGGCCAGTTGCTTGAACAGTACCGCCAACTGGAATCGCGCATGCGCAGCCTGAGCCAGGCCGACCGCGTCGACGAACTGCGCGACCTGCTCAACCGCGACCTGTTGGCCAACTCCGAACAGATCAACAAGGTCATGGACACGCTGGTGCGCATCAACACCGACCAGACCCGCGCCACTAATGAGAAAGCCGCCAGCCAATACGCTGCGGCCTTTGCCTTGGTTATCGGCCTGCTGGTTGCCGCCACCGTGCTGACCTTCGCCTGCGCCTTCCTGCTGACCCGCAGCATCGTCAAGCCGATCGATGAGGCGCTCAAGTGCGCAGAGCAAGTCGCCGACGGTGACCTGACCCATGTCATCCGCGCCGAGGGTACCGATGAAGCCGCGCGTTTGCTGCGCGCCATGGCCCGCATGCAGGACAAACTGCGCGACACCCTGCAACAGATCGCAGGCTCTGCCACCCAGCTGGCCTCAGCCGCCGAAGAGCTGAATGCCGTTACCGACGAAAGTGCCCGTGGCCTGCAACAGCAGAACAACGAGATTGAACAGGCCGCCACCGCCGTCACCGAAATGACCAGCGCTGTGGAAGAAGTGGCGCGCAACGCCGTGAGCACCTCGGAAGCGTCCAGTGAAGCCAGCCGCTCCACCGGTGACGGTCGCGACCTGGTGATGGAGACCGTGGGCGCCATCGAGCGCATGAGCGGTGATGTGCAGGCCACTGCCAAACTGATCACTCACCTGGCCGAACAGTCGCGCGACATTGGCAAGGTACTCGACGTGATCCGTGGCCTGGCCGACCAGACCAACCTGCTGGCGCTCAACGCTGCCATCGAGGCGGCGCGTGCCGGCGAAGCGGGCCGTGGTTTTGCCGTGGTGGCGGATGAGGTGCGCGCACTGGCGCACCGCACCCAGCAGTCGACCAGCGAAATCGAGCGGATGATCGGCAGCATTCAAGGCGGTACGGAAGAGGCTGTGGAATCGATGCGCACCAGCACCGAGCGCGCCGAGTCGACGCTGAACATCGCCAAAGGCGCCGGCATGGCGCTGGACACCATTGCCGGTGCGGTCGCGCAAATCAACGAACGTAACCTGGTAATCGCCAGCGCGGCGGAAGAGCAGGCGCAGGTGGCGCGGGAAGTGGACCGCAACCTGGTGAACATCAATGACCTGTCGGTGCAGAGCGCTACCGGTGCCCATCAGACCAGTGCGGCGAGTGCAGAGCTGTCGCGCCTGGCTGTGGACCTGAATGGTCTGGTAGCCCGTTTCCGCACCTGAAAAAGTTGGGGCCGCTTTGCGGCCCATCGCCGGCAAGCCAGCTCCCACATCGACCGCGTGCGCAGTACCTGTGGGAGCTGGCTTGCCGGCGATGGGCTGCGAAGCAGCCCCCTGCAATCTCGGATCAGTGGATCAGTAATCGATCCGCACATCCCCTTTCGGCACGCTGCAGCACGACAGGATGTAGCCCTCGGCTTCATCCTCTTCGGTAATGCCGCCGTTGTGCTCCATCTCTACTTCGCCGCCCAGTTTGAGCACCTTGCAGGTGCCGCAGATGCCCATGCCGCAAGCTTTCGGGATCATCAGGCCAACCTTGGCTGCTGCCGCATGCACGGTCTCGCCCGGGGCAACGCGGATGCTCTTGTCGCTGCCGATGAACTCCACCAGGTTGAGGTCGGAAATATCCAGCTCCGGTGCATCGGCCGCCTGCTCGGCGTGCTCCACTGCATCGGCCTTGGCCTCTGGTGGCGTCGCGCCGAACGACTCCTCGTGGTAGTTCTTCATGTCGAAGCCGACCGCTTCGAGCATGCGCTTGACTGCCGTCATGTAAGGCGTCGGGCCGCAGCAGAACACCACGCGCTCCATGTAGTCAGGAGCAATCAGCTCCATCAGCCGCTGGTTCAGGTAACCGCGGTACCCCGCCCATGGTTCGCCCAGGCCATGCTTTTCGCAAATGATGTGCAGGCTGAAGTTGGGGATGCGCGACGCCATCTGTTCCAGCTCGCGGTGGTAGATGATGTCTTTCGGTGAACGGGCGCTGTGCACGAACACCATGTCGACATTGGCGTTGGTGTCGTAGAACCAGCGCGCCATCGACATCACCGGGGTAATGCCCACACCGCCCGACAGATACAGCGCCTTGCCCGCCGGGAAGTCGATGGCGTTGAACAGCCCCACCGGGCCGTGCACCGGCAGCTCGGCGCCTTCGTGCATGGTGTCGTGCAGGAAGTTGGACACCAGGCCGCCCGGCACGCGCTTGACGGTGATCGAGAAGCTGTACGGCACCGACGGCGAACTGGAGATGGTGTAGGACCGCATCACCGGCTTGCCTTCGATCTCCAGCTCCAGGGTGACGAACTGCCCGGGCTTGAAGAAGAACATGATCGGCTGATCGGCCATGAAGCAGAAAGTGCGCACGTCCCAGGTCTCCTGGATGACCTTGACGCAGCGCACGATGTGGCGGCCGTTGGCCCAGGTCTGGGTGGTGACCGGATTGAGGAAGGTATCGGACATGTTCATCTCCAGCAGCCGACTATCGGGCTTTTTATGGCTTGGATAATGCGCAAGCTGAGAGCGACGTACATTCCTGCCAGCGACATCGGCGTGCTTATCGCGACCAGCCCCGCGCTACAAGGGCTGGCGCGTCGTAATTCAAATCGGCCATGTCGCCCATGGATACGGTTCGCGGCGTCTTCGGACGCACACTCCACGGCAAATAAACAAGCCTGCTGTTTAAACAAAAAGCCGCTGATAACCGCCTTGCGGCAACAACAACGATTAGCCACCTTTTGCCGGCCGCACACGGCCCCGAGGAATACACGATGGACGTCACCGCAACCCTGAGCCTGGGCGATCCACTGGAACCTGCACGCAAGGCCACCGCCGAGATGCTGCAGACCCGCGAGCGCACCTACTCGCTGCCCCAGCCTTTCTACACCGACGAGCGTCTGTTCCAGATCGACATGCAGGAGATCTTCCAGAAAGAATGGTTGATCGCCGGCATGACTTGCGAAATTCCGGCGAAAGGCAACTACATCACTTTGCAGATCGGCAAAAACCCGATCCTGGTGGTGCGTGGTGCCGAAGGCAAGGTGCACGCCTTCCATAACGTCTGCCGCCACCGTGGTTCGCGTTTGTGCGTCAGCGACAAAGGCAAGGTGGCCAAGCTGGTCTGCCATTACCACCAGTGGACCTACGAACTGGACGGCCGCCTGCTGTTCGCCGGCACCGAAATGGGCGCCGACTTCGACATGAAGGAGTACGGCCTGAAGCCGGTGCATGTGAAGGTGGCCGGTGGCTATATCTTCATCAGCCTGGCAGAAAACCCGCCTGCCATCGACGAGTTCCTGGCTACCCTGGAACACTACATGGAACCGTACGACATGGAGAACACCAAGGTGGCGGTGCACACCACCTTGATGGAAAAGGCCAACTGGAAGCTGGTGCTGGAGAACAACCGCGAGTGCTACCACTGCAGCGGTTCGCACCCGGAGCTGCTGCAAACCCTGCTGGAGTGGGACGACACCAACGACCCGCGCGCCAGCCAGGAATTCAAGGACCACGTGGCCGCTTCGGCCGCCGCCTGGGAAGCCGAAAAGATCCCGTACCTGCACAAGAGCCACGGCCTGCGTAACCGTATCGTGCGCATGCCGCTGCTCAAAGGCACGGTATCGATGACCATGGACGGCAAGCAGGCCTGCCAGAAGCTGATGGGCCGCATCAAGAACCCGGACCTGGGCTCGATGCGCATCCTGCACCTGCCGCACTCGTGGAACCACTGCATGGGCGACCACATGATCGTGTTCACCGTGTGGCCGATCAGCGCCCAGGAAACCATGGTCACCACCAAGTGGCTGGTGCACAAGGATGCCGTCGAAGGCGTGGACTATGACCCAGAGCGCATGCGCAAGGTGTGGGACGCCACCAACGACCAGGACCGCCGCCTGGCGGAAGAAAACCAGCGTGGCATCAACTCCACGGCGTATCAGCCTGGGCCTTACTCGAAGACTTACGAGTTTGGTGTGGTCAACTTCATTGACTGGTATAGCGGGCGGTTGCTGAACAACCTGGGGGCGGAGCCGGCGCCTTATTTGAAGGAAGTGCAGGCGCAGTAATACCTGCACACCCGCCATGCTTCGGCAGCAGTCCGAAGCATGGCGCCTTTACGCCTCTGTCGCCTGCTGCTGTGCTCCGTTACGCATTTGATAAGAGGTCGTGTGTATGGGATAGCGCACTTCGGCAGACGACGTTGCCAACCCATAAAGCTCATAAGCTGACAGGGCCGTCGCAACAGAGGCCACCCCAAAATCAACCCAGGCCAACGCTTCGCCCTCCGGTGTGAACAGCCGTGCGCTAGCCGTGCCAATACTTACTGAGGCGGTGATGACCCCAGCGACCGATAGTGCCTTTTCCTCCAAGGTCCAAGGTGCGATGGGGTGTTCTAGCGTGCCGTACGTGACAATCCCCGTGCGGCTTGCCGGGTAACCACTCGTCAAGGCGAAGTCAAGCCCTATACGGTAGTTGCGGTACGCCTTCACGGCACTGATGGCCAGGTTGATCACCCCCCAGGCGATGTTCCTGATTGGCGCGATGATCCCGGGGAAACGACCACTTGGGTCAACAAAGTTGACAGGGTCGCCTTGGCAGTAGGCATAAGCATTATGCCCCCCCTTGCCGAACGGGCTTAGCGAGTCAGGGCGGATGAACCGCCTCAGGCGCGGGCTGTAGAAGCGGTGGCCATTGCCCAATGGATAACTGCCTGTCCGCAGATCCAGGTGTTGGCCGCAGAAAGCCAGCCCCGGTGGCGGGCATGCGCCCACACCACCGTAAGGCGCGTAAGCACGCGGCTCGTAACGCCCCCTACCCAATACAGATTGCTGCCGGTCAATGTTAAGCAGGAATGTCGTCATGGTTACTCACAGTTCTTGCAAGTTGTGGACAGGGTAATAGGTGACCGTCCGTTTGCGTACTGGCAAAAATAACAGGCCTACGACTGCTCACTATTCGACCAATTCCGTCAAGGCCGCACGCTTTCTGGGCTTCAGCGATATTCATACACCTTGTCCACAGAGACACTAACAGAGTTTGTGAGCAGAACTCGAACCTGTAGAGCCTGGGTTGTGGATAAACGATTCAAGGCCTTGATAATCATGGATCAGGAGACATTCACCCCCATTTGATCATTTTCTGATCAATTCTTCACAAGCCATGACCTGTGCGGCTTTCAGCTAGTGCCGAACAGATTATCCACAGACCCGCTAACAGCGATTGTGGGCAAAACCAGGGGACGCCCCGCCAGTCTGTAGCTGATGAGCCGAGGCAGTGCTGATCACTTTCTGATCAAAACTCTGTAAGCCCCGCTATACAAGGCCCACAGCCATGCGCCAACACTTTATCCACACCTTGGCGAACAGATTCCGTGGGCAAAACACAGGCCCACCTGATATTTCTGCCAGTTTCGTGAAATTCGGCGATGTGATGGGGTAATAGCTACTACTTTGGCATTATCCAGGAGTGACTTATGCACAGCCGCCAGGAGGGCACTGTGAAGTGGTTCGACGAAGGGCGGGGGATTGGGGTGATCAGCGTCGAAGGTCAAGCCCGGGAATTCCTGGTTCTACGCTGCGCAGCGGTGAATGTGGGGTTGTCGAGGGGGATGCGGGTGTCATTCAATCCTGTGACCGAGGCATTGGGCAACTGGGCGTTCAATGTGGCCAGGGAACATCATTAGCCTGTCAGGGCCAATCGCCGGCAAGCCAGCTCCCACAGGTATTGCACTGAACCCGTAGGCAGTGGTGATCCTGTGGGAGCTGGCTTGCCGGCGATGAGGCCAGTAAAGGCCTTAGCGCAGCACGCCCTCTTCCACCAGCAGCTTGAGAATTGCCTCAGCACCTTCCTGTGGCGAAACATCCTTCAGCACCTTGCCGCCACCACCGCTGGCCTTGGCCGTCGCCGCCTTCATGCGGTCGGCACCGCTCTTGGCCTTGATCACCTTCAGCCGCTTGGGCCGAGGACGGGCCGGCTGCAGCTCTGCGTCACCCAGCAGTTCATCTTCCACAATGGCCACATGACGCGCCGCCAGCACTCCCCGCCGCGCCGGCCCGAATGCGCTCTGGCGCGGTTTAGGCGCAGCGTTATCCACAGTCGCCAGCAATGGCAGGCGCACTTTCAACCGGCGCCGCTGACCACGCGGCAGCGCCTGCAATACCTGGGCGGTGCCGTTCTCGATCGACTCCACCTCGGCCAACCCCACGATCAACGGCCAACCGAGTTTTTCGGCCAGCAGAAATGGCAACATGCCCGACCCTTCACCCGTCTCGGCCTGGCTACCGGTCAGCACCAGCTGTGCTCCGGCGTCGCGCAGGTAATCCCCCAGCACGCCCAGCACATCGGCACCGGCCGGCTGCTCCAGCACGTCAAGATGGTCCAGGCCCATGCCCAGGTAGGCGCGCAATGCTTCTTCCTGTGGGTTGCCGGCATGTACCACCTGCAAGTTATCCCCAGCCAGCTGCAACCCCAGTTCCACGGCGCGGGCATCCTGCTCGGCGCGGCGGGCGCGCCCGGAGCTTGGGTGGGCACCGATGGAAACCAGGCTGATCACTTTCGTACTCATGCTCGTGCCCTTATGCCGCGTCGCGCTGGCCGCCGCTGCGGTAGTTGTCCACAGCCTCGATCAGTGCCTTGAGAATCGCCGAGCTGTCGCCAATCACCGACAGGTCAGCCCGTTTGATCATGTCGCAGCCCGGGTCCATGTTGATCGCCACCACCTTGTCGCAGGCGCCGATACCCTGCAGGTGCTGGATCGCACCCGAGATACCCACAGCCACGTATACGCGTGCGGTGACCCAGGTACCGGTAGCACCCACCTGGCGGTTGCGCGGCATGAAGCCGTCGTCCACCGCCACCCGCGAGGCGCCTTCGGTGGCGCCAAGGGCTGCGGTGGCCTGGTGGTACAGGTCCCAGTCCTTGACGCCGTTGCCGCCCGAGACGATGAACTCGGCCTCGGCCATGGCAATGGTGGCCGGGTCCACGGCCACCGAGCCCAGGTCTTCGATGCGCGACAGGCTGCGCGCCACGCTTGTGGACAACTCCACCGGCAAGGCTTCGTGACGGGTTTCGCTGACCGGCTCAGCGCACTCGGCCGCGGCCAGGATCAGCCGGGGTACGGCGCGTTGCAGGTCTTGCTGGCCGGCACCGGCGCGGCCGATGCACTGGCCGTCCTTGACCTGCCAGACACGCGTCGCCGGGCGCTCGCCCAGCGCTGCACCCAGGCGTCGGCCCAGTTCGCCGCCACCGGTGCGGCTGTCGGGCAGCAGCCAGTGGCGCGGGGTGAACTGGTTATCCACAGCCCGCAGGCCCTGCACCAGTTGCTCCGGTGCATAACCCTCGAAGGCCTCGCCTTCGATGACCAGCAGGCGGTCGACGCCGGCTGTGGAAAAGTTGCTTTCCTTGTGCTCGTTAAAGACTACCGCCAGCACCGCGCCGTCACTGCCGGCCAGGCTGTGGGCCAGGCCGAGCAAGTCGCGGTCGTGGCTGCTCAGGCGGCCACCGACCATGTCCGGCACCACGGCGATGTAGAACGCCGGCGCCGGCACCTGGTGCAGCGGCAGCTTGACCTCTGCCGCCGCCGTGCGCCGCCCGCCCACACCCGTGCCCTGCTGGGCGCCGCTGCGGTCGATGCGCTTGATGCCGGCCGGGCCGATGAAGCCTGCGGCAATCGCATGGGGGTTCTTGCGGATCAGGCCGTTGGGGCCCATCCAGCTGGTTTGTTGCGTCTGCATGGCCGCATGCAGCGGGTGCAGGCGGTTACGGGCAATCCACTCGGCGCGTGGGTCGCGGCGGATAATGTCGCTCATCAGTGCACCTCCGCAGGTTCACGTTTGGCCGTTTGCGGCTTTGCGGCAGACGGCGCGTCCTCTTCGATCAGCACGTCGGCCACCAGCTCGGCCAGGTCCTTGATCTGCGGGCGCGGTTCGACCACGCCTTCGAGCATGGCGGTGCACTGTGGGCAACCCACGGCCACCAACTCGGCCTCGGTTTCGCGAATGTCGTCCATGCGCATGTCGGGGATACGCTGCTTGCCCGGGATGTCGGTGATCGGCGCACCGCCGCCACCGCCGCAGCAACGGGAACGGAAGCCCGAGCGCTGCATCTCGCGCACTTCGATACCCAGCGCCTTGAGCACTTCACGCGGCGCTTCGTACTCACCGTTGTAGCGGCCCAGATAGCACGGGTCGTGGTAGGTGACGCTGCCGCCCTTGTGCTGGCCGAGGTTGAGCTTGTTGGCCGCGATCAGTTCGGCAATGTAGGTGCTGTGGTGCTGCACCTGGTACTCGCCGCCCAATGCGCCGTACTCGTTCTTCAGCACATGGAAGCTGTGCGGGTCGCAGGTGACGATGCGCTGGAACTTGTACTTGGCCAGGGTCTGGATGTTGCGTTTGGCCAGTTGCTGGAAGGTCGCTTCGTCGCCCAGGCGGCGGGCCACGTCGCCACTGTCGCGTTCTTCCAGCCCGAGCACGGCAAAGTCCACGCCCGAGGCCTTCAGTACTTTGACAAACGAACGCAGCGTGCGCTGGTTGCGCATGTCGAAGGCACCGTCGCCAACCCAGAACAGCACTTCGGTGGTTTTCACCTCCGACAGCAGTTTCAGGTTTAGGTCGGCAGCCCAGTTCATGCGACCGCCTGGGGCGAAGCCGCCGGGGTTGTCGGTGGCGATCAGGTTGTCCAGCACCTCGGCACCCTTGTTCGGGGTGGCGCCCTTTTCCAGGGTGAGGTGGCGGCGCATGTCGACGATGGCATCGACGTGCTCGATCATCATCGGGCATTCCTCGACGCAGGCACGGCAGGTGGTGCACGACCACAGCGTTTCAGCGTCGACCAGGCCATTGACGATAGGCTGGTGCGGATGGCCGCCGTGTTCACCGATCGGCTTGCCGGGGTAAGGGCTACCGGCGAACTTGGCGTCCGTGCCACCGGCCAGGCCGATGACCATGTCCTGGATGAGCTTTTTCGGGTTCAGCGGCTGGCCAGCAGCAAAAGCCGGGCACATGGCTTCACATTTACCGCACTGCACGCAGGCATCGAAGCCCAGCAGCTGGTTCCAGGTGAAGTCAGCCGGTTTTTCCACGCCCAGCGGCGCGTTGGGGTCTTCGAGGTCCAGCGGCTTGAGGCCGGTGGAGCGTCCGCCGCCAAAGCGCTCGGCGCGGCGGTGCCATGCCAGGTGCAGCGCACCGGCAAAGGCGTGCTTCATCGGGCCGCCCCAGGTCATGCCGAAGAACAGCTCCGACACGCCCCACAGCACGCCCAGGCCGAGCACTGCGACCATCACCCAGCCACCCGTGTTGGCAGGCAGGATGCCGGCGACCGGCAGGGTGGCAATGAAGAAGCTTGCGGCGAACACCAGCAGGCTCTTCGGCAAACGCATCCACGGGCCTTTGGACAGGCGCGCAGGCGGGTTGAGGCGGCGCTTGAAGACAAAGATAGCGCCAGTGAACATGATCACCGTGGCCACCAGCAGCGCGTAGCCGAGGATTTTGCTCTGCAGGCCAAAGCCATGCACCAGGATCGCCAGCGCGGCCGACAGCACGAAGCCGCCAGCGGTGGCCACGTGGGTCTTGGACATGTACTTGTCGCGCTCGACCACGTGGTGCAGGTCCACCAGGTAACGGCGCGGCATGGCCAGCAGGCCGCCGATCAGGTCGACCTTGGAGGCCCGGCCACGCCGCCACATGCGCACCCGGCGCAGGGCGCCGAGCACCGCCAGGCCAAGGGCAGCGAACAGCAGGATGGGTAGAAGGGTGTTCAACATGGGAGGCTCCCACAACAGCTGGATTCTTGCGCCACTCTGAAGCTGGGATTGGCCCCTGTGGCGAAAATTTGGATCGATCAGAAATCCTTGCACAGGCGCAAGGCGTCGTAGATCGCCGCATGCACGTTGCGCTGGGCCACGCAGTCGCCGATGCGGTACAGCAGGTAACCTTCGCCCGGCTGGCTGAGGATCGGCTGTGGCTTGATGGCAAACAGCGCCTCCACATCGATCTGGCCCTTGTTGCGCGAGCCCTCTTTCAGCGCGTAGTACAGCTGTTCATCAGGCCGCACGCCGTTCTCGATCACCACCTGGTCGACCACGCGTTCTTCCTTGGCGCCGGTGTACTCGTTCTCCAGCACCGCCACCAGCTTGTCGCCTTCGCGGTAGACCTTTTCCAGCATCATGTCGCCGGTCATGATCACTTCTTTCGGGTACATGCTGCGGTAGTAGGTCGGGAAGGTCGTGCCGCCCATGGCCACGCCCGGCTTGATGTCGTCGGTGACGATTTCAACCTGGCTGCCTTTGTCGGCAATGTAGTCTGCTGCCGACATGCCGGTGAATTCACAAATGGTGTCGTACACCAGCACGTTCTTGCCCGGCGCAACCTTGCCGTCGAGCACGTCCCAGCTGCTGACCACCAGCCCTTCGGCAGCGCCCCAGTGCTCGTTCTGCTCGACAAACGGATGGCCGCCCACCGCCAGCACGATAACGTCCGGGCGCAGGTCCTGGATAGCGTCCACGCTGGCAGCGGTGCCCAGGCGCAGGTCCACTTTCAGGCGCGCCAGCTCCAGCTGGTACCAGCGGGTGATGCCGGCGATCTGGTCACGCTGCGGTGCCTTGGCGGCAATGGTGATCTGCCCGCCGATCTGGTCTTTCTTCTCGAACAGGGTCACATCGTGGCCACGTTCGGCAGCCACGCGGGCTGCTTCCATGCCTGCAGGGCCGGCGCCAACCACCACCACCTTGCGTTTGACGCCGGTGGTTTTTTCGATGATGTGCGGCACACCCATGTATTCACGGGAGGTCGCGGCGTTCTGGATGCACAGCACATCCAGGCCCTGATACTGGCGGTCGATGCAGTAGTTGGCACCGACGCACTGCTTGATCTGGTCAATCTGGCCCATCTTGATCTTGGCGATCAGGTGCGGGTCGGCCATGTGCGCACGGGTCATGCCGACCATGTCCACGTAGCCGCCTTCAAGGATGCGCGTGGCCTGGTTCGGGTCCTTGATGTTCTGCGCGTGCAGCACCGGGACCTTGACCACTTCCTTGATGCCGGCCGCCAGGTGCAGGAACGGCTCCGGCGGGTAGCTCATGTTGGGGATGACGTTGGCCAGGGTGTTGTGGGTGTCGCAACCCGAGCCGACCACGCCGATGAAGTCGAGCATGCCGGTGCCGTCGTAGTAGGCGGCAATCTGCTTCATGTCCTCGTGGCTGAGGCCATCGGGGTGGAACTCGTCACCACAGATGCGCATGCCCACGCAGAAGTCGTCGCCCACTTCGGCGCGCACGGCTTTGAGTACTTCCAGGCCGAACTTCATGCGGCCTTCAAACGTGCCGCCCCATTCGTCGGTACGCTTGTTGACCCGCGGGCTCCAGAACTGGTCGATCATGTGCTGGTGCACGGCCGACAGTTCCACGCCGTCCAGGCCGCCCTCTTTGGCACGCCGCGCAGCCTGCGCGTAGTTGCCGATGACACGCCAGATCTCTTCCACCTCGATGGTCTTGCAGGTGGCGCGGTGCACCGGTTCGCGGATGCCCGACGGCGACATCAGGGTCGGCCAGTTGAAGCCGTCCCAGCGCGAGCGACGGCCCATGTGGGTAATCTGGATCATGATCTTGGCGCCATGCTTGTGCATGGCGTCGGCCAGGTTCTGGAAGTGCGGGATGATGCGGTCGGTCGACAGGTTGACCGACGCCCACCATTCCTGCGGGCTGTCGATGGCGACCACGGACGAGCCGCCGCAGATTGCCAGGCCGATACCGCCCTTGGCCTTCTCTTCGTAGTACTTCACGTAGCGGTCGGTCGTCATGCCGCCGTCAGTGGCGTAGACCTCGGCGTGCGCGGTGCTGAGCACACGGTTGCGGATGGTCAGTTTGCCGATCTGGATCGGCTGGAACATTGCTTCGAATGCCATGACGCTATCTCCGGCTTACAACGGCTTTGTAACGAACAGGCCATCTTCGTGGCCTTCTTCCGAACCGCCGTAGACCTGTTCGGCCACGGTGCGGATCGAGCTGCCGCGGGCAGCGAGAATCTGGTCCATTGCGCCGGCGAACCAGCCGGTGAACATGTAGTCGACCTTGCGGCCGACCTTGCCGTACACGTACACGAACGCCGAATGCTTGAGCTTGACGCTGCAGGTGCCTTTGTCCAGGTCGATGTCCTGGATCTCGAACAGGCCCCAGCCACGCTGGCTCAGGCGCTTCATGTAGTGCTCGAACACCGCCACGCCTTCCAGGCCATGGCACTCGGCTTCTTTTTCACACCAGTGCCAGGCGGACTTGTAGCCGGCCTTGTAGAGGATCTCGGCGTAGGCGTCGGCGCCCAGCACTTCCTCGATGCCGATGTGGTTGTTGACGAAGAAATGGCGCGGCACGTACAGCATCGGCAAGGCGTCGCTGGTCCAGACACCGGTCTCGCTGTCGACTTCGATTGGCAATTGCGGGGCGATCTTGGCCATGGAAACTCAACTCCATATAAATTTTTATGTGGGTGCCCCGGCGTTGCTGGCAGGGGCTATCAGGCTTGGAGAGCGGCTTACTCGCCCCAGACGTCCTTGAGGACGTTGACCCAGTTCTCGCCCATGATCTTGCGCACCACACGCTCGGAGTGGCCGCGCTTGAGCAAGGTTTCGGTGAGGTTGGGGAATTCGCCCACGGTGCGGATGCCCAGCGGGTTGATGATCTTGCCGAAGTTGGTCAGGCGACGGGCGTAGCCCTTGTCGTGGGTCAGGTACTCGAAGAACTCCTGGCCGTGGCCCTGGGTGAAGTCGGTGCCGATACCGATGGCGTCTTCACCGACGATGTTCATGGTGTACTCGATGGCTTCGGCGTAGTCGTCGATGGTGGAGTCGATGCCTTTGGCCAGGAACGGCGCGAACATGGTCACGCCGACGAAGCCGCCGTGGTCGGCGATGAACTTCAGCTCATCGTCCGACTTGTTGCGCGGGTGCTCTTTAAGGCCCGACGGCAGGCAGTGCGAATAGCACACCGGCTTTTTCGATTCGAGGATGACTTCTTCGGAGGTCTTGGAGCCGACGTGGGACAGGTCGCACATGATGCCGACACGGTTCATTTCCGCCACGATCTCGCGGCCGAAGCCCGACAGGCCGCCGTCGCGCTCGTAGCAGCCGGTGCCCACCAGGTTCTGGGTGTTGTAGCACATCTGCACGATGCCTACGCCCAGTTGCTTGAACACGTCCACATAGGCGATCTGGTCTTCGAACGCATGGGCGTTCTGGAAGCCGAACAGGATGCCGGTCTTGCCCAGTTCCTTGGCCTTGCGGATGTCGGCAGTGGTACGCACCGGCATCACCAGGTCGCTGTTGTCGCGGATGAGCTTCTGGCTGGAGGCGATCTGGTCGACGGTTGCCTTGAAGCCTTCCCAGACCGACACCGTGCAGTTGGCCGCAGTCAGCCCGCCTTTGCGCATGTCCTCGAACAGCTCGCGGTTCCATTTGGCAATGATCAGGCCGTCGATGACGATGCTGTCGGCGTGAAGTTCGGCTGGGCTCATCAGGCTGTCCCCTTTTATTGAATGGTTGGCGCCAAACCTTGTGCCGGCGCTTTGGGGCCAGCATATGCCTGTGCCCAAAGGCGCCCCGATGCAAAAACGACAGGGGGTTTGCCGAAAGCGTCAATGCGCGACAACACGCCCTCTGGCACGCCGTCTGGCGATGAGAGGCAGTCGCGTTAACGACCTTTCGGGCTGCTTTATGAACATTTGGACAGGTGGCTACCCAGGCGCCTTCGTCTGAGCGAGAATCCCTGCGATTCGTCAGCCTGTTGAGGAGAAAAGGGATGAAATCATTGGCATGGCTGGCGCTGCTGGCCGTCATATCGGGCGCCCAGGCCGGCGAGGAAGAAAGCACCCCGTGCGACAACGTCGACACCGACCAGCAGACCTACGCCTGCGCTGCGTTCAACAAGCAGACGGCCGAGCGGGAGCTGAAGTCGGCTTACGATGACTTGATCCAGCGCATTCGCGATCAATATGCCGACGAAAGCGACCAGGCCACTGCCCTGATCGGGCGCATGGACGCGGCAGAGAAGCTGTGGACGCAACTGCGCGATGCTGATTGCAAGGTTGAGACCTATGCCGAGAAGCAGGGGAGCAAGGCATTCCAGGCGGCCTGGGATACCTGCGTGGCCCAGCGCAGTGATGACCGGTCGGAGTATTTGCAGTCCATTGGCCAGCAGTGAAATCCCTGTTTCCTGCGCAGGCCCTATCGCCGGCAAGCCAGCTCCCACAGGTACCCCACGGCATTCAAAGCCTGTGCAATACCTGTGGGAGCTGGCTTGCCGGCGATAGGGCCAGTGCAGGAGGAAATCAAACTGCCCTGGCCAACCTGTCCTCCCGCGGGCAACGCTGATACCGGGCCCGATAACAGCGGGTAAAGTACGAAGCCGACTCAAACCCACAAGCCACCCCCACCTCCAGCACACTCATGTCGGTCTGGCGCAACAACTGCCGCGCCTTGTCCAGCCGCAGCCGCAAATAGAACCCACTGGGCGTGTCGTCCAAGTGCACACGAAACAGCCGCTCCAGCTGGCGCCGGGTCACCTGCACCGCTTCAGCCAGCACCTGGGTATTGAGCGGTTGTTCGGTGTTGCGCTCCATTTCGCCAATCACCTTCACCAGTTTCTTGTTGCTGATGCCATAGCGGCTGGCGATCTGCATGCGCTGGTGGTCCTGTCGCTGGCGGATACGCCCGAGCACGAATTGCTCCGACACCTGCACCGCCAGTTCACTGCCGTGGGCCTGTGCAATCAGGTCGAGCATCAAGTCAATGGACGCCGTGCCGCCAGCGCAAGTGATGCGCCGCCGGTCGATCTCGAACAGCTCCTGGGTCGCCTGCAGGCTCGGGTAGTTTTCCTTGAATGCCTCCAGCGCCTCCCAGTGCACGGTGGCGCGGTGGCCGTCGAGCAGGCCGGCCTCGGCCAGTACCACTGCACCCGTGTCGATGCCGCCGAGTATCACCCCTTCATGATCCAGGCGGCGTAGCACCTGTTGCAGCGCCTGGCCATAACAGGCCAGGGGATCGAAACCGGCCACGATCAGCAGGATGCCGGCAGGCTCGCCCGCGGCCAGCGCCGCATCGGCGTTTACCGACATGCCGTTGCTGGCCTGCACCGCACCGCCATCCAGGCTCAATACCTGCCAACGGTAGGACGGCCCCTTGAACCGGTTGGCTACCCGCAGCGGCTCCAGGGCACTGATGAAGCCCATGGCCGAGAACCCGGGCAACAGCAGAAATTGAATGTTTTGCAGCATTGCATGCTCCACGGCAAAGGTGGTCGCCTCCGTGCAAGTGTTGGTCGCCAGGGTGCGATTTTTCACCCTGCGTGCAGCGTAGCGTGTTCACACGGCCCAGAGAGACCGAACCCCATAACAATATGCACTGCCGATGGAGAGCCACCATGCACAGCTTGATCCGCCGCAGCCTGTTGACCCTTGCCCTGAGCAGCATCGCCACTTCCCCGCTTTACGCCGCCGAACCTGCGGCCTGCAAGAACGTCCGCCTGGGCGTGGTCAACTGGACCGACGTCATCGCCACCAGCGCCATGGCGCAGGTGCTGCTCGACGGCCTGGGCTACCAGACCAAACAGACCAGCGCCTCGCAGCAGATCATCTTCGCCGGCATCCGCGACAAGCGCCTGGATATGTTCCTGGGTTACTGGAACCCGATCATGACCCAGACCATCACCCCGTTCATCGATGCCCAGCAGGTGAAGGTGCTGGAAAAGCCCAGCCTGGAAGATGCCCGGGCGACCCTGGCAGTGCCGAAGTACCTGTATGACAAAGGCCTGAAGACCTTCGCCGACATCCACAAGTTCGAGAAGGAGCTGGGCGGCAAGATCTACGGCATCGAGCCCGGCTCCGGCGCCAACACCCAGATCAAGGCGATGATCACCAAGAACCAGTTCGGCCTGGGCAAGTTCCAGCTGGTCGAGTCCAGCGAGGCCGGCATGCTTGCTGCCGTCGACCGCGCCGTGCGGCGCAAGGAGGCCGTGGTGTTCTTCGGCTGGGCGCCGCACCCGATGAATGTGAACATCGACATGGCCTACCTGGGCGAGAGCCAGGACGCCCTGGGCCCGGACGAAGGCCGCGCAACGGTGTGGACGGTGACTGCCCCGGACTACGCCGAACGCTGCCCCAACGCCCACCGCCTGCTGGCCAACCTGAACTTCAGCGCCGAGGACGAGAGCCGCATGATGCAGCCGCTGCTCGACCACAAGGATGCGCTGGAATCGGCCCGCCAGTGGCTCAAGGACCACCCCGATGACAAAGCCCGCTGGCTTGAGGGCGTGACCACCTTCGATGGCAAGCCGGCCGCAGACAACCTCAAGCTCACTGCCAACTGATCCGGCCCTTTCGCGGGCACGCCCGCTCCCACAGGTTCTCCCTACGCCCAGGGTTCACGCGAACCCTGTGGGAGCTGGCTTGCCGGCGATAGGGCCAGCACAGACAACACAAGGAACCCCGCCATGAACCACGACGTCATCATCACCTGCGCCCTCACCGGCGCCGGTGACACCGCTTCGAAAAGCCACTTGGTCCCGGTCACACCCAAGCAGATTGCCGAGTCCGCCGTCGAAGCCGCCAAGGCCGGCGCCACCGTGGTCCATTGCCACGTTCGCGACCCGCAAACCGGCCGTTTCAGCCGTGACGTAAACCTTTACCGCGAAGTCATGGAACGCATCCGCGAAGCCGACGTGGACATCATCGTCAACCTCACCGCCGGCATGGGCGGCGACCTGGAAATCGGCCCGGGCGAAACGCCCCTGGAGTTCGGCCCGGGCACCGACCTGATCGGCCCGCTGGAGCGCCTGGCCCATGTCGAAGCGCTGCTGCCGGAAATCTGCACCCTCGACTGCGGCACCCTCAACTTCGGCGACGGCAACTCGATCTACGTGTCCACCCCGGCCCAACTGCGCGCCGGCGCCAAACGCATCACCGAACTGGGCGTGAAAGCCGAACTGGAAATCTTCGACACCGGCCACCTGTGGTTCGCCAAGCAAATGATGAAGGAAGGGCTGCTCGAAGACCCGCTGTTCCAGCTGTGCCTGGGCATCCCGTGGGGCGCACCGGCCGACACCACCACCATGAAGGCGATGGTGGACAACCTGCCTGCCAACGTCACTTGGGCCGGCTTCGGCATCGGCCGCATGCAGATGCCCATGGCCGCCCAGGCCGTGTTGCTCGGCGGCAATGTGCGGGTGGGCCTGGAAGACAACTTGTATCTGGACCGTGGGGTGCTGGCCAGCAATGGCCAACTGGTGGAACGCGCAAGCGAGATCATCACCCGCATGGGTGGCCGCATCCTGTCCCCGGCAGAAGGCCGGGAAAAAATGAATCTCAAGCGCCGCTGACACTTCAGGAGACTGATATGCCCTTCATCACTGAGATCAAGACCTTCGCCGCTTTGGGTAGCGGCGTAATCGGCAGCGGCTGGGTTGCCCGCGCCCTCGCCCACGGCCTGGACGTGGTCGCCTGGGACCCGGCCCCCGGTGCCGAGCAAGCACTGCGCAAGCGCATCGCCAACGCTTGGCCAGCACTAGAAAAACAAGGCCTGACCCAAGGTGCGTCCCAAAACCGGCTGAAGTTCGTCAGCACCATCGAGGAATGCGTGCGCAACGCCGATTTCATACAGGAAAGCGCACCAGAGCGCCTGGACCTCAAGCTCGACCTGCACGCAAAAATCAGTGCCGCAGCCAAGCCTGACGCAATCATCGGCTCAAGCACTTCGGGCCTGTTGCCCAGTGAATTCTACGAGTCGTCGACTCACCCTGAACGCTGTGTTGTCGGCCACCCCTTCAACCCGGTGTACCTGCTGCCGCTGGTGGAGATCGTTGGCGGTAGCCGCACCTCACCCGAGGCCATTGAAGCTGCCAAAACCATCTACACCGCACTCGGCATGCGCCCGCTGCATGTGCGCAAGGAAGTGCCAGGCTTCATCGCCGACCGCCTGCTCGAAGCGCTCTGGCGCGAGGCCTTGCACCTGGTCAACGACGGCGTTGCCACCACGGGCGAAATCGACGACGCGATTCGCTTCGGCGCAGGCTTGCGCTGGTCGTTCATGGGCACGTTCCTTACCTACACCCTGGCCGGTGGCGATGCCGGCATGCGCCACTTCATGTCGCAGTTCGGCCCGGCCCTCAAGCTGCCCTGGACCTACCTGCCGGCGCCGGAGCTTACCGACAAGCTGATCGACGATGTGGTGGACGGCACCTCCGAGCAACTGGGCGAGCGTAGCATCGCCGCGCTAGAGCGCTATCGTGATGACACCCTGCTGGCGGTGCTGGAAGCCGTGAAGACCAGCAAGGCCAAACACGGCATGGCCTTTGGCGATTGAGGAGTCAGCAATGCCCGCACTTGTCACCTACCGCACCCCAGTCCAGAAGGACTGGGTGGACTACAACGGGCATCTGCGCGATGCCTATTACCTGCTGATATTCAGCTATGCCACCGATGCGCTGATGGAGCGCATCGGCCTGGATGCCGACAGCCGCGGGCAGAGTGGGCATTCATTGTTCACGCTGGAGGCCCACATCAATTACCTGCATGAGGTAAAGCTCGGCACCGAGGTGTGGGTACAGACGCAAATCATCGGCTTTGATCGCAAACGCCTTCACGTCTATCACAGCCTGCACCGTGCGGGATTCACCGAGGCGATGGCGGCTAGCGAGATGATGCTATTGCACGTGGACCTGGCGGGCCCGCACTCAGCGCCTTTTGGGAATACAACAATTGCACAATTGAAATACTTGGTCGAACAACAGCACGGGGGTGCGCCTCAATATCTGGGACGCACCATACGACTTCCCTTGAGTAAATAATTATTGGACGCCATGGTGCATACCTACGCGATGAACCATGGCACCTTATTTGTTAGAGGCAGACATGGACAGCCCTATCAGTCACTCATACGACACTCTATACACTGGCCCTGTCAGTCTCTTTGTAAAGCTAAAACCCTCAGGCCTACCACTGCCGGAGTGCACATCAGTGATAACAAAATCTCCAGAAAAATTGCTTCCTTCATAGCAACTATTTACAGTATACAAAATGTTCGCAAAACATAGTTTTCTCGGCGTGGAACCACTGTCAAAATCGCGCACTACAACCCTTACCGGATTCACGTCATTGTCCTTGCATTCGGTATACCATGTGAGAAGAATGCTACCACCCGGACTCAGATGGACGAAGCAACCCCGGCCATTCGTCCCATATAACCACAAGCGAATATCAGGACTAGGATCTGGGTAAAAATTTGCCACCTTTTCCCGATGCTCGTTGAAACGGCGAGCATTGTCATGGTTTTGCACGGTACCAATCGCTACACCTTGATGCTGTATGCGCGGGTTGGAAAAATAAGGGATCGCACCGTGGGATGTCCACATAAGGGTGTGGAATTTCGGAGAAGCGTGCTGATAACCATGGTTGTAGCCTTTGCTCGGGTCTGTTCCTGCAAGCCCATGCCCCCCGTCCAGGTTATGTCCTAGCTCATGCGCCAACGTGGCGCCTATGCAACTGAATACCGAGTAACCAAGTTGCTTGCTGGAAGCGGGCTGATAACCTACACCGCATACTTCGCTGAATGTCGAAAGCATTGAAACCAGATCAGCCCTCAACGCGTCCCGTTGCAGATAGACAGCTCTGCCCAAGTCGGTATTGGCCCCCCTCAATTCACCAAGCTGCGCGCCGTAACTACCGGTTTCGTTGTAGTTTGCGTCATAATATCCGGCCAACTGATAGGTAACTTCAACTTGACTATTTTTTAGGTATTGATTGGCATCCTGCAGCGCTTGCGCTAAGCGCAACCGATAGTCCGGATACTTGGTACGCGATTGATTAGTCGAGACAAAAAGCACCCTAATGACGCTGTGTGTAGAGGCGGGCGCGCTCGAAGCTGAGCTGGCCTTGATTGATCCCTCGATAGCCCTGATGGGCTCACCCTCTGGCGGCAACTTTGACTCGTCAACTTTGACCAGTGCATATTGCCCCTCGCCGACAGGATCAATTCGATAGCGCTGCCCTTCGACTACAAGATTGCCCACTATACGATTGCCTTGTTTGGCAATAGATAAGTAATAAAACGGGTCGTTGTCCATCTCTGCAGAGCTCGCTGGCGCATGCGTCTGTTTCCAGGTGGATGGCGTGTAACCAACCCAGCCTTCAATACCCGCCGTGAGGGTATTGAAGTCACGAAGGTTGAACGCGGCCGTCTTGCCGTTTGGTAGCGTTACTGCCAACGCTTGAGTTTCATTGCTGACGAGCGCTGGGTTTACCTTGATCCAGGTAATCTCTTGGGTTGATGGATCAGCCAGTACAGTAGCCAGGTATCCTGTGGCCGTTTTCTGAAGTGCATTGCGATCAGGCGTTGGTTCAAGCGTAAACAGTTGCTGCAACGCGCTTGAAGTGCCATTGTCCGGCGAGGTCAATGACGAGCACGCCGAGGCCATGGTCAAAATTGCCCCGAGCACTAAGACCTTACAGATATTCTTATTCACGCTTTCCGCTCCGTTGGAATTCCATCCCCTACAGAAGAGCAAAAAATTCTGCAGCCCGTCATCTGGCAAAAATGCTAGGTGTATGGTTGTACAGGGGAATAAGCGGAATAAAAATAGCCCCGAAAAGCCGTGAGCGTCCGGGGCCAAGAGCGAGCAACATCCACTGTGCATGAGCGAGGGTGACCAAACCCTCTGGTACCGTGAATGGCTTCAGTGTGCGGGCTTGGCGGGTTGGCGATTTAGCCGTAAACGACCTGTTCTTAGCCAAAGCAGTCATGGCGACATCTTGTTGTTGCGGGCATGTCGCGGTCGTCACAGAATCGGTCGTAAATCACAGCAGCACTCTCTTAGCGATAAAAGGGACAACAGCCATGATGCATGCGGATTTGATTGATCAGGACGACCTGGCAGGCCACCTGCGCGCGCGCGGTTTCGACATCCCCGCCGGGGCCACTGCCGAGCAGGCCTGCGAGGCGGTGGTATGCGGGCTGACCGAGCCCAATGCGCGGGCACTGAAAGGGATGGTGGAGCAGATGTATACCGGTAGCGCGACGATTCTGCCCGCGGTGCGCCAGGCGATCGACAAGCAACTGTTGCCAGCACTGGCGCAGTTCAACAAACGCGCGTAACTGGGTTTTGCTGTACTGGCCTGTTCGCGGGTAAACCCGCTCCCACAGGTTACCCCGCTGCCCTTGAAAGGAGCGGGGTACCTGTGGAAGCGGGTTTACCCGCGAAGAGGCCAGCTCTGTTTCAGAGCCTTACACTGGCAAAGGTCGACTCGTTGCGCGCCTGGCTCAGGGCCGCCATTGGCCCGCTGTGTGGCGACAGGGTCATAGCCTGCGGAATCGGCATCATCGCTACCTGCTGCGCGGTATTGGAACCCACACGCTCGTCACGCGGCGGGATGCCGAAGTACTCGCGGTAGCACTTGGAGAAGTGCGGCGTGGACACAAAACCACACACCGACGCCACTTCGATGATCGACATCGGTGTCTGCTTCAGCAGCTGCCGCGCACGGATCAGGCGCAGTTTCAGGTAGTAGCGCGATGGCGAGCAGTGCAGGTACTTCTGGAACAGCCGTTCAAGCTGGCGCCGCGACACCGCCACGTACACCGCCAGTTCGTCCAGGTCGATCGGCTCTTCGAGGTTGGCCTCCATCAGCGCGACGATTTCCTGCAACTTCGGCTGGTTGGTACCGAGCATGTGCTTGAGCGGCACGCGCTGGTGGTCCTGCTCGTTGCGGATGCGCTCATAGACGAACATCTCGGAGATGGCCGCCGACAGCTCGCGGCCATGGTCGCGGCTGATCAGGTGCAACATCATGTCCAGCGGCGCAGTGCCGCCGGAGCTGGTGAAGCGGTTACGGTCGAGGGTGAACAGGCGGGTGCTCATGTTCACCCGTGGGTAGGCTTCCTGCATGGCCGCCAGGCACTCCCAGTGCACACTGCAATCGAAACCGTCGAGCAGCCCGGCACAGGCCAGGGCCCAGCTGCCGGTGCACACCGCGCCAAGGCGGCGCGACTGACGGGCCTGGGCCTGCAGCCAGGTCACATGCTCACGGGTAACAGTGCGCTGGATGCCCACGCCGCCGCAGACGATCACGGTATCGATGGGCGGCGCGCTGTGCATGGCGGCATCGGGGGTGATCTGCAGGCCGTCGCTGGCCCAGACCTGGCCGCCGTCGACCGTCAGGGTGTGCCAGCGGTACAGCTCGCGGCCGGACAGCTGGTTGGCCATGCGCAGCGGCTCGACGGCCGATGCCAGGGAAATCAGGGTGAAATTGTCCAGTAGAAGAAACCCGATGGACTGGGGTGCTGTGCGGTTCTGGGTTGGGGTCCCGGAGGTGTACGACGTCATCGCGATTTCTCCTCACACAAATGCAGGGTGTGCCTCAGGCGGGCACTGATTTCTTGTTATGACCCCTCGGTCATTTTCCGGGGGTAGGTTGCCAATCTCAACGCAAACGCCGTGCCTGAAATTGAACGGCTATCCAAAAAAACCTGAAAACGACACCTGCATCAGGCAAATCAGGGGCTTCGGCCGAGTTGGCAGAGAGTCGCAAAACAGGCGTGCTAGGCGCCGTGCGTGTAACGGCTGAGCAATTTGGTGACACGTGCAGCGTAAGTTGCCCAGAAACGACACTCTTGAGTGTCACCGACAATGCCGACACTGATCGCGACACCCGACGATCGGTAGGCGGCGGGCGCACCATAAGGAGGCATTGGTGGTTATGTTGCACCTGCATCAACCTTCAAAGGCCTCTTCGCGGGTGAACCCGCGAAGCGGCCAGCAAACCTGGTAGAGATCAGCACTCGATAGCGCTGACCGCCAGGCCACCGCGCGAGGTCTCTTTGTACTTGTCGTGCATGTCGGCCCCGGTATCGCGCATGGTGCGGATCACCTGGTCGAGGGAAATGAAGTGCTCGCCGTCACCGCGCAGCGCCATCTGCACCGCGTTGATGGCTTTTACCGCAGCAATCGCGTTGCGCTCGATGCACGGCACCTGCACCAACCCGCCGACCGGGTCGCAGGTCAGGCCGAGGTTGTGTTCCAAGGCAATTTCGGCCGCGTTCTCCACCTGTGGCGGGGTGGCACCCAACACTTCGGCAAGCCCTGCCGCCGCCATGGCGCAGGCTGAGCCGACTTCCCCCTGGCAACCCACTTCGGCCCCAGAGATCGAGGCGTTTTTCTTGCACAGGATGCCCACGGCAGCCGCAGCCAGGAAGTAATCGACAATGCTGGACTCGTTCACCTCATCGCTGAAGCGCATGTAGTAGTGCAGCACCGCCGGGATGATGCCGGCTGCGCCATTGGTGGGCGCGGTAACCATGCGCCCACCGGCGGCGTTCTCTTCGTTGACGGCCAGGGCGAACAGGTTGACCCATTCCATGGCGCTCATGGTCGAGCCGATCACGTTGGGCTTGCCGATCTCCTGCAGGCTGCGGTGCAGCTTGGCAGCGCGGCGGCGCACGTTCAGCCCGCCGGGCAGCGTGCCTTCGTATTTAAGGCCGTTGTTGACGCATTCCTGCATGGCTTCCCAGAGCTTGTGCAGGCCGGCGCGGATCTCTTGTTCGCTGCGCCAGACCTTCTCGTTGGCCATCATCAATTGCGACACGCTGAGGTCGTTTTGCTTGCACAGCCGCAGCAGTTCGGCGGCGCTGTTGAAGTCGTACGGCAGCACCGTCTGGTCGGCATCCAGCACACCGCTGGCGGCCTGGGCGGCATCGACCACAAAGCCGCCACCCACCGAGTAGTAGGTGTCGCGGTGCAACTCGCCCTGCTCGCCTTCGGCAATCAGGGTCATGGCGTTGGGGTGATACGGCAGGTTCTCGTCCAGCAGCAGCATGTCGCGGGCCCAGACAAACTCGATCGGCAAGCGGCTATCGAGCTGCAGCGTGTTGGTTTCGCGCAGGTCGGCGATGCGCGGCACGATCTGGGTCGGGTCAATGGCGTCAGGCCATTCGCCCATCAGGCCCATGACCGTGGCGTTGTCGGTGCCGTGACCGATGCCGGTGGCCGACAGCGAGCCATACAGGCGCACTTCGATCCGTTTTACACGTTCCAGCTCGCCGCGTTCGCGAAGGCCCTGAACAAACAGGGCGCCAGCACGCATGGGGCCGACGGTGTGGGAGCTGGAGGGCCCGACACCGATCTTGAACAGGTCGAACACGCTGATGGCCATTGTCGAATCACCTCTTGCTGGGCTTGTCTCTGCGCGCCATGCGCAGGGCGGGGCAACTGCTAGGCTCAAACAGCGGGCCGCCTTGAATGCCAGCATCATCGGGCTTTTACCGTACCCCTCGCCGTCTGCAACCGACGTACTTTTGTCCAGCCGCGCCGCGCTGTTTTTGCTCAAGGAGCGGCCCTCACCACGCCGCTTTCCGGCGGCCTGGTGACGCAAAAATGCGGCCGAGGGGGTGGATAAACCCATAAGCGACATCGCCCTTACTGGATACGACCCGTTCCGTACTGGATACGACCCTACCAGTAGGCGATTGCCCGGCGCTGGAGGATTATCGAAAGCGACTCGTAAAGCACGGCCACGCATCCTGCCCTCTGCAGGCCTGGTCGACCGGACCCTCAGAAAGCCCGGCGACCCACGCGAACCCGAAGACAATATCTCAGGAGTCCATCCATGAAAGGTTCACCCTCGCTGTTGCTGGTTGCGTTGCTGTCCACGCCCTTGCTGGCCCAGGCCGCCGAACCCGAGCAGTGTCAGACGGTACGTTTCTCCGACGTCGGCTGGACCGACATCACAGTCACGACCGCGACCACCAGCGTTGTGCTCGAAGCCCTGGGTTACAAAACCCACACCACCATGATCTCGGTACCCGTGACCTACAAGTCGCTGGCCACCGGCAAGGACCTGGACGTGTTTCTCGGCAACTGGATGCCGACCATGGAGAACGACATCAAGCAGTACCGCGACGCTGGCACCGTGGAAACGGTGCGCGCCAACCTGGAAAACGCCAAGTACACCTTGGCCGTGCCCCAGGCGCTGTACGACAAGGGCCTGAAAGATTTTGCCGACATTCCCAAGTTCAAGCAGGAACTGGACGGCAAGATCTACGGCATCGAGCCTGGCAACGATGGCAACCGCACCATCCAGAGCATGATCGACAAGAACGCCTTCGGCCTGAAGGACGCCGGTTTCAAGATTGTGCAATCGAGCGAGGCCGGCATGCTGTCGCAGGTCGACCGCGCGCAGAAACGTGGCGAGTCGGTCGTGTTCCTGGGCTGGGAACCGCACCCGATGAACACCCGCTTCAAGATGCAGTACCTGACCGGCGGGGATGAGTTCTTCGGCCCCGATTTCGGCAAGGCGACCGTATTGACCAATACCCGCAAAGGCTACGCGCAGGAATGCAGCAACGTTGGCCAACTGCTCAAGAACCTGTCGTTCGAGCTCAAGGATGAAAGCACCATGATGGGCTATGTCCTGGACGACAAGATGAAACCCGAAGCAGCCGCCAAGAAGTGGCTTAAAGACAACCCCGGCAAGCTGGACACCTGGCTTGCCGGCGTTACCACTGTTGATGGCAAACCCGGCCTTGAGGCGGCCAAGGCCAAGCTAGCGCAATAACGCAGCACGCAATAGCGCTACCTCGGGGCAGGACCGTGCCTGCCCCGGGTTGATTTCAATCTATGCAGGTGGAAGCTCGCTATCATGCTTATCGATCAGAAAATACCCCTGGGCCAGTACATCGCGTCGTTCGTCGAGTGGCTGACCCAGAACGGCGCAAATTACTTCGACGCCATCGCGCAAGGCCTGGAATTCATGATCCATGGCGTCACCAGTGCCCTGACCTGGTTCAACCCTTTCGTCCTCATCGCCCTGTTCGCCGGCCTGGCACACCTGATCCAGCGCAAGTGGGGGCTGACCGCATTCGTTGCCCTGTCATTCCTGCTTATCTTCAACCTGGGTTACTGGCAGGAAACCATGGAAACCCTGGCGCAGGTGACCTTCGCCACGGTGGTGTGCGTGGTGATTGGCGTGCCGCTGGGCATCCTCGCTGCGCACAAACCGATGTTCTATACCGCCATGCGCCCGGTACTCGACCTGATGCAGACGGTGCCCACCTTCGTCTACCTGATCCCCACCCTGACCCTGTTCGGCCTGGGTGTGGTACCGGGGCTGATCTCTACCGTGGTCTTCGCCATTGCGGCGCCAATCCGCCTCACCTACCTGGGCATCTGCGATGTCCCGCAGGAGCTGATGGACGCTGGCAAGGCCTTTGGCTGCTCGCGTCGCCAATTGCTTACCCGTATCGAACTGCCGCATGCGATGCCCAGCATCGCCGCCGGCGTCACCCAGTGCATCATGCTGTCGCTGTCGATGGTAGTAATCGCCGCCCTGGTGGGCGCTGACGGCCTGGGCAAACCTGTGGTCAACGCACTGAACACCGCCGATATCTCCCTGGGCTTCGAAGCGGGCCTGGCGATCGTGCTGCTGGCAATCATGCTCGACCGTATCTGCAAGCAACCGGAACTGCCGGTAAGGGGTGAGGCATGAGCATCATTCGTTTCGAAGACGTCGACGTCATTTTCTCCAACAAGCCGCGCGAGGCACTGTCGCTGCTGGACCAGGGCAAGACCCGCGAACAGATCCTCAAGCAGACCGGCCTGGTGGTCGGCGTCGAAAAGGCCAACCTTGATATCAACAAGGGTGAGATCTGCGTGCTGATGGGCTTGTCCGGCTCGGGCAAATCGAGCCTGCTGCGCTGCATCAACGGCCTGAACACCGTCAGCCGCGGCAAGCTGTTTGTCGAGCACGAAGGCAAGCACATCGACATTGCGCACTGCACCCCGGCCGAGCTGAAAATGATGCGCACCAAGCGCATTGCCATGGTGTTCCAGAAGTTCGCCCTGATGCCCTGGCTGACGGTGCGCGAGAACATCAGCTTTGGCCTGGAAATGCAGGGCCGCCCTGAAAAGGAACGGCGCAAGCTGGTGGACGAGAAGCTCGAGCTGGTGGGCTTGACCCAGTGGCGCAACAAGAAGCCGGACGAGCTGTCGGGCGGCATGCAGCAGCGCGTGGGCCTGGCCCGGGCGCTGGCGATGGATGCCGACATCCTGCTGATGGACGAACCGTTCTCGGCACTGGACCCGCTGATCCGCCAGGGCCTGCAAGACGAGCTGCTGGGCCTGCAGGCCAAGCTGAGCAAGACCATCGTGTTCGTCAGCCACGACCTGGACGAGGCCCTGAAGCTGGGTACCCGCATTGCGATCATGAAGGACGGGCGGATCATCCAGTACAGCAAGCCGGAGGAGATCGTGCTCAACCCGGCCGACGAGTACGTGCGTACCTTCGTCGCCCACACCAACCCGCTGAACGTGCTGTGCGGCCGCAGCCTGATGCGCAGCCTGGACAACTGCAAGCGGGTCAATGGCTCGGTGTGCCTGGACCCGGGTATCGATTCGTGGCTGGACCTGGGCGAAGGCGGCGCGCTCAAGCGTGCACGCCAGGGCCAGAACGGGCTGGACATGCAGAACTGGGCACCGGGGCAGGATGTGGAGCTGCTGGAGCGCAGGCCGACCGTGGTGCACGCCGACATCGGCATGCGCGAGGCGCTGCAGATTCGTTATCAGACCGGCAACAAGCTGGTGTTGCAGGATAACGACAGGGTGGTGGGGATTCTTGGGGATACCGAGCTTTATCACGCGTTGCTCGGCAAGAACCACGGGTGATGCCCCCGGGCCCGCTTTGCGGGCCATTCGCAGCACAAGGCTGCTCCTACAGGGGAATGCGTATCCCTGTAGGAGCAGCCTTGTGCTGCGAATGGAGGGCAAAGCCCTCCCGGCAATCTGTCAGCGAACGACGATGCCGCGCGAAGCCATGTAGGCCTTGGCCTCCGGCACCGTGTACTCGCCAAAGTGGAAGATACTGGCCGCCAGCACCGCGCTGGCATGCCCTTCCAGAATGCCGTCAGCCAGGTGCTGCAGGTTACCCACCCCCCCCGAGGCAATCACCGGAATGCCCAGCGCATCACTGATCGCGCGGGTAACACCCAGGTCGAAGCCGTTCTTCATGCCGTCCTGGTCCATGCTGGTCAGCAGGATCTCACCTGCGCCCAGGCCTTCCATCTTCTTCGCCCACTCGACTGCATCCAGCCCGGTCGGCTTGCGCCCGCCGTGGGTGAAGATTTCCCAGCGTGGCGTTTCACCTGGCCCGGACACCTTCTTGGCATCGATGGCGACAACGATGCACTGCGAACCGAAACGGTCCGCCGCCTCGCCCACAAACTCCGGGTTGAACACCGCAGCCGTGTTGATCGAAACCTTGTCGGCACCGGCGTTGAGCAGGTTGCGAATGTCCTGCACGGTACGCACGCCACCGCCCACGGTCAGCGGGATGAACACCTGGCTGGCCATGCGCTCGACGGTATGCAGGGTGGTGTCGCGGCCATCGACGCTGGCGGTGATGTCGAGGAAGGTGATTTCGTCGGCACCCTGCTCGTTGTAGCGACGGGCAATTTCCACCGGGTCGCCGGCATCACGGATGTTCTCGAACTTGACGCCCTTGACCACCCGGCCGTTGTCCACGTCCAGGCAAGGGATGATGCGCTTGGCCAGTGCCATGGTTCAGTCCTCAGCCTTGGTAGTTGTCGCAGAAGGCCTGGGCCTCGGCGACATCGAGGGTGCCTTCATAGATGGCACGGCCGGTAATGGCGCCGATGATGCCGGGTGCCTTGGCGTCCAGCAGGGCCTTGATGTCGCCCAGGTTGTGGATGCCGCCCGAGGCGATCACCGGAATGCGGGTGGCTTCAGCCAGTGCCTTGGTGAAGGGCACGTTGCAGCCCTGCATCATGCCGTCCTTGGCGATGTCGGTGTAGACGATCGCCGAGACGCCATCGGCCTCGAAACGCTTGGCCAGGTCGATGACCTGCACGGTGCTCACTTCGGCCCAGCCGTCGGTGGCGACGAAGCCGTCCTTGGCATCCAGGCCAACGATGACCTTGCCCGGGAAGGCCTTACACGCTTCGGCGACGAACTCTGGCTGCTTCACCGCCTTGGTGCCGATGATCACGTAGCTGACGCCAGCCTTGACGTAGTGCTCGATGGTTTCCAGCGAACGGATGCCACCGCCGATCTGGATCGGCAGGGTGGGGTAGCGCTTGGCGATGGCGGTAACCACTTCACCGTTGACCGGCTGGCCTTCGAAGGCGCCGTTGAGGTCGACCAGGTGCAGGCGGCGGCAGCCACCCTCAACCCACTTGGCGGCCATGCTCACCGGGTCGTCGGAAAATACCGTGGAGTCTTCCATGCGGCCCTGGCGCAGGCGCACGCAAGCACCGTCCTTCAGATCGATAGCGGGGATAATCAGCATCTTGGGAACCTGTCTGTTCTTGGGGTTTCAGGGCTTTTCGAGCGCCCACAGATCGCTTTCGATGCTCTCGAACCGCTCCTTGAGGTGCAGCTGAACATCGGCAATCGCCCTGTTGTAGTAAAGGGGTGCAATTTCTTTGCTGAACAGCTCAAGCACCTCGGCCACCTCGAACGACCCCAGCTCCAGCTCGAAACGGTCTTCGAGGAAGCGCTTGAGCGTGTCGAGCGCATCGCGCTCCTGCTCGGGGGCCAGCGTGATGACCGGGGCCTTGGCTTTCGACCTGCTCATTTACCAGCGCCCGTCCCAGGCGACGAAGTTCTGCAGCAACTGCAGGCCATGGGTATGGCTCTTCTCCGGGTGGAACTGCACGGCAAAGCGCGAGCCATCAGCCAGCGCGGCGGCAAAATCGACACCGTAATGGCCGCGGCCGACCACCTGGCCCGGCTTGCCTGCATTGATGTAATAGCTGTGCACGAAGTAGAAACGCGCCTGGTCGGGGATGTCGTGCCACAGCGGGTGGTGGATGGTCTGGCTGACTTCGTTCCAGCCCATGTGCGGCACCTTCAGGTGCTCGCCGTCTTCTTGCAGACCTTTGCCGAAGAAGCGCACCTGGCCCGGGAACATGCCGATGCAATCGACACCGGCGTTTTCCTCGCTGTGTTCAAGCAGCGCCTGCATGCCCACGCAAATACCGAGGAACGGGCGGTCCTGGCTGACTTCGCGCACCAGGCTGTCGAAGCCAAGGCGGCGGATTTCGGCCATGCAATCGCGGATCGCACCTACGCCCGGAAATACCACGCGGTCGGCTTCACGAATGACTGCGGCATCGCTGGTGACCAGCACTTTACCGGCACCAACGTGCTCAAGCGCCTTGGCCACCGAGTGCAGGTTGCCCATGCCATAGTCGATTACGGCTACCGTCTGCATTTACAGGCACCCTTTGGTCGACGGCATCTGCCCGGCCATGCGCTCGTCGAGGGTGACAGCCATGCGCAGCGCGCGGCCGAATGCCTTGAACACGGTTTCGATCTGGTGGTGGGTGTTGTGGCCACGCAGGTTGTCGATGTGCAGGGTTACCAGTGCGTGGTTGACGAAGCCCTGGAAGAACTCCTGGAACAGGTCGACATCGAAGCCGCCAACGCTGGCACGGGTATACGGCACATGCATCTGCAGGCCAGGGCGGCCGGAGAAGTCGATGACCACACGCGACAGCGCTTCGTCCAGCGGCACGTAGGCGTGGCCGTAGCGGAAGATACCTTTCTTGTCACCGATGGCCTGGGCGAAAGCCATGCCCAGGGTGATACCGACGTCTTCGACGGTATGGTGATCGTCGATATGCGTGTCACCCTTGCACTCGATATCCAGATCGATCAGGCCATGGCGGGCGATCTGGTCCAGCATGTGTTCAAGAAAAGGCACGCCGATATCGAATCGGGCCTTGCCACTGCCATCGAGGTTGATCGAGCACTTGACCTGGGTTTCCAGGGTATTGCGCTCGACGGAAGCCTTACGTTCGACCATCACCAGCTCCGCAAAATCATTGGGCGAAAAGGGCTCCATTATAGGCCCAGAACGCGCCAGCTTGAAACGCGGATGACATATGGCAAAGCAAGCAATTACGGGGGCTGGATGCTGCTACAGGTCTATACAACTGTGTAATGGGGGCTGCTTTGCGCCCCCATGCAGTTACATCAATGGAACAGGACAGCAGTCTTCTGCAGTGTCACCCACACACCCCAGGCCAGCGGCACGACCACCACCGCCCATGCCAGCAGCACCAACGGCAGGCTCCCCGGCGCAGCCTTCCACTCCAGCGACCGCGCCCCATCGGCACCCTTGTCATGGCTCAGCGCGCGCTCGGCCGCCAGTTCGGCATCGCTCATGAAGTGCTTGTCGGCCACCGGGCGCACCAGCATGTTGCAGATAAAGCCCAGCACCAGCAGGCCGGCGAGGATATACAAGGTCATGTCGTAAGCCGCTGCGCGCTCTACACCCGCTGCCAGCTGAGACTCGCGCAGGTAAGTGATCAACACCGGCCCCAGCACCCCCGCCGCAGCCCAGGCAGTCAGCAGGCGACCATGAATGGCGCCGACCATCTGCGTGCCGAACAGGTCAGCCAGGTACGCCGGCACGGTCGCGAAACCGCCGCCATACATTGACAGGATGATGCAGAACGCGGCCACGAACAGCGCCACGTTACCCAGGTGCCCCATGTTCGGCACCAGGCTGTAAAGGCCGACGCCCAAGGCAAAGAAGGCGAAGTAGGTGTTCTTGCGGCCGATGTAGTCGGAGAACGACGCCCAGAAGAACCGCCCGCCGATATTGAACAGGCTCAGCAGGCCGGTGAAGCCGGCGGCGATCGCGGCAATCTGTGCCAACTGGGCCGCATTCAGCTGGCTGAAGGTCAGTTCGTTGCCCAGCAATTTGCCGGCGAACACTTCCTGCAGCAGGGGCGACGCCATGCCGAGAATACCGATACCCGCCGACACGTTCAGGCACAGCACCAGCCAGATCAGCGCGAACTGAGGGGTTTTCCACGCCACACTGACATGTACATGGCGGTCGGTGACCATGGTGTTACCGGCTTTTTTCGCCGGGGCGCTCCAGCCTTCGGGCTTCCAGCCGGTCGGCGGCACTCGGTAAGCCAGCGCGCCGGCAGTCATGAACACGAAGTAGATCGCCGCCATGGCGACGAAGCTCTGCCATACGCCCACTTCGTGCTCGTTGCCAAAATGCCCCATCAGCGCAGTGGCCAGCGGTGCACCCACCATGGCCCCGCCACCGAAGCCCATGATCGCCATGCCGGTGGCCATGCCGCGTTTGTCCGGGAACCATTTGATCAGGGTCGACACGGGCGAAATGTAGCCCAGGCCCAGGCCGATACCGCCGATCACGCCGGAGCCCAGCCACATCAACCACAGCTGGTGGGTTTTTACGCCAATGGCCGAGATCAGCATGCCGCCGCACCAGCACAAGGCCGAAACCAGGCCGGCCTTGCGTGGGCCGGCGTGCTCCAGCCAACCGCCCAGCACCGCCGCCGAGCAGCCAAGGAAAACGAAGAACAGGGTGTAGATCCAGCTCAGCATCGAGATCGGCCAGTCGCATTCGGCGCTGAACAGGCGGGCAATGAAGCCCATGTCTGGTGCGCAGGCGACGGGTGCGGTGATGCCGAGGGCTTGCGACAAAGGCAGCCAGAACACCGAAAAGCCGTAGGCCATGCCGATGCACAGGTGGATGGCCAGGGCGGCTGGCGGGACCAGCCAGCGGTTGAAGCCCGGGCGGGCGATGATGCGCTCCTTCGACAGGAAGCCTGGCGCACTGGCCAAGGCCCCCGCCGCGACGGTACTGGTCATGGATCTGATCCTTTTTATAGGGTGGGTGCTCGCAAAGCGGCGCAAGATTAGCAGAGCCAAGTGGCGTGAAAGCAATCTGATATCGTGATTTTTTGCTCGGCTGAAACGGTCATGTTCGCTGTACCAGCCCTATCGCCGGCAAGCCAGCTCCCACAGGTACGGCACCGGCCTGGAAGGCTGTGAGCTGCCTGTGGGAGCTGGCTTGCCGGCGATAGGGCCGGTACAGGCCATACATTCGGAACTGGCAAAATCCTGGCTGTCGAAAGCCGTACCATCTGCTTCAACCGTAGGAAATGCCCTGCATCTCTAGTCGAATAAGCAGGGACAACCACCGCGGCGTTATACTCTGTCGCCTGAATTCACTAACGGACTACAAGGACTCGCCCATGAAAGCGTTCGGCAAAATCCTGGGGCTGGGGCTTCTCGGGTTGCTGCTGATCATCGTGGCGCTGGGCTTCGCCCTGACCCACCTCTTTGATCCCAACGACTACAAAGACGAGATTCGCCAGTTGGCACGGGACAAGGCTCACGTCGAGCTGACCCTCAACGGCGAGATCGGCTGGAGCCTGTTCCCGTGGCTGGGCCTGGAGTTGCACGAAGCAAGCATCGCCACCTTGGCCAAACCCAAGGAGCCGTTCGCCGACCTGCAAATGCTTGGCCTGTCCGTGCGTGTGCTGCCGCTGCTGCGCCGCGAGGTGCAGATGAGCGACGTGCGCGTCGAAGGCTTGAACCTGACCCTGGCCCGCGACGAGCAAGGCCATGGCAACTGGGAAGACATCGGCAAGCCGCTGCCCGCGCAGAACGGCACCCCTGCCGATGCGCAGGTCAATGCCCCCGCCCAGGCAACTGCCGAACAGAAGCCGGCGCCTGCGAACGGCAACGAGCGGGCCGTCAAGCTGGACATCGACAGCCTGACCGTGAACAACGCCCGCGTGCAGTACACCGATGCCAAGACCGGCCAGAGCTACAGCGCCGAGAGCATCCAGCTGAGCACGGGGCCGGTCCACGAAGGCGCCAACATTCCGCTCAAGGCCAGTGCCTTCATCAGCGCCAGCGAGCCGAATATCAAGGCCCGCACCGAACTGGCCGGCGAGCTGCGTTTTGACCGCAAGCTCAAGCGCTACAACTTCGAAGACATGCGCCTGTCGGGCGAAACCTCGGGTGAGCCAACCGGCGGCAAGACCGTGACCTTCGCCGCCCAGGGCCAACTGCTGGTCGACCTGGCCGCCAATGTCGCCTCGTGGAACGGCCTGAAAGTCTCGGCCAACCAGCTGCGCGCCCTGGGCGAGCTGAATGTGCGCGACCTGGACAAGGCACCACAGCTGAGCGGTGGCCTGTCCATCGCCCAGTTCAACCTGCGCACCTTCCTCGACAGCATCGGCCGCACGCTGCCGGCCACCAACGACCCGGCAGCCTTCGCCAAGCTGGAGCTGGTGACCCGCCTGCAGGGCACGGCAAACAGCCTGGCCCTGGAAGACCTGGCCGTGAAGCTGGACGACAGTACCTTCAGTGGCCGTGTGGCCGTGGAAGATTTCGCCAAGCAGGCCCTGCGCCTGCAACTGAAAGGCGATACCTTCGACGCTGACCGCTACCTGCCAGCCAAGAGCGAAGAGGCCAAGGGCGCCACTGCCGCGCGCCAGGCCGAGGTCAAGCAGCAAGAAGCCAGCGCCGTGGCCGGTGCCGGCACCACACCACTGCCCAACGCCCCGACCCAGGTGGCCTGGAGCGACGACAAGCTGCTGCCGGTCGACCGCCTGCGCGCCCTCGACCTGCAAGCCGACCTGGCCTTTGGCTCGCTGACCGTGGACAAGCTGCCGATCGAAGACGCCCAGCTCAAGGCCATTGGCCAAGGCGGGCTGCTGACCCTGCAAACCCTGCGCGGCGAGCTGTACAACGGCACCTTCGAAGCCAAGGGCACGGTCGACGTGCGCCCTGCCGTACCGCAACTGGGTGTGAACACCAACATCCAGCGGGTGCCGGTAGAGCACTTCATCAAGACCGAAGGCAAGGACCAGGTACCACCCGTCAAAGGCCTGCTGACCCTGACCAGCGACCTGACCGCCAGCGGCAACAGCCAGAAAGCCCTGGTCGACACCCTGAACGGCAGCGCCAACTTCACCATCAATGATGGCGTGCTGGTCAATGCCAACCTTGAACAGCAGCTGTGCCAGGCCATCGCCACCCTCAACCGCAAGACCCTGAGCGGCGAGCCACGCGGCAAGGACACCCCGTTCCAGGAACTGCGCGGCAGCCTGGTGGTGCGCAATGGCGTTGCCAGCAACCCGGACCTCAAGGCGCGCATCCCGGGCCTGACCGTCAACGGCCATGGCGACCTCGACCTGCGCGTACTGGGGATGGACTACAACGTTGGCGTGATTGTCGAAGGCGACCAGCGCGCCATGCCGGACCCGGCCTGCCAGGTCAACGAACGCTACGTGGGCGTTGAAGTGCCGCTGCGCTGCCGTGGCCCGCTGGAGCTGGGCGCCAAGGCCTGCCGCCTGGACCAGGGCGGCATGGGCAAAGTTGCCGCCAAGCTGGCCGGCAACCGCCTGAAAGACAAGATTGATGAAAAGCTCGAAGAGAAACTCGGAGACAAAGTGAGCCCGGAAGTAAAAGACGCACTCAAGGGGCTGTTCAAGCGATGAGCCCCGAGCAGTTCTCCAGCGCTGTGCTGGACTGGTACGACGAGCACGGCCGGCACGACCTGCCCTGGCAACAGGGCATCACCCCGTACCGGGTGTGGGTGTCGGAAATCATGTTGCAGCAGACCCAGGTCAGCACCGTGCTCAACTACTTCGACCGGTTCATGCAGGCCCTGCCGACCGTGCAGGCCCTGGCCGAGGCGCCGGAGGATGAAGTGCTGCACCTGTGGACGGGGCTGGGCTACTACACCCGCGCACGCAACCTGCAAAAGGCTGCAAAGATCGTCGTCGCGCAACATGGCGGCGAGTTCCCGCGCAGTGTCGAGCAGCTCACCGAGCTGCCCGGCATCGGCCGCTCCACCGCCGGCGCCATCGCCAGCATCAGCATGGGCATTCGCGCGCCGATCCTGGACGGTAACGTCAAGCGCGTGCTGGCCCGCTACACCGCCCAGGCCGGCTACCCTGGCGAGCCCAAGGTGGCCAACCAGCTCTGGGCCACGGCCGAGCGTTTTACCCCGCTGCAGCGCGCCAACCATTACACCCAGGCCATGATGGACATGGGTGCCACGCTGTGCACCCGCAGCAAGCCCAGTTGCCTGATCTGCCCATTGCAGCACGGCTGCGAGGCGCACCTGCACGGCGAAGAAACCCGCTACCCGGAGCCCAAGCCGCGCAAGGCGTTGCCACAACGGCGCACGCTGATGCCACTGCTGGCCAACCACGAAGGCGCCATCCTGCTTTATCGCCGCCCCTCCAGCGGCCTTTGGGGTGGCTTGTGGAGCCTGCCGGAGCTGGACGACCTCGCACAGCTCGACGACCTGGCCTATCAGCACGGCTTGCGCCTGGCAGGCAGCAGGGCCATGGCAGGCCTGACCCATACCTTCAGCCACTTCCAGCTGGCCATCGAGCCCTGGCTGGTGCGCGTCGACTTGGTCGGCGAGCACGTGGCCGAGGCCGACTGGCTCTGGTATAACCTCGCCACCCCGCCGCGCCTGGGCCTCGCCGCCCCGGTCAAAAAGCTGCTTGAACGCGCAGCCGACGAACTGATTGCAGGAGATGCCCCATGACCCGCACCGTGATGTGCCGCAAGTACAAAGAAGAACTGCCAGGCCTGGAGCGCCCGCCCTACCCCGGCGCCAAGGGCCAGGACATCTTCGAACACATCTCGCAGAAAGCCTGGGCAGACTGGCAGAAGCACCAGACCATGCTGATCAACGAAAAACGCCTGAACATGATGAACGCCGAGGACCGCAAATTCCTTCAGGCAGAGATGGACAAGTTTTTCGCCGGCGAAGAATACGCCCAGGCGGAAGGCTACGTTCCACCGGCCGAATGACCCCAAAAATCGTAAGCGACGGAATTAATTTAAAATTTTTTCAAAAAGTCGTTGACGAGCGGTCCAGAAATCTATTTAATTCACCTCGTCGCCCAGATAGCTCAGTCGGTAGAGCAGAGGATTGAAAATCCTCGTGTCGGCGGTTCGACTCCGTCTCTGGGCACCACCTTCAAGCTTCTGGTGGTTGCAAAGTTACCCGAAGCGACAACAAGAAACCCGCCTAGTGCGGGTTTTTTGTTGTCTGTGATTTTTGCTCATTGACCAGCATCAAATAGCCATTACTCGCTCACCTTCATAATCGAAGACGGACATCCGTATCGACCAGCAAGGACCTCCATGAGCGAAGAATCCCCCCTCCTGCTCCTCGCCCCCAGCGAACCCGCCATCACTCCAGTCCGCACGCGCCGCCCACGCCAGCGCAAGCCGGAACCGGCGATCACCCGTATCAGCCAGCAACCCGCTGCACTGGAAGTTGCCACCGCCCCGAAGGGCAGCAACGAAGACAGCACCTCGGCCCACCTGCCGGCCAGCTACCCCTACCGCACCCGCCTGCGACGCCAGGACTACGAAAAGGCCAAGCACGCGCTGCAGATCGAGTTGTTGAAGGTACAAAGCTGGGTGAAGGAAACCGGCCAGCGTGTGGTGATCCTGTTCGAGGGGCGCGACGCAGCAGGCAAGGGCGGCACCATCAAGCGCTTCATGGAGCACCTCAACCCACGCGGCGCGCGCATCGTTGCCCTGGAGAAGCCTTCCGAGCAGGAACAGGGCCAGTGGTATTTCCAGCGCTACATCCAGCACCTGCCCACAGCAGGTGAAATGGTGTTCTTCGACCGCTCCTGGTACAACCGCGCGGGCGTCGAGAAGGTGATGGAGTTCTGCACACCGCTGCAGTACCTGGAGTTCATGCGCCAGACACCGGACCTGGAGCGCATGCTGTGCAACAGCGGCATCCTGCTGTTCAAGTACTGGTTTTCGGTGAACCGCGAAGAGCAACTGCGGCGCTTCATTTCACGCCGGGACGACCCGCTCAAACACTGGAAGCTGTCGCCCATCGACATCAAGTCGCTGGACAAGTGGGAAGACTACACCGCGGCCAAGGAAGCGATGTTCTTCCACACCGACACCGCCGATGCGCCGTGGACGGTGATCAAGTCCGATGACAAGAAGCGCGCACGGATCAACTGCATCCGCCACTTCCTGCATTCGCTGGACTACCCGGGCAAGGACCACAGCGTGGCCCACGCCCCGGATGCGCTGCTGGTCGGCAAGGCCGCTCGCGGCTTCGAAGAAGACGAGCTGGTCGCCCAACCAGCCTGAAGGGCCTAGAAGTTGGCCATGGCACTGCAATAATCAGCTTTGCGCCGGGCCACGTCCTCGGCCTTGTCCAGGCGCTTGAGCGTGCCGCCGCAAGCGCTGTAGCCGTGCACCACCAGCTCATAGTCGGCGCCTTTTTGCGGCACGAACGAGAACATGCCCAGGCAGTTCTGCACCGTGTCATAGCCGGCCGAGCGGCCCCCATCGAGAAAATGCAGGGTAAACGGCTTACCGGCAGGCACCAGCACTTCGCTGACTGCGTCACCCGCCTGGGCAGATGCACTGGCCGGCATGCCCAAGGTTTCGCCATTGCGGTCGGCGAAGCCTTTGGTGGGTACTGCAATCACTCCGGCACCGGGGCTGTACCAGTCCACACAGTCCTTTTCCGGTACCGCACGTACCATACCGTCGGCGATTACCCGCAGGCGTGCGGTGTCACCGCCACTGGGCGAGCCGTAGGGGGTATTGAAAGATTTGACTGCGGCAATGTTGCCGCAGCCGGCAAGAGCGGCGGCCAGCAGGCCGAGCATGACGGGTGCTTTCATCCGTGAATGTCCTTTGCGCGAATGCCGAATGTCCGGCAGCCTGACTCAGACCCGCCAATGCCGCTTGGGTTTCACTGCCATCTGCGATTCAATACGCACTTTTCCAGCACCACCCAAGGACTCAAGCCCCCATGGCCACCCCTACCAAGCAACAGAAACGCGCCAAGCGCGCCGCCAGCAAGGCCAAGCAGAACCGCATGGTGCGCAGCGGCCAGACGGTCAAGCCCAGTGCCGGCGACAGCGCCAGCGTCGAGCAGGTGTACAACAAGGCGATGGAGTCGGGCAGCTACGACGCGATGTTCGAGAAGATGAAGGAAGCCCAGGCAGGCGGCCTGGTGCCGATGATCTCGGTATTCCTGGTGGACCCGCTGCTGACCCTGGTGCTCAAGGGGCACAAGGAAGAGCACGCTACCGACTACATCGTGCTGGTGTTCAATGCCTACCGCAAATGGCTGGACGGCGCTGACGAAGAGGCCACCATGGCCTGGCTGGAAAGCGATGAGTTCCAGGAGGCCTACATCACCGCCTCCGAACTGGTGGCCAAGCAGCAGCAACAGCAGAAGCAGTTTGGCTGACAGGGCCATTTAACCTGCAAGGGCCCTATCGCCGGCAAGCCAGCTCCCACAGGTTCATGACAGGCCTGAGTGCAGCAAGCTTCCTGTGGGAGCTGGCTTGCCGGCGATAGGGCCGGTGCAGGCAACAAAAAGGCCGCACCCTTCACAGGGCGCGGCCTTTTCATTTCAGCCAGCGCGGATCAGTTATCCAGCGCCACCCGCCCGGCAGCTTCGCGCTTGCGGTGCACCAGCAAGCCAGCCGCTACCACACCAATGCTCAGCAACGCAGTCGCGATGATCTCCGCACGGTGATCCTCACGCAGCGCCATGACCACAAGAATGGCAACGATAAAGGCAATGGTCGCCCAGGTCAGGCCCGGGAACAGCCACATCTTGAAGGCAATCTTCTCGCCATTGGCTTCACGCTTGGCACGCATGCGCAGCTGCGAAATGGCAATCACCAGGTACACCAGCAGGGCGATGGCGCCAGAGCTGGCCAGCAGGAACTCGAACACCTGGGCCGGGGCCACGAAGTTGGCGAACACGCAGAGGAATGCCGCTGCAGTGGACAGCAATACCGCCACGTACGGGGTCGCCGCCTTGGTGGTGCGCTGGGCGATGGCCGGGGCGTCGCCACGCTTGCTCAGCGAGAACAGCATGCGCGAAGAGGTGTACAGCGCCGAATTCAGGCAGCTGGTCACGGCAATCAGCACGACGATGTCGACAATCAGCTTGGCATTCGGCACGCCGATACGGCTCAGCACGGTCTGGTAGGAACCGGTTTCGGCCAGGGCCGGGTCGTTCCACGGCACCAGGGCAACGACCAGGAAGATCGACACCAGGTAGAACAGGCAGATACGCCAGATGACCGAGTTGGTGGCGCGGCTGATCTGCTTGCCCGGGTCTTTCGACTCGGCAGCGGCGATGGTGACAATTTCGGTACCCATGAACGAGAACATAGTGGTCAGCATGGCTGCCAGCACTGCGCCCAGGCCGTTAGGCATGAAGCCTTGGGTGTCGAACAGGTGGCTGGCACCGCTCACCTGGCTGCTCGGCACAAAGCCGAACAAGGCCGCACAGCCCACGGCGATGAAGCCGACGATCGCCAGCACCTTGAGCAGGGCGAACCAGAACTCGAACTCACCGTAGTTCTTCACGCTGCACAGGTTGGTCAGGGTAAGCGCCAAGGTAATGATGAGGGAGAAAGCCCACAGGTCAACTGCAGGGAACCAGGCATGCAGAATGGCCGCGGCGGCGTTGGCCTCCAGCGGAATCACCAGCACCCAGAACCACCAGTACAGCCAGCCAATGGTAAAACCGGCCCAACGCCCGATGGCGCGGTCGGCATAGGTTGAGAACGAACCGGTGTCTGGCGAGGCGACCGCCATTTCACCCAGCATGCGCATGACCAGCACGACCAGCGTACCGGCAGCGGCGTAAGCCAGCAGCACGGCCGGGCCGGCAGCTGCGATGGCGTGGCCGGAGCCTACGAACAGGCCGGCACCGATGACGCCAGCGATGGACAGCATGGTCACATGCCGTTGTTTGAGCCCCTGAGCGAGGTCATTGGAATTGTTACCGCTCATTAAAACTACCTTTGTAAGGAGTGGACCACTCCGACTGCGGAAACGGAGCGCGCCAGGGGTTGATCTAGGCGTCGCTGCAATCGGCGGTTTCCTACTGGCAATAAGCGCGCCACCAGCTGAATGCATTCGTCAGAAAATTCTGCGGGCCTTTTAGGACGCGGTTTGGAGGGCTTTCGGCCAGACCTTGACCGAAAGGACGCCAAATCATCGGATTACTGAAATACCCACTTACAAACGCACCAAAGGTGCTCCCCGGTAACACCTGTGCACCACCGCAATGCCAAAAAGTGCAACCTTGAGGTACAACCTTTTAGCCTGCCTGCGTATTCGCGGGTAACCCCGCTCACACTGGACTGGCCTGACCTAAAGGTCGGGTTTACCCCTCGAATGGGCCAAAACCGCTTCCATGAGCAGGCTAAAGCTGGCACCATCGCGCCTTTTTTCATCAAGGCTCTGGTGCTGGGCGACACCTTCGCGGACATCTGCGCGACGTTGCGCTGCAGCGATGCGACAAACTGCCCCACCAGTGCCCCGAGTCCCTGGCAACCCTGTTGGCCGCCATAATGCCGCTATGCTAGCTTGGCGCACGCCAGGAAGGCCGCCAATAGCTGGGAACGCACCCGAACACATGAGGACCGCACATGGCTCAGGCCACGCCCGCGCTGGAAATCCGCAATCTGCACAAACGCTACGGCGAGCAGGAAATTCTCAAGGGCATTTCGCTGACCGCACGCGACGGTGACGTGATCTCCATCCTGGGGTCGTCCGGCTCCGGCAAGTCCACCCTGCTGCGTTGCATCAACCTGCTCGAGAACCCGCACCAGGGCGAAATCCTGGTGGCCGGCGAAGCCCTCAAGCTCAAGGCTGCCAAAAACGGCGACCTGGTCGCCGCCGACAACCGCCAGATCAACCGCCTGCGCAGCGAAATCGGCTTTGTCTTCCAGAACTTCAACCTGTGGCCGCACATGTCGATTCTCGACAACATCATCGAGGCGCCACGCCGCGTGCTCGGCCAGAGCAAGGCCGAGGCCATCGAAGCCGCCGAAGCGCTGCTGAACAAGGTTGGCATCTACGACAAGCGCCACAGCTACCCCGCCCAGCTTTCCGGTGGCCAGCAACAGCGTGCCGCCATTGCCCGTACCCTGGCCATGAAGCCTAAAGTGATCCTGTTCGACGAGCCCACTTCGGCCCTCGATCCGGAAATGGTCCAGGAAGTGCTAAACGTTATCCGCGCATTGGCCGAAGAAGGCCGTACCATGCTGTTGGTAACGCACGAGATGAGCTTTGCCCGCCATGTGTCCAGTGAAGTCGTCTTCCTGCACCAGGGCCTGGTCGAAGAGCAGGGATCGCCGCAGCAGGTCTTCGAGAACCCGAACTCGGCGCGTTGCAAGCAATTCATGTCAAGCCACCGCTAACGGAGCAATACATGCACACTTACAAGAAGTTTCTCCTGGCAGCTGCTGCCACGCTGGTGATGTCGGCAAACGCCATGGCCGCAGAAAAACTGCGCATGGGTATCGAAGCCGCCTACCCACCGTTCAACAACAAGGATGCCAGCGGTAACGTGGTTGGCTTCGACAAAGACATCGGCGACGCCCTGTGCGCCAAGATGAAAGTCGAATGCTCGGTCGTCACCTCCGACTGGGACGGCATCATCCCGGCCCTGAACGCCAAGAAGTTCGACTTCCTGGTGTCTTCGCTGTCGATCACCGACGAGCGCAAGCAGGCTGTGGACTTCACCGAGCCGTACTACTCCAACAAGCTGCAATTCATCGCGCCCAAAAACGTCGACTTCAAGACTGACGCAGCGTCGCTGAAAGGCAAGTCCATCGGCACCCAGCGCGCCACCCTGGCCGGCACCTACCTTGAAGACAACTTCAAGGGCGTCGACGTCAAGCTGTACGACACCCAGGAAAACGCCTACCTGGACCTGGTCTCCGGCCGCATCGACGGCATCCTGGCCGACAAGTACGTGCAGTACGAGTGGCTGAAGAGCAAAGACGGCTCGAACTTCGAGTTCAAGGGCGAGCCGGTGATGGACAGCGACAAGATCGGCATTGCCGTGCGCAAAGGTGACACCAAGCTGCGCGACGAGCTGAACAAAGCCCTGGCCGAGATCAAGGCCGACGGCACGTACAAGAAAATCAACGACAAGTACTTCCCGTTCAGCATCGAATGACCCGCCCTGACCGGCGCGCCCCGTGGCGCGCCAGTCCCTAAAATGACCTGCCCATGAATATCGACCTGCACGGATTCGGTCCGGCCATGATGGCCGGCACCCTGATGACCGTAAAACTGGCGCTTTGCGCCTTGCTGCTGGGGCTGGTGCTGGGCCTGCTCGGCGCCCTGGCCAAGACCTCCCCGCTCAAGCCGCTGCAATGGCTTGGCGGCTTCTACTCGACCCTGGTTCGCGGCGTGCCCGAACTACTGTGGGTGCTGCTTATCTATTTCGGCACCGTCGGGCTGATGAACAGCCTCGGCGAAGCCCTGAACATGCCGGGCCTGGAGCTTAGCGCCTTCGCTGCGGGTGTTATCGCCCTGGGCCTGTGCTTTGGCGCCTACGCCACCGAAGTGTTCCGTGGCGCCATCCTGGCGATCCCCAAGGGCCACCGTGAAGCTGGCCTGGCGCTGGGCCTGTCCAAGGGCCGCATCCTCTCGCGGATCATCCTGCCGCAGATGTGGCGCATCGCCCTGCCCGGCCTTGGCAACCTGTTCATGATCCTGATGAAGGACACCGCCCTGGTGTCGGTGATCGGTCTGGAAGAAATCATGCGTCACTCGCAAATTGGCGTGACCGTGACCAAGGAGCCCTTCACCTTCTACATGGTCGCGGCCTGCATCTACCTGGGCCTGACCGTCATTGCCATGACCGGCATGTACTTCATGGAAAAGCGCGCCGCTCGCGGCTTTGCGAGGGCTGAATAATGAATTGGGAAGTCATCTTCAAATGGCTGCCACGCCTGGCCGAGGGTGCGGTCCTGACCCTGGAGCTGGTAGCCATTGCCGTGGTTGCCGGTTTGATCCTGGCCATCCCGCTGGGCATCGCCCGCTCCTCGCGCCACTGGTACGTGCGCGCCGTGCCGTTCAGCTACATCTTCTTCTTCCGCGGCACGCCGCTGCTGGTGCAGCTGTTTCTGGTCTACTACGGCCTGGCGCAGTTCGATGCGGTGCGTTCCAGTTCGCTGTGGCCGTACCTGCGCGATCCGTTCTGGTGCACGGTGCTGACCATGACACTGCACACCGCTGCCTACATTGCCGAGATCCTGCGTGGCGCACTGCAGTCGATCCCCAAAGGTGAGATCGAAGCGGCGCGGGCGCTGGGCATGTCGCGTGGCAAGGCGCTGTTCTACATCATGCTGCCCCGTGCTGCGCGCATCGGCCTGCCGGCGTACAGCAACGAAGTGATCCTGATGCTCAAGGCCAGTGCGCTGGCCAGTACCGTGACCCTGCTGGAACTGACCGGCATGGCCCGTACCATCATTGCCCGCACCTACCTGCCGGTGGAAATCTTCTTTGCCGCAGGCGTGTTCTACCTGGTGATCTCGTTCCTGCTGGTACAAGGCTTCAAGCTGCTGGAGCGCTGGCTGCGTGTAGATGCCTGCCAGGGTCGCTGAGAACTTACTGGCCCTTTCGCGGGTGAACCCGCTCCCACAGGTACATCACTGGCCTTGAAACCTGTGCTAATCCTGTGGGAGCGGGTTCACCCGCGAAGAGGCCCTCAAACCCAACACACATCTACCCATGCCCAGCCACCTCCACAGCCACCACCTAAGCACCCGCTTCAAGGCCCTCGACCAGTTCCTGATCGAGCACCAACAGCTGTGGAAACCGCGCCCCTTCACCACCCTGCAACTGGCCTGGGAAACCACCCACCCCGAACTCGCCGCCCACCTGCGCCAATGTTCCCTGGCAGACGCCGAAGCCGAAACCGCCACTGACCGCTTGCCCGCGCCCTTCCCGCAACTGGCCGAACAAGCCCAAAAGCTCGCCGCCCTCGGCAGCCTCCCGCAAACCGACCTGCCACCCGCCGCCCACCGCCTGGACGTCGCCGTCCCCGGCCGCAAATGGCAGCAGATCGAAGCCTTCGCCAGCCACCTGGCCTTCCGCGACCCGCCACACCACTGGCTGGACTGGTGCTCCGGCAAAGGCCACCTCGGCCGTCGCCTGCTGCAACCCGGCCAACAGCTGACCTGCCTGGAGTACGACGCCGAACTGGTCGCCGCCGGCCAGGCCCTGAGCGCCCACCATCACTTGCCCGCACAGCACGTACACCAGGATGTGATGGCCAGCGACAGCGCCCGCCACCTGGCCGGCGACAAAAGCGTGGTTGCCCTGCATGCCTGCGGCGACCTGCATGTGCGCCTGATGCAGCTGGCCAGCCAGCAAGGCTGTCGGCAACTCGCCGTAGCCCCCTGCTGCTACAACCGCATCGCGGCGCCGCAGTACCAAGCGTTATCCACAGCCGCGCAGGCATCGAGCCTGCAGCTGTCGGTGGACGACCTGGGCCTGCCCCTGAGCGAAACCGTCACCGCCGGCGCCCGCGTGCGGCGCCAGCGCGACACCTCGATGGCCCGTCGCCTGGGCTTTGATCTGCTGCAACGCCAGCAGCGCCAGAGCGGCGAGTACCTGCCAACGCCGTCGCTGCCGGTAGCCTGGCTGGAAAAGCCCTTCGAGCAGTACTGCCGCGACCTGGCCGACCTCAAACAGCTGCCCTTGACCGGCAACCCGGACTGGGCCGCCCTCGAGGTCGCCGGCTGGCAGCGCCTGGCCGAGGTACGCAACCTGGAGCGCGTACGCAACCTGTTCCGCCGGCCGCTGGAGTTGTGGTTGGTACTCGATCGCGCCCTGTTCCTCGAAGAACAAGGCTACGCCGTTCGCCTGGGCCTGTTTTGCGACTATCCACTGACCCCACGCAACCTGCTTATCCTCGCGGAACGCGACCGTTAGCCGCAGCACAACCTGTGGATAAGTCTGTGAACAAGCTTTTGATTACCTGTTGGATCCAAGCGCTATTTCAAGCGTTTGGCTTATTCCGGGTTGCAGCTCAAGCCCAGTAAAAACAGGCGTTTGCGCAAAGACCAGCGGCGCAGCGATCCGGCATGCCTTTCGCGCAAGTCCCAAATGCCACTTGTGCATAAACATTTCTTGTGGTTGGCGCAAGCGGCTTTTGTGGGAGCAAAAATTTCAGTGCGCCTTACCTTTGGCGATCTCGATATCGTTCATCAGCGCCTTGGCCATTTCGCACAGGTAATCGGCAGCACCCAGGAATTTATGGTCGTCCTCCATATCCCCCTCACGCACCAGGTGCTTGATGTAGCCCATCAGGATCGAGACGTGCTCGTAGGCAGCATCCACAGGGACACCGGGCTCCACGCGTAGTAGATTGAGGGATGGGTTACCGGCTGCGAGGAAGGTTTCCACGCCTGCGGTGGTGACTGGCTCATCTTGTTTCATGGCAAATCCTCATTCACGAAAGGAGGCTGCCAAAAATCTTTCTCACGGATTTGGGGCGGCAGCCGTACGCGGGGTGAGAAACCGAGTGAATAAGGAAGCCCGGCCAGACCGAGGTCTGCCCACGTACGGCCACCATGACAGGTAGCGCTTATTCAAAGTCGGGCTCTCACACCCGGTCGCCTGAGCGACCCGAAAACGGTATCTGTGAGCCACTTCCCCGACAACAGCGATACTTCGGCGGCGCGCGTAGGATACTTCCGAACCCTCCAAACCCTGAAGCTTTTGCCCCCATAGTTCAGAATTTCCTTACGCAAATTGCCGCACTTACACCATCCCTGTGGGAGCGGGTTCACCCGCGAAGAGGCCATAACAGACAACACAAGGCTAATGCTCACCCGCCGTAACGGTGTATCATCCGCCCCCCAAATCATTAAAAAGTGACGTCGCGCGCTGCCCGCCAGCCCCGCGGCCTTCTGGCGTTGCGCCAGAACCGACAATGGACCAACGGACCTGACCATCGTGACCCGAGCCAAACCCCTCGCCCTGTTGACCCTCGCCCTGGCCCTGACCGGCTGCGCCGGCGGCACCTCGCCTCACCCAACCAGCAACCTGGGCTGGAACCACCCCGGCATGCAACTGGGCGGCGACAACGGCCTGCCCCTGCGCACCGAAAGCCCCTGCCGCAAGCGCGGCTGCGACAACGACAAGCTGTTCTTCAACCCGGGCAAAAGCGAGCCAAGCGTCAACACTATCCACCGCGGCTGGTAGGAAAATTCTCCTTTTAGGCCGGTGACTTAGGTCTTTTTCGAACATTCGCAAGGAAGTGGTTTACAGGCGCCAAACGATCGTTATAATGACGCCCCATTGCCGGTATAGCTCAGATGGTAGAGCAACTGACTTGTAATCAGTAGGTCCCGGGTTCGATTCCTGGTGCCGGCACCATACGCAGTATCAAAAAAGGCTCACCGAAAGGTGGGCCTTTTTTGTTTTCGGCTAGGAGGTATGGATTCCCCCAGCCTTGCGCAAGACGCTGTGCATTCAGCTTGCTCACGCTACGGGGCAACCGCCGTGGCGACTCGGCCGTAGAGCGGCCTCAACAATCCCATAGCGACAACCCGTGGCTCTTCCAGGCTGCACCGTCGCGCAGAGTAAAAGATTCAAAAGCACGCCGCGTCTTCTGTAGGAGCGACCTTGCGTCGCGATGGGCCGCAAAGCGGCCCCGGGCAATCTCAGGCCAGAATAGCGAAAGCTCAAGCCCTCCGACAGGGCTCAAAAAGCCCTGTCAGGCGGCTTTCTGCTCCAGACTCTCCCAACCCAGGCAAGCCAGCGCCAATGTGCGTGGTACCGCTTCACGACCACTGCTGTAGCGGCTGATGCTGCGGGCGCTGACTCCCAGCGCTTCGGCAGCCTGGTCGAGCGTCATCCGGTGCCGCAAACGCCAGCGAATGAAAACTCGGGTGTTTTCATCAGGTGCGTTTTGGGCAAGCGCATCCAGTAGCAGGGTATCTGCACCAATCTGAATATCCAGCGCTGGCCACTCCACCGACCATCCTCCGTCGCCCAATACGACGCCTTCAAACGCTTTGCGCTTGGACAGTGGCGCCAAGCCAGGATAGGTCTTGAGCGCATCGCTCATATCCAGGGTGAAATGCTGCCCATTGGTAAAGGTAAGCTCAAGGCTGGCGTCCGATCGAGGCTGTACACTCTTCAGACGGGGACGTTTCATCGATGCCATTTCATCCACTCCTTCAACAAATCGGCCTGATTGGCCGCCACCCAGGCCAGGGCTTCTTGCACCACTTTCGCAGGTGCCCTGCCTTGGCTAACAGTCACAGATTCCAGACTGATCACCACGTCCACCCCACCGCCGGTAAGGTGAACGTGGGGTGGTAGATGATCCCTTTCCCTTAGCTCAATGCGGTACTTGTCGCGAAATCGGTATTTGGTAGACATGGCATGATCGTATCGCCAATTTGGCGATACTACAACGGTGAAAACCGGTGTTAAACATTCCGCTCAGTGTACTGGCAGAACGTCTACACCCATACAGCCGCCATGCCTATGGCTGCTCCGTCCTCTTGCGCTTGTTGTTCAGAATCTCTGAAACCGCGCTCTGGGTCGCTATCGCCGACAGATCCGTTACCGGTCAAGGCACAAGCAGGTCCCTGGATTACATCGTGATCCTTGTCATTCACAATTCAGTCCAGATAGGATGAGATAAATTCTCAAACGCAATCCTATACCAACAAGAGGGCTGAAGTTGTCTACCCCGCCCGTGCCATCTGCAACGCAGGCTGATGTTCAGTCCCTCTACATCGACCACCACGCCTGGCTGGTGGACTGGTTGCGCAAACGCCTGCGCCAAGGGGATAACGCTGCCGACCTGGCTCAGGATACGTTCGTCAATGTGCTGGGCAAACTTGACCGGATACAGGATGTGCGCCAGCCGCGTGCCTGGCTGAGTACCATTGCCCGCGCCCTGGTGATCGATCGTGCGCGCCGCGATCGTGTCGAAAGGGCCTATCTGGATGCAGTGGCCAACCTGCCAGAGCCGTTGATGCCATCCCCGGAAGCCCAGATGATCCTGCTTGAAACCCTGGCCAAGGTGGATGCCTTGCTGGACGGCTTGCCGCCCAAGGTGCGCACGGCCTTTCTGCTGTCGCGCCTGGACGGGTTGGGCTACAAGGAAATCGCCGCGCAACTGGGGGTCAGCCTGAGGTCGGTGGAGAGCTACATGGCGAAAGCTATCCGCCATTGCTACTTCGCTACCTCATGAGCGGCGCAACGCGCCCCGAGGTACCCGATGACGTGCTCGACCAGGCGATCATGTGGATGGTGCGCCTACAGTCTGGTTGGGAAGCACGCTGGTCAGTGGCCAGGGCATGGGCGAGATGACCGAGAACACCGGTTCGTACACCACCGGTGCGGTGAGCGTGGGCTCCAACAGCCCAACCAGCCTGCGCGAAACGCCACAGTCGGTGTCGGTGCTGGCCAGCCAGCTGATTGAGGACCGCAGTATCACCAGCCTGCAGGACGCGCTGAAAATGGCACCCGGGGTCACGGTGCAAAAAACTACCAGCGACACCTACGAGTTCTACTCGCGCGGCTTCAACATCGACAGCATCCAGATCGATGGCGCAGCGCCCATGGCACTGTCCTCAGTGGCTACCAGCTTCTACTCCCGCCGGTTGTACAACCTGGCTGAATTCGACCACATCGAGGTATTACGGGGTTCCGGTGCGCTGTTCGGCGGTGTGGGCGACCCCGGTGGTGTCATCAACCTGGTGCGCAAGCGCCCGCTGTCGGACTTTCAGTTGAAGTTCGAAGCCGCCGCCGGCTCCTGGGACAACTACCGTTCGCAAGTCGACGTGACCGGCCCGCTCACCGACAGCGGCAATGTTCGCGGCCGCCTGGTGACGGCATACACCGACCGCCAATACTTCACGGATAAACTGGCCACGCAAAAACCCACGGTATACGGGGTGTTCGAGGTCGACCTGGGCCCGCAGACCATCTTCACCCTGGGTGGCATGTATGAAAGCACCCACTCCAACTCGTCGTTGGGGCTGCCACGCTATACCACGGGTAAAGACATCGGGCTGGCGCGCCACACCAACCTGGGGCAGAACTGGTCCTACATGGACAATATCTCCCAAGAGATCTTCACCAAACTCGACCACTACTTCGATAACGACTGGAAGCTGAACGTCTCGTATACCAATACCCGCGACGCCGGCAAGGCGCTGGCGGCAGTATCGGGCAACGCCGTCAACCCGGTGACCTTGGCAGGCCCTGTGTGGCGCGCAAGCTATAACGTCTACTCCACCAGCCAGGACCTGATAGACAGCAACCTTTCTGGCAGCTTCGATGCCTTTGGCCGCGAGCAACCTTCTGATAATCGGCGCCCAGCACGAACTGGACCAGCAGCTGGTTCAGCTGCTGGTTAACCGAAAACCCGGGTTCGCGCGGGTTGCAACGCTACGGCGAATTCAACTTTTCCCGCTGAGGTAATTTCTCCACGGTGCAAGCAAACCCTCCTGAAGAACTCGATCAATGACGCCATCTTCAATGCTGCCTACATAAGTAGCGCCCAGCTGAAACTCGAAGGAAATACTTCCTTTTTCAGATAAGTCCCTAACAGCATGGATCAACGCTTCCACTTCCTCCAGGTTCTTCAAGTCGACATCATGAGGAAGTTTTTCCGGCAGCAAAGCCGAGTAAATCTCCAGCGTCCCACCTACCACTTCCAAGCCATTTTCGTCAATCTCGTCAACCATGGTTGGCGGCGCAATGCTCCATACCCTTGACGCAGCAAGCTCACTCACAAGCTGGTGTACATCAGACCTGATTGACTGATCCAAATCCTGAGCCACGTAGAAAATCAAGTTCTGCTTTGGGTGATCTAGCAGTATGGCATGCATTACTCAGTTCCTTTCTTCGGAGGGTATGCCGGAAGCGCTGATCCGGGGCCGCCTGGGTTGTACCTGAACCCGCCTGGCATGTGCGCGTTTAAATGCCGTGTATCAGGCAATGGCACAGTAAGTGGCGAGCCCTGGATATGATGCATAGAAATTCGCTCACCCTTTAATCCCGCATCTTCCGGAAAAACCTTAATCCATGAGTCATCCACTTTCGGGGTACGTCCTTTCGCAATAGCCGTACGATTTTCAGCGCTTAATATCTGGCCATAACCAAGATCGTCCCAGCTATCACGCAATGCTCTCCAGTCAGCTGCATTAGTACGAACAACACCTGTCCGGGTCGCGCCGGAAGAAACAACAGGCGCGACTGGCAATGCTTCGCCTGTCGCTTTCGCCCCAACAGGCCACTCAGGCAAATCACACGGCCCGGTGTTGTGCACCCACGTCTTCAGCTCACCCACATAGAACGTGTGCCCCACATCCACTGTCAGGTTATACGTCTGGCCCACCGGCAGGTAAAGCTCCAGCGCCTCAACCTGCGACGAAGTATTCTCCGAGTCGCCATCGGCCAGCGATTGCAGCAGATCCCCAGGTTTCAGATCGAGTGCCGGAATGAAGTCGCGCTTGGCCGGCACATAGAACGGGTGGCTTGGGGTAACCAGCAGGGTCTCGCCCTTGGCTGTACCGTCGGTACGCAGGTTTTTCAGTTTCAGCCGGTAGATCGGCTGGTCACTGCGCTGGTGGGTCGCGAGGATTTTCGCGGCGAAGGGCTTGCCGCCTTTTTCCGGCTTGCTCCAGACCACATCGCCAACCTTCAGCGACTCGATAGTGCGGTCGCCGTTAGGCGTTGAAACCTTGGTACCCGCGGCGAAGCAGCAAGGGCCTTTTTCGGTGAGCAGGCGTTCGATGTACAGCTTGTCCGCTGTCTAGGGCGCGGTGCCCACCTTGCCCAGCGCAGCCACCCACTCAACCGGGATGAAGTTCAGCCCGAACTCGGTGTTGACCTGGTTGCGGATCGCTGCAGCGGCCTGATTGTCGCCCTCCGTCTGGTAGACCGTCGCCAGCACTTCCTGGGCCTGGCCGGGTTCCTGGCTGTCCCATGTGCCGTTATCAGTGGCCGACGCCATCACCCCTTCGGCTGCCCCAGCGGCAACGGCACCGCTTTGGAGGGACATTCCTAAGCCGATGGATTTGACATTAGCGTCACCTTCCACAAGCGACCATCTTCCGAAAACTCCATGCGTAGAGCATAGGGTTGAAACTCATACTTCAACCACGACCGTATATACCCTAGCAACATATCAGCTTTACCTGGCACCTCTTTGGTAGGCGGGCCCAGCTCGGCAATGATATCTTGAACCCGCCATGTTTGAGCTGTACGACCAAGCACATCAGCCTTATATGCCGAATACCCTTCGTGACGTTGCACAAAAAAATGAATGTGGTTTAACTTCCCAGAACGAAACCCAAGCTCCAGACCAGACTTAATAAACTTGAAAAATTTTGTCTTCCCTTCTGGGTCATTATAGCTATCCGGGGTCTCTGAAACGGCTGGCGGCTCTCCGACTTCCCGGCACAAGTCAGTTACGATTGAGCTACTTTCATCTTGACCAAGAGCCCGAACAAAATCCAACCAAGTATTCATCACTTAATAACTCCTGCCTTGCGATTCCTTTCCACTATTTTTTGAACAGTTTCATCCACAAGCCTTGAATCATAACCGCGCTTGTTCAAATTTGCTCGCAGTGCATCTGTGTCACGGCAAACTGCACCGCACAGGTCCGCTGCGTCTTGCTGAATCTGAGCAGGCGTGTTTTTTCCGCCATAGGTAGGACCTGCAATATGTACCTCTCGTGGGACCTCCACAGCTGTAGCGTTTTGGTAGAGCGTCCTGGTTTCCAACTCAGTAAGGGGGCGGCCCAACTCAGCTTCCTTTGCTGTGCGCAACGCAGCAAAGGAAGGGATATGATCGTGCTCTAGACCATCGCCAACAACTTCTCTTGCCTTAAGATTTTTATAGGCGTCTACCTCAAGCTCTTGAACCGCCGTTTTCGACGGCACCGTTGCTTTTGTACCCACCGGCCACTCAGGCAAATCACAAGGCCCGGTGTTGTGCACCCACGTCTTCAGCTCACCCACATAGAACGTGTGCCCCACATCCACTGTCAGGTTATACGTCTGGCCCACCGGCAGGTAAAGCTCCAGCGCCTCAACCTGCGACGAAGTATTCTCCGAGTCGCCATCGGCCAGCGATTGCAGCAGATCCCCAGGTTTCAGATCGAGTGCCGGAATGAAGTCGCGCTTGGCCGGCACATAGAACGGGTGGCTTGGGGTAACCAGCAGGGTCTCGCCCTTGGCTGTACCGTCGGTACGCAGGTTTTTCAGTTTCAGCCGGTAGATCGGCTGGTCACTGCGCTGGTGGGTCGCGAGGATTTTCGCGGCAAAGGGCTTGCCGCCTTTTTCCGGCTTGCTCCAGACCACGTCGCCAACCTTCAGCGACTCGATAGCGCGGTCGCCGTTCGGCGTTGAAACCTTGGTACCCGCGGCGAAGCAGCAAGGGCCTTTTTCAGTGAGCAGGCGTTCGATGTACAGCTCGTCTGCTGTCTTGGCGACAGTGCCGATTTTGCCCAACGAGGCCACCCGTTCGACCGGGATGAAGTTCAGCCCGAACTCGGTGTTGGCCTGGTTGCGGATTGCAGCGGCGGCCTCGTTGTCGCCCTGCATCTGATACACCGTCGCCAGACCTTCCTGGGCCTGGCCCGGTGCCAGGCTGCCCCATGTGGCGGCAAGCGGGTTCTTGGTCAGGGCCATCGCACCGGTTACCAGTTGCTCGCTGCTCTGCAGCGGGCTGCTCAACAGCGACCAGATGGAACTGGCCACGTTGGAAATGGCGGCACCCGCGCCCTGGGCAGTACCGGCCAAGCCGCCACTCAGGTTGCTGCCCAGGTCGTAGGGGACGGCGATGTTCCGGTCGTAGAAGCGGTAGTAGTCGTACGTCAGGTCACCGGTATAGGCGCCCTGGAAGTTGATCGAGTTGATCGACGTATCGGCGTAACTCGCCGGGTTGGTGTCGCCAAACCGGGTGAGCAGCTCAGCGGTTTCAGACCCTGTGTACACCCGCTCGGCCTGGGTGGTCGGCACGTCGGAGGTGTTCTGCGGCGCGTAATGGCCAGCCATGGGTGCCAGTGCCGCGCCCAGGTAGGCAAGTGTCGTGTCGTCTGGGGCGTAACCTTGCCCAGTCAGCACCGCGTTCCACTTCTCGTCGGTGTAATAGACCGCGCCCAGCGCCAGGCGCCGCTCGGCCTCCGCTTCAGAGATGTAGGTGTCGGCAGCATATTTCGGCGCGGCCTTTTTGATCAGGTCGACCGCGGTAGGGTGCAACTGCTCGTTATACCGCTCGACATTACCCGCCACCCAAGCCGCATCGTTGGGGTCGCCATCCACCAGCGCACCGGCTGCAATACCGATGATCTGCGCCGTGGCGACCCTGAACTGGTCATCGGTGATGAAGCGGCTATCAAGGTAGCGGCCAAGGTTATCCGTGGCCGACGCCGTCAACCCTTCGGCTGCCCCAGCGGCGATGGCACCGGTTTTGAAGTCACCACCGCGCGCCGCCGCCAGGGCGCCGCCCAGCATGGCATGCAGGAAGATCTTTTCGGCCGAGCCGGTGCTCAAGTCCATGTATTCGGCAAAATCGCCGAGGTTTTTGTTGCCGACAGCGGCTGCCAGGTCAAAACCTTCGGATACCAGCGCGGACCCGAGGTTGTCTTGCAGGCTGCCGCCGTTGATGGCGGTGGAAACGCCGCTTTTGATCACGGCATGGGTAGCACTGCGGGCCACCGCATCTTGCGCCTTCTGCCAGCTCAGCCACTCTTTGCTATAGCCCGGGTTTTGTACCGGCCCGGCGGTTGTGACTTGCGCACCACCGCCGTTTGCCGGGCTGGCACCCTGGAACCACGTGCTGTCGGCGTAGTTCACCAAGCCTGCGGTCAACGCGCCGATGCTGGCGTTTTTCAGGCTATCGCTGCCAAAGGTGTCCTTCAGCGCGATGCCAAGATTGCCCTTGTTGTTGATAACGCTCACAGCGCCTGTGCTGGCCATTGAGGTCAGCGCTGCGGTGGCCATCATGTTGCCCCAGCCGGCAGCGGTGTAGCTCGCGCCAGCGGCAAGGGCCTGTGTGGTGGTTGCTGCCGCCATGGCGCTACCCGAGCCTGCAGTCGCCCCTGCTGCGCCCCCTGCCAGGGCACTGGCGCCGCCGGCGGTCACCACGGTGATGATGATGATCACCGCCAACATCGCCGCCTGGCCCATGCCGGAGTTGCTGTACTTGTAGGAATCGTGAAGTTCTTTAACCTGCCGCCAATCCACGTCCCCACGCTGCTCGGCCTCTTTGATCCAGGCCAGTTGTGGTTCGGCCTTGACCATGGCGTCGATGGTCTGGCTGACGGATTGCTGGTCAATCTGCCTGATGTCTATCTTCAGGCCGTCCACCGCCTGGATCACCGTTTGCCCCTGGGCCAGCAGTTCGCTCTGGCGCAGGGTTTCATCGGTGTTGCCTTTGCCCTTCATCGAGAACCAGGCCATGTTGCTTTTGCTTTTGGAATGGCTCTCGTCGTGCAGGTCTTTCACACCTTCAAAGGTGATGGCAGCGCCGCTTTGCAGGGTCAGGTCCTTGCCGCTGTTCAGCGTGGCGACCTGGTAAAGCTGATCGCCGTTGCTGACCAGGGTCAGGTTCCCAGCGGTACGGATTTGCGTGCCGATGTTGGTGGTCTGGGTAACCTCGTCGCGCTGGGCTTTTTTGGCGCCCCAGTTGCCCTTTTCTTTCATGTCGTAAAGGGTGTGGGTGCTGTCTTGCGCCGCAAGCAGGCTCAGGGCGTTGCCGCTGTACAGGTACGCTTCGTTGCCAGCGGTAATCTTGCTGGCCACCAGGGTGGTGTCGCGGCCGGCCTGCAGGGTGACGTCATTGCCGGCAGTCAGCTCGCTGGCGAGTTGGGTAGTGCGGTCATTGGCTTCGCTGATGCGTTTCTTGCCATCTTTGCTTCGGGTCGCGATGTCGTGCACATCGCCCGCCGAACTGACGTTGATGTCCTGGCCTGCGACCAGGCGCAGGTCGTTGCCCGCCTTGGCCTGGCTGGCCAGAACATTGATATCGCGCCCCGCATCCACAGCCAGGTCGCCACCGGCGGTCACCGTCGCTGCCAGGTTTTTCACCTGGGTAGTGATGACGGACTTGTGCCCGCCGTCGAACAGTTCGTGCTTTTCGCTGCTGTCGGTCTTGGCCAGCAGGTTGATGTCGTTGCCGGCTTTGAGCGCTACGTCGCCGCCTGCACTCATGACGCCGTAGTGGGTGATGTCGCGGCCGGCACTGATGGCCAGGTTTTCGCGGGCAGTGATGGTGCTGCCCGTGTCGGTGATGGTGCGCATGCCTGCACCGTCCCGCACCTGGATGGCGGTACGGTCGTTGAGGATGTCGCCCTTGACCGCCGCCAGGCTTACTTGCCTGCCGCGTATTTCACCGGCCATCGCGTTGCGGATGCTGTCCTGGGCGATCATCTGCAGGTTGTTACCCGCGTCCACCAGGCCGCCCTGATAGAGGCTGCCGCCACTGCTCACGTCGAGGTTGTTGCTGGCACGCAAGGTGCCGACGTTGACCAGGTCGCCGCCTGCGATCAGTGTCAGGTCACGCCCCTGAATCAGGCTGTTGCCACGCACGCTGCGCGAATCGGCCTGGGCCAGGTAAAGCACGGGCACCAGTACTTTCTGGCCATCGACCACGCGGTTTTCCATCCACACGATATCGTGGGTCAGGGCACTGACCTGTTCGGCGTTCAGCGTGACGCCAAGGCTCAGCTGGAGCGCGTCCTTGCTCGCCAGTGCGTTGTCCATCAGGTAGCGGTACTGGTCGTAGTCGCTGCTCAGGCCGTCGGCCAGGAAGCGCTGGCCGGTCTGCGCCAGCACGGCATCGCGGACCAGCCGTTGTTCATACAAGCCGTCACCCAGGCGGCGCCAATTGCTGTCGGGGCTGATGTCGAGGCGGTCGAGGATGTAGTCGGAACCGAGAAACCGCGACAAGTCAGTCAGGTTTGGGTTGGTTTCGATCAGGTAGCTGCTGGTTGGGTCGGGGTTGCGAATGAACAGCCCGTAATTGCCCTGGGGTAGCTGGAAGGTCGCGCCTGCAGTCGGGTCCACGGCGGCAAACGGGATCCCACTGTAATCCACCGGGGTGAAGCCGGTTTGCACGCTGCCATCAGCGGCCACCCGCTGCACAGGCTGCACGGCTGCTACGGCGGCGGGGCTGGTGTCGCCGGCCTGTTTGTTGATGGTGATGTCGATGCCCCCGACCTTGATGCCGGTCTGGTCTTCACCCAGGGTGCCAGTAAGGATCTCGGCGGTGTTGCCGGCGCTCACCGAGCCGTTCTGAACGGTTCGCGCGACGTTGAGGTTGACCGAACCGCCGGCCTGTAGCGTCGCGGCATATTTTGGCTGCGGGCTGTCGGTCCAGACGGTGTAGTTGCTTTGCTCGATAAAGCGGCTGTCGGCGGAGCGCGCCTTGAGCACCTCGAAACGTGCCAGGTCGAAATTGCCTGCGGCGACGGCGGCGTTGAATGCAGGGACGTCGATGTACTCCATCTGGTCCCAGTAACCGGTGGCGATACGCGCAGGCGTGCCGATCTGGATGTTGTTCTGCCCGGTGCGCTCGGAAGCCCCCAGGTTCAGCAGGTCGTTGGCAGTGATGCTCAGGTTGCCGTTGGCAGCCAGCAGGCTGTAGCGGTTCTGCACCTGGTCGGCCTGCAGGATAAGGTCCTTGCCCGCCACCAAGCGTGCCGATGCCGAGTCACGGGTCGCGGTTTCCAGAATGGTCTGGTCAATGTTGATCACACCGCGCTTGAACGAGTCATGCCCGCCACAGTGCTGGCCACACTGCCAGCGCAGGCTACCGTTGACGATGCGCTGGCCCAGCTCGAATTCGGCCTTGGCGTTTTCCACGGTCGTGGCGTTGAGGGTAATCGCCCCTTCGCTCTCCACCGTGCCAGACAGGTTGCTGAAGCGTTGCGCGCTGCCGCCGTCCAGGTTAGCGACACTCAGGTCACCACGGCTGTAGACGTCACCGTACAGGTTGCCGAAGTTGGCGGTGCGCAGGGCCATCGCGCCGCCGCTGAACAGCAGAGCGTCGGCACCGTTGGTAAGGGACTGGCTGGCATTGAGGTTGACGTTGCCTTGCGCGCCCAGGGTGCCGCGGTTGGCGACCTGCGCGGCGTCAACACGCAGGTTCTGGCGCGCGGTCAGGTAGCCCAGGTTGTCGAGCGCACCGGAGAGGGCAATACGCGTGTCGGTACCAGCACCGATCCGCCCGCCGTTCTGGGTGACGTTGGCGGCCTGAATGGTCAGCAGGTTTTGCGCGCTGAGGCGGCCGCTGTTGTTCAGGTCGCCGGTCAGGTTCAGGGCCAGGTCACCGTCGCTGAGCAACTCGCCGCCGTTGTCGAGGTTGCGCAGGTTCAAGGTGAGGCCCGCGCCGCTGGCCAGCCGATCACCCGCCAGCAGCGCCAGCGAGTCACTGGTGTAGGTCAGGGCGTTATTGAGCTGGACAACGCCCAGCCCGTCGACCGTGCCGAAATGCCAGTCGCCATTGCCCAGCGCACTGATGCTGCCGCCGGCGCCGCTCACCCGGTTGAAATCCAGGCTCAGCAGGCCGGTGCCGGCATGTTCGATGCTGCCTGTGCGGTTGTTCAGCGCATCGGCTTTGAGGGCGAAGTCGGTGCTGCCGATTTCGATACGGCCGCCTTGGTTGATGAGGCTGCCAGCCAGGCCGAATGTGCTGGTGCTGTTGGTACCGGCGTTATTGCCGAGGGCGCGCAGCCGGCCCGAAGTGTTGTCCAGCGAACCGCCGTGCAGGTTCAACGTGGTGTTGGACTCGATCAGGCCGCCACGGTTGATCAGGTTGCCTGCCGTGAGCGTGACACTGTCGCCGCTCAACTCGCTGCCATTGGTGTTGGACAGCGTGTCGCCGGTGAACAGCAACGCAGTTTTGGCGAACAGTTTGCCGGCGTTGCTGGTGAGCGCGCCGATGTTCAGCGTCAGGCTGTCGACCAGGCTCGACAACGAGCCCGCCTTGCTGGCATCGCTGCTGTTGTCCAGCGCCCCGGCGCTGATGTGCACTGTGTCGCCCTGGATGGTGCCGCCGACGTTGCTGACGGTGCCACTGCCCAGGTTCAGCCGCGTAAGGCCGCCGCTGCTCAACAGCGTACCCCCGCTGTTATCCAGCTGGTTGCCGGTGAAGGTCAGGCCGCCACTGCTAGCGACAAGCTGGCCCTGCTGGCCATTGCGCAAGGTGCTGGCCTGCAGGTCGAGCTGGCTGCCACGCATGCTGCCGCCCTGGTTGTCGACAGCGGCGATACCGCCGAGGGTTAGCAGGTGGCTGCCAGCGTCGATGACACCGGTCAGGTTGCTCAGTACATCGGTGATGTTCAGCGTGACAGCACCGTCATTGCTGACCACCGCCCCCTTGCTATCGTTGTCCAGGCGCTGGGCATCTACCCGTACGCGCTGGCCGAGCAAGGTACCGGCGCTGTTCTCCAGCCAGGCGCCACGCAGCAGCAGGGCGCCGTCGCTTTGAACCTGCCCGGTACTGTTGAGTAATTGAGCCTGGGTCGCTGAAGGGCCGAAGTTCAGCGCCAGCCCTTGCGCACCGGCAGCCAGCAAGCCTTGGTCGCGGTTGTCCAGAACGCCGGCGTTCACGTCCACGCGGTCGCCGACGATCTTCCCACCCCGGTTATCGACCCGCGCACCCTCTGCTGCCAGCTTGACGTTCGCCCCCAGCACGCTGCCGCTGCGGTTATCGAGGCCAGTGGTGTCAAGTTCAAGATCACCCGCAACGGCCAGCAGCCGCCCGCCCTGGTTGCTGATGTCACCGCCGTCGACCGACAGTTGCTTTTGCGCCTGCACGGTACCGCTGGTGTTGTCCAGCGCACGGCGCGCCGTTACTTTTGCATCACCGGCACGGGCAGACAAAAGCCCCGAGCGGTTGCTGATCGTGTCTGCGGTAATGGCGAGGCTGCTGGCGTCGATCTGCCCAGCGCTGTTGTCCAGCGCGCCAGCTGCAATGGCAAGGCTGCCACCCGCGGCCTGGATCAGGCCCTCGCGGTTGTCCAGGCTGGCCAGTTGCAGGTTGACCGCTTGCCCCGCGCCAAAGCGGATTACGCCGGCCAGGTTGACAATAGCCGGGGTAGTGATGAACAACGACTGTTCGCCGACCAGGCGTGCCGCCGCCCCTTGGTTGCTGACTCGGGCACTGGCCAGATTGACCGCGCCGCCTTGCACCACGCCCTGGTTGTCGAGGGCCTTGGCCGCGTCGATGTTCAACCCACGGCTGGCTTCAATGTAGCCCGTATTGGCCACAACCGGCGCACTGATGGCGACGTCGCCCGTGACGTTACGGCTGTTATCGGCTTCTATGCCCGCCGCGATAGTGCCTGCGTTGCCGACCTGGCCTGCGTTGATCTCGATACGCTCGCGCACGGCCAGGCTTTGCTGGTTGGTCAGCGCGCCGGGGGTGCGCACCGTTGCGCTGCCCGCGTAGACCTTGCCGGTCATTTCGACGCTTTGCGCGTTTACCTGCAACCCGCCCTGCGCCGAAGCCTGGGCCATGTTCAGGTGGCCGTTGGCATCGATCTGTATATCACCGCCGCTAGCCGCCATATTGCCAGCCGTCTTTACGCCGACGCCTTGCTCGGTACCCACCAGCTTGATCGCATTGGCGTACATCCCACCCAGCGCCGACGAGTCGATGGCCAGCTGCGGTTTGTCGGCGGCATTGCCGGCACGGGCGCTGGTGGCCAGTGTGTCGGCGTTGACATCGTTGGCGCCGGTAATGACGTTCAGCTGCTTTGCATAGATATCGGCATTGATCTTCGCCGAGCGGGTAATCAGGTCGAACTGGTCGACCGCGCTGGCATCCAGCCCTTGGCCTTCGACGGTGATGTTGCCGCCGTCGACTGCAAAGTGATCGAGCTTACCATTGGCGTCCAGCACCGGCTTGCCGGTACTGAGGGTGACACGCGGGGTATTGATGAAACCGCAGCCGTTACAGGTGACGCCGTAGGGGTTGGCCACGATGACCCGCGCCGCCTGCCCGGCCACTTCGGTGTAGCCGTTGAGCTGGCTGGGGTTGGCACCTGTGACTTCGTTGAGGATGGTGCTGGCGCCACGCCCGCCCAGTTGGCTGTTGCCGAGGATATTGCCGCCCAGTTGGGTCGCTTGTATGGCTTGGGTCGAGTTGTTGAGAATCACACCCTTGCTGTCGACGTTGTACTGCTGGTACTGGTTGTGCGAAAGGCCCGCCGCGTTGGGCGCTGCGATGTTGATCACCGGCACACCGTTGCCAGCCTGGCCCACGGCGGTGTTGGTGGTGCCGCTTACCGCAATGCCCTGCGCCTGCGCCCAGATCGGTTGCCAGAACATGACATTGGCCAGCAGCAGGGCCAGCAAGCGCTTGGGCATACCCAGGAAACTCGCGCGCTCGGCCAGTGCAGCAGAAGGCTGACGTGCCAGCAGGGCTAATTGGTTGACGTCCATGTAAGCGACCTCGGAACAGCGCAGTTAAAGGAAGAAATCCATACGGAAGTAAACCGGCGCTTCTCGCTCGATCACCTCGGGACGTTCCAGGGAATGGGCAAAAGTGACCGACGCGGCAACGTGCTGGCCACGGGTAAACAGCTCGAACGAGTTGCTGGACAACCGGCCGTGGTTTGCATCGTTGTAGCGGTCGTTGCTGATCACACCCTGGTCATAACCGGCAGCGGCGCCGTATTCGCTGAACACCGGGCGCAGCCAGTCGAGGGTCACGGCACGCGTCAGGCGTATTTCGTTGCGCCAGTAGCCGCCACTGTCGCCGGACAAGAACTGGTCCTTGTAACCCCGTACAGAAGATGAACCGCCCAGGCTCAGGCGCTGCGGGCTGAACAGCACATCTTCGCTGCGCTGCCCGGTGGCCAGGCTGGTGAAGGCCAGGTTCTCCCCCCAGAGTTGAAAGGGATACAGGTAGCTGATGGTGCCGGTGTACTTGCGATAGCGTGCGTCAGGTTCGCCCGGGCCGGGGTGATGGTTGCCTTGGGCGTCGAGTAGCCCGATGCCTTGTTGCATACCCAGGTCGATGTTGACGAATGCGGAGCCCACACGCCGGCCATGGTTGATACCGAACTGCGCTTCAGTGAGGCGATTGCTGCTCAAGGCCAGCTTGCTGTCCTCGAAAAAGTTCTGTGTGCGCACATGGGCCAGGCCGGCATTGAGCGAGGTCTTGCTCACAGCGTCGCGGTGGATCACACGCTCGGCACGCACCTGGTGGGTCTGGCTGTCACCGTTCTGCTTGTACCTGGCGCCCTCGGCTTCGAGCTGGGAGCGGTATTCGGTTTCGCTGTACAGGTAGCTGAACGTCCACCAACCCCATGGCAAGCTGTACGACAGCAAGGCGTTGTGCGAGCCCTGCTGGTGGTCACTGACCGCATCATGGCCCCCACGCAGGCTCAACTGGTCAGCAAGCCCCAGCGGGCTGTCCCAGTCCAGGCCAACGTTCCACTGCTGCTCGCCCGTACTGCGCTGGCCGTCGTTGTTACGCGAGAGGTTGGCACGCCAAGGTTTCTGGGGGGTGTTTTTGACGACCACATCACTGCCGCCAATGGCCTGGCCCGGGGTCAGTTCCATGCGCGCCTGGTTGGACGGCAAGCGGTTGAGTTGATCGACCATCTGCTCGATTTCTCGCAGATTGATCACTTGGCCTTGCCTGCCGGGGAAAGCCATGGCCAGTTCACGATCGGACAGGCCGCTGGCGGCATCGCTGCGCAGTTTCTCCAGCTTGCCTTCGATGACCAGCACCTGAAGGTCGCCGGTGGACAGATCCTGTTGCGGCAAGTAGCTGCGGGTGGTCACCAGCCCTTTCTCGATGTAATGGTCGGTGACCGCCTTGAGCAGCTGGTTAAGCTGGGCCACACCCAGGCACTTGCCCTGAAAAGGCTTGATCAGCGCGTCGCGCTCTGTAGCCGATAGCGAGTCTGCACCTTTGAGCTCAATGCGTCTGATGTTGAAACAGCGCGTATCGGCTGGCGTGGCGGGTGCCACTGGAGTGGCCCGGTCGCCTGGCAGGTCCTTGAGTTCTTCAAGGCGGCGGCGCTGCTCTTCGAGCAAACGGTTCTGCCGGTCACGTATGAGGTCCTGCTCACCAGGCGTCGCAGCATGAACGGGCGAAAACAGCCCTGCGCCCAGCACCAACGCACACAGACCCAGCCACATCCTTGTAGAGGCAAACATAAACATTCCATTAAAAGCGCCGGAGGCGAGATTGCGCCTGCACGGGTGGGTGAAAGCGGCTATCACTGCCACTTGAAGCAGAAGCCATGTGACATCACGTGTAACAGCCGTGAGACAGACCGCACATGACGTACAGAATTCCCTGATGCTCTGTTTTGGCGATGAGCGGTAAAGGAAGGCTGTTTGGGGAGGCTCAGGCAGCCTGGAGGAGCGGCGGGAGAAGCCGATTGAGCAGGGCCAAGGGGCGAGTCAGAGAAGAAAAGCGGGCCGCTTTGCGGCCAATCGCCGGCAAGCCAGCTCCCACAGTGATCGCGCCAGCCTTCAGGTTTTGTGCAAGACGGTCGCTCCCACAGGTACTGCATAAGTCTGAAGCCGACGCGGTACCTGTGGGAGCCTGGCTTGCCGGCGATGGGCTGCGCAGCAGCCCCAAGCACGCTAGGTCAGAACGCACTAAGTAGCTTCTCCACAATCCGTCACTCCGACAGCCAAGTTGACGCGTGCGCTATCAATGATGCAAAAAATTACTGTGCAGTTGCTCGCCGTGTCGTGTGTGCCAGGATCAAGCGGCAGTCCGTTCTTGGAATCAACGAAGGTGGGCATTTTTGTTTCATCTGTCACTGAGCTGCCCCCACCCTTTCTTCGCTGTCAAACCACCCCATGCATGAAGAACTCGACCGGTACGCTGAAAAACTCAGCAAAGCCCTTTATCTGGGCAACCGTCATCTTCCGCTTGTTGTTCAGAATCTCTGATACCGCGCTCTGGGTCGCTATCGCCGACAGGTCCTTCTGCTTCACGCCCCTGTCCGACAGCAGAAAGGCCAACGCTTCGGCCTGGCTCGCGAACGGCACCAATACAGACTCACTCTCATACTCGTAGACGCGGTCCGCTACCATCTCCGCAAAGCGTGCCGCAGCGTGGCCTTCAGTGTCCGCATGGGAGTAGAGCTCGTCGATCAATGTCATGCGTGCCTCAAGCTCGGCACCGTCCTTGATGGGGTCATGGCAGGCGGCCAGAAGCTGGGCCATGGTTGCCATCTGAGTGTTCAGGCCATCGAGCATGGGTGAAATATTAGCGATGAAGGCATCTAGTCCATTGGCTTCGATTTTATCCCGCTTCATGTTGTCACCTGTCGAATTGAAATATCGCGCTGCCCAGGTTGCTACCTGATATCGCTTCGGCACCATTTGTCGTACTCGGCGTGCGACAAAATGGCCTTGATGTAGAGAGTGCCCGTTCGCGCATTGAGCCACGCGATCAGGCGGCATTCGTTTTTCTTGATATCGAACACGTAGATATCAAGCGGCCCTTTGCGGCTGGTGGGCCTGAGTTTTGAGTGGGGGATGCGATCTACGTTCCAGCCAGACACAGTGGCCCACGTCTGCCTCAGCTGTTCAAAAGATTCAAAGCGCAGCGTCGCCCTGTCGAAGGTTGTCAGCCACAGGCTAAGCGGCGCTTTCCACTGGCCGTGAGCTTCAATCGCCTTGGTAACCGCCGCTTTCGTTATGACCCGCATCGTGTTGTCCCGGCGCACCAACATAAGGTGGAAAATATCTCTGATCCAGATATCTGTCAACCAGATATCTGGATGCGCGATGCACGATGACCTCGCAATCGGTGGAGCTGTTTGGCGAGGATTGGAATAGCTTCGAGGCCCAGTTGGAGAAGCCGGTTGATGCATGGACCGCGCGCAGACCTGTGGGAAACGGTTGGTCAGAACGCGGTGCTTACCGTCACCGACAGGTTACGCGGGTCGCCGTAGATGGCCCCGGCATAGAACCCGTACTGGGTGTAGTAGTGCTTGTCGAACAGGTTGTTGGCGTTGAGGCTGACGCTGGTCTCATCGGTCAGTTGGTACTTGGCCATGGCATTCCAGATGGCATAACCGGACCAGTTCACATCAGTGGCACCATTGCTTACACCGTTGGTGGGCTGGCCGGCCGGGCTGGAAATGGCGCGGATGTTGGTTTGCGCGGTCACGCCGGCGCCCAGGGTCAGGCGGTCGAGCGGGCCGCTCAGGCGGTAGGTGGTGGAGGCCTTGAACAGGTGCGACGGGTCGCTGCGCCCGTCACTGTCGACGCGGCGGAAGTGCAGGTAGGTGTAGCCGGCGTAAACGTTCCAGTTGGGGGTCAGGGCGCCGGCAACTTCCAGGTCGATACCGTCGGTTTCCTGGCCGGAACCGGCCTTGTATGCGTTGCCGCCAGTCGGGGTGGTCAGGTCGCCGTCCAGCACGGCCTTGTTTTCCTGCTTGGTGCGGAAGTACGCCGCCGAGGCGTTCAGGCGGCCATCGAACCACTCACCCTTGATACCTGTTTCGTAGCTTTGCCCACGAATCGGCTCGACCTTGCTGCCACTGCTGGTTTCAGAGGTTTGCGGGGTGAAGATATCGGTGTAGCTGGCATACAACGAGTAATTGTCGTTGAGGTCATACACCGCGCCCAGGTAGGGGGTGACAATGCCGTTTTCTTCCTGGCTGCTGCGCTCGCCGGCCACGCTGCGGGTAACCGAGGAATAGTTGCTGGTGCGCACGCCAACGATCACCGACAGCGGGTCGGTGATGCTCAGGCGGGTGGCGGCGTACATCCCCTGCAGGCGGGTGGTGGTCTTGCTGTGAAGGCCGGTGCGTGAGGCGATGAGGTCGTAGTCGTCATCCACGCCATTGTGCCAGTCCGTGACCGGGAAGCCGTTATTGGCGCGGAACTGGCAACCCAGTGCAGGCGCGCTGGCCATGCCATCGCCGACCATGGTGCAGGTGTACTGGGGCGACCAGCCTACGGTGCGGCTGTCGTTATAGCCGACCATGGCTTGGTGGGTGCGGCCGAACAGCTGGAACGGGCCGGACAGGTCGATCTGCGCCGACTGCTGTGTGGTGTCGCTGGAGCTGTGCAAACCGTTCAGCACCGCGCCGCTGCCGTCCTGGTCCCAATAGCCGCCGAAGCTGCCGCGCCCAGCCGAGTTCACCTTGGCAAGGCCCCGGTGGTTCAAGGCTTCGGTAGTCGCCTGGGCGGCTTTCAGGTCCAGGGTCCAGTCGTTGTCGAAGCGGTGCTCCAGCGAGCCGAACGCGGTACGGGTGGTGTACTCGCCAAAGCTCCAGCTGGGCACCACGTTGGTGCTGCGCGGCAAGTCGGTCTTGCTGCCATCGCGGTACCAGATGGGGATGTTCGCGCCCCAGCCGCCGCCGACAACCTTGTTGTACTCATACTGGTAACCGGCGCCCAGGGTGGTGGCGTCGTCCAGGTCGAACTCGAAATTGGCCAACGCGGCGCGGGAGCGCTCGGACTGGTTGTCGCGGAACGAGTTGGCGTCCTGCTGGGTCATCACGAAGCGCGAGCGCAGGCGGCCATCCGCGGACAGGGGCAGATTCAGGTCCGCACCCAGGCGACGCTTGTCCCAGCTGCCGTACGTGGCGTAAGCGCTGCCGCCGAATGTCTTGGTCGGTGCCTTGCGGATCAGGTTGACGGTGGCCGAGGGGTCGCCGGTGCCGCCCAGCAGGCCGTTGGCACCGCGCACGATGTCGATGCGTTCGTACAGGTCCATATTCAGTGCGTTGCCACTGCCGCTGAAGTCCGAACCGCCCTGGGTCTGCAGGCCGTCGACCTTCCAATTGCTGATCGAGTAGCCCCGGGCACGGTAGTCGGTACGCCCACCCACCTCGGACTTGTTGGCCGTTACGCCTGGCGTGGTTTCCAGCGCCTGCTCGATGGTGTGGATGTCGCGGTCATCCATCTGCTGGCGGGTAATGGTGGTGACCGATTGCGGCGTCTGGCGTGGCGTCAGCGCCAGGCCGGTGGAGCTACGGGTGCTCTCGACCGTGTAGCCTAGCTGGCCAGCATCGTCGGCCGGCAGCAGGGCGCTGTCTTCGATCTGTGTGGCGTCCAGCTCCAGGGGTTTGCCGGCGGCAGCCATGGCCCCGCCACTGATGGCGACGGCAACGAAGAACGCCAGCGGCTTGAGGCGATTGCCACTTTGGCTGATGGGGGTGAACACTTTCGGGATGCACTTGGGATTCATTTGGGAAGGCTTCGTATTTGCAGATGATTTTTTGTTAGGATTCTAGGGATCGGCCCTCCCGGCTCCAGACCCGACATGTACGGGCATGTAATTGAACGTAACGAGCGCCACCGGCCCTCACCGAACAGGTGTTTTTCCGCATGAGCACGACCTTGCTGGTTGTCGACGATGACGACGAGATCCGCGAACTTCTTTGTGATTACCTGACAGATGCCGGCTATAACGTGCTAGCCGCAGCCGACGGTGAACAAATGCGCGAACAGCTGGCGCGGACGAAGGTGGACCTGGTGGTGCTCGACCTGATGCTGCCCGGCGAAGATGGCCTTAGCCTGTGCCGCCAGTTGCAGGCGACGCCAGGCCTGGCGGTGATCATGCTGTCGGCCAAGGGCAGCACGCTGGACCGCATCATCGGCCTGGAAGTGGGTGCCGACGACTACCTGGCCAAGCCTTTCGAGCCACGCGAGCTGATCGCCCGGATCAAGGCCGTGCTGCGTCGCCCGCAACGCCTGGACACTCCCGCCGAAGAGCCCGCCGTGGCGGACGCCCAGCTGTTTGCAGGCTTTCGCCTTGAACACGTCAAGCGTCTGCTCACCCGCCCCGATGGCGAAACCCTGACCCTGCCGCGCTCCGACTACCGCGTGCTGCGCGAACTGCTGGAGGCCAACAACCGGGTGGTTTCCCGCGACCAGCTGACCCGCAGCGCGTTTGGCCGCGACCACCTGCCCGACGACCGTTCGGTGGACATGTGCGTCAGCCGCCTGCGCCAGCAACTGCGGCGTGCGCCAGCAGGTGCCGCGCAAATCCTCACCATCCGCAATGAAGGCTACCTGCTGAGTATCGCCAGCCTCGCGGCCGATGCCTGACATGCGCTGGCTTCGCCGGCTGTGGCCGCGCACCTTGTTTGGCCAGCTGCTGCTGATCATGATCAGCGGCACGCTGGTGATCCAGTTGATGTCGAGCAGCATCTGGTTCGATGTGCGTTTCGCCCAGGTATTCGAGGCGCCCATTCGCCTGATCGCCGCGCGCAGTGCGCCCCTGATCGCCCAGGCCAGTTGCCACGCCGGCGCGCTGAAGGTGCCCGCCCACTATCAGTTGCGCTGCGCCGAAACGCTACCCACACCTGAACATGACGAGCGCCGAGGGCGCAGGCGCGTCGAGCTGTTGCTGCAGCAGGCCCTCAGGTACGAACTGGGGCATGCCCAGGACGTGCGCCTGCTGAAGGTGCGGCTGACCGATGAGCTGGGCCAGCCGATTGTCTGGCGCAGCCTGTTCGGCCTGCGCACGGCCCAGGCGCATGTGCAGTTCGCGGTGCCGTTGGCCGACGGCCACTGGCTGACCATCGAGGGCCAGGAACTGCAGGGCTGGAGTGGCGAATCGGCCTGGGTGCTGATCAGCGACTACCTGTTGCGGGTGTATGCGCTGCGGATTGTCGCGGTATTGCTGGTGTGCCTGATTGCCGTGCGCCTGTGCCTGCGCCCGTTGCGGCGCCTGGCCGACGCAGCGCGCGGCCTGGGCGGCAACCTCGAGCAGCCTCCCCTGGCACTGGATGGCCCGGAAGAAGTGCGCCAGGCGGCCCAGGCGTTCAACGCCATGCAGCAGCGGCTGATTGCCATGGTCAATGACAAGGCTTACTTCCTGGCCGCCGTGTCCCACGACCTGCGCACCCCGCTGACCCGCATGCGCCTGCGCCTGGAGCGGCTACCGGACGACGAACATCGCCAGCGCCTGCGGCAGAACATTACCCAGATGGACGACATGATTGGCCAGGTACTCGATTACCTGCGCGCGGGCGAGCAGCTGAATTTGCAGCAGGTGGACCTGGACCGGCTGGTGGCACGCCAGTGCGCCGAGTTGGCCAGCGCCGAAGAAGCGCTGCCGGTGCATGGCAAGGTGGGGTGTTCGCAGGTGGATGCCCTGTTGCTGCAACGCTGCCTGCAAAACTTGTTGGTCAATGCGTTGCGCTACGCGAAGGACATCTCGGTCACACTGGAACGGGCTGTCGATGGGGTGTTCATCCACATCGACGACCGCGGCCCGGGGATTGCGCCGGGCCTGCTGACAACCATCACCGACCCGTTCGTGCGCGGTGAAGGCTCGCGTAACCAGGCATCCGGCGGCTACGGGCTGGGGTTGAGCATTGCCCAGCGGATTGCCAACAGCCATGGCGGTGAGCTGATGGTGGCGAACCGCGAGGGCGGTGGGTTGCGGGTCAGCATACTGCTGCCTGGCTAACGCTATTTTTCTGTGGGAGCGGCCTTGTGTCGCGATGGGCTGCGCAGCAGCCCCGGCGGTTTGTGCCGTGACACCAATACCTG